>JAIVYN010000105.1:0-12383 GCA_048635425.1 Candidatus Aegiribacteria sp.
AGCAGCAGACGAAAAGATACCTTTATGTCAGGATACGGGGCTTGCCGTGGTCTTTGTGGAGCAGGGTTCTGAAGTGGCGGTTCACTCCCCTGCCGACCAGGCGCAAGCGACATTGTTCGATGCAATCAACGCAGGCGTCGCGGCAGGCTTCCAAAAAGGTCATCTACGAAAAAGCGTTGTAGCCGACCCTCTAAGAAGAAAAGACACAAGACTCAAGACTCAAGACTCAAGACTAAAGACAAAGGATTCTGGTCTGTGGTCTGGTGTCTGTGGTCTTGAGTCTTATAATACACCTGCTATAATCCATCATGTGATTGTGCCGGGCGATAAGTTGAAGCTGACCGTCATGACCAAAGGCGGCGGTTGTGAGAATAAGAGCCGGTTCAAGATGTTCAGGCCCACAGCAGAAAAGGGGCAAATAATTGATTGGATTGTTGATGTTGTCAGCTCTGCCGGCGCCGATGCATGTCCGCCGTTTGTCGTTGGGGTAGGGATTGGGGGCGATTTTGAACTAAGCTGTCTGCTGAGCAAAAAGGCACTGTGCCGGAATCTGGACGAGAAGAATGGCGATGAATTTTACGCTGAGCTCGAAGTGGATTTGCTTTCGAGAATCAATGCGCTCGGCTTAGGTCCGCAGGGGCTCGGCGGTGATACAACCGCTTTGGCTGTTCTTATCGAGACGGCTGCGTGCCATATTGCGTCGCTTCCGGTGGCGGTGAACATCGAATGCCACAGCCACAGGCATAAAACAGCAATTATATAACTCGATATCCGGTGTTGGATGCTCGATGCTCGACGAGTATCCAGTATCGAGAATCGAAAATCGAGATTATTGAAACGGCTGTTTGTGGGGCCAGCCGTATTTCTCGAATCTACCGAACTCCATTTCCGACCTGTCACTGGTGTCTTCTTTTAGGGCCGACCTCACTTCCTGGACGTGTGCATCCACAAAAACCGCATTGATTGTGCCGGCATTTAAGTTTCCCTGCGAGGTACCATGGAAGGTGCCGAACCAATCGCGACCATCGGGACACAAGGCGTTGTCATTGAGCACCCAGCTGCAGCCGGGCCTTAACCACATGTTCTCGGCAGTGAAGAAAAATACCTCCGCTTTGCTCCTTGTTATTTCGGAACGTTTATGAATCCCGCCGCGTCCGGTTGAATCTGTTGCGGAAGAGCCACCTGGGTCACCGCTCTTTGAGCCTAACCAGGAGTTCATGCTGTAACTGTATTGAGGAATAACCGGTATGGAAGGGTCGTGGCCGGGATGCCTTGTGCCCTCTGACTTGGCAATTACTTTGAACGATGGGCAAAGATTGATTTTCTTCTCTTTTAGATAGGGCCACAACGGGCCATCAGGTGGGTATCTCGGGTCGTGCCATCGACAAGAACGCTGGTAGCCGCCCACAGGATGCTCATTCGTGACGAGCGAGGTCCATGAATAAGGATAGCGGTCGTCATTGTCGTCCAAATACATGTGTTGTACTATACCGTATTGACGCAAGTTAGCCCTGCAACTTATTTCCCTCGCCTGTTCCTTAACGCGCTGCAGTGCCGGCATCAATATCGCCATTAATACCGCGATGATGGCGATGACGACCAACAGCTCTATCAAGGTAAACCCCCTTCGTTTGTTCATAATTGTCCCCTTTTATATCTTACCATTTCATTACTTTACTTAAACTGGCCGATTTTATGGAAGACACAAAATAGCGATAATCTCAGTTATTCACTCTGACAAACTAACAAAGGGTGGGAGGTGGCCCATTATTGAAAAGGCTGTTTGTTCGGCCAGCCGTGTTTCTCGAACATGCCGAACTCCATTTCCGACCTGTCACTGGTGTTTGCTTTTAGGGCCGATCGCACTTCTTCGACATGGGCGTCCACAAAAACCGCATTGATTGTGCCGGCATTGAGGTCTGCGCTCGATGCACTGTGGAAGGTGCCGAACCAATCGCGGCCGTCGGGACACAAGGCGTTGTCGTTGAGCACATTTGAATTGCCCGGCCTCGTCCACATATTCTCTTCAGCGAAGAAAAATACCTCCGATTTACTTCTTGTTATCTCGGAACGTTTATGAATTCCGCCGCGTCCCTTGGAGTCTGTTCGAGAAGAACCGCCCGGGTCCCCTGACTTCGAGCCTAACCAGGAGTTCATGCTGTAACTGTATTGAGGAATAACCGGTATGGAAGGGTCGTGGCTGGGGTGCCTTGTGCCCTCGGACTTGGCAAGGACTTTGAACGATGGGCAGAGATTGACTTTCTTTTCCGCCAGATAGGGCCACAACGGGCCGTCAGGCGGATATCTCGGGTCGTGCCATCGACAGTAACGCTCGTACCCGCCCACAGGATGCTCATTTGCGACGAGTGAAGTCCATGAATAAGGATAACGGTCATCATGGTCGTCCAAATATAAGGCCTGTACTATGCCGTATTGACGCAAGTTAGCCCTGCAACTTATTTCCCTTGCCTGTTCCTTAACGCGTTGCAGCGCCGGCATCAATATCGCCATCAATATCGCGATGATGGCGATTACCACCAACAGCTCTATCAAGGTAAACCCACTTCGTTTGTTCATAATGGTACTCCTTTCAAATTAGTAAATGACTAATAATAATCAATTACCAATCGCCAGTTACTGATTTCATTAGTCTTTAAAAGAACTCATCCAATTGGGCCAGTCAGCCGGCAGGACGCCGCCGGCGATGGTCCAGGGATTAATCAGGTTGAAATCACGAGACCACTTTAATGTCCACAACTGTTTAAGCCCTACTTTCTGGACGTGATAGTCCATAAAAACGATATTTACATGTCCCTCGTGGCGGTTGAGGCAGAAACGGTTCATGGCATTTTCGTCAGGGCGGAGTTGATGGCCATCGTATTCCGGAGGGGTGTCATCATCATCCGGCCAACCGCACCAGAAATAGCAATCCAGGAACATAGGTATATTATTGCCGCCTTTGACGTTAATAGTTCTCCAGAATCTATCAATCGCTTTTCCATAAATGTTATCACCCACCGGCACATATATATAGCCATTTACCCCGTAGCTGCCGTAATAACCTATTGTACGCTGTCCTCCGGCATCCCAGCCCGGGATCTTTCCCCAGGAGATAAACGTGCTGCCCCACCAATCGATCGGCTGTGTCATGTCCGGGTTGGCGATTTTTTTGGCTACCGGACAGCAGCGTATGTCTTCGGTGGTAATATAGTATTCCCGCATTGAATCCATCCAGCGCCCGTAAGCGCTACCTCCACTCCTGCGTTCGGGGAAATAGCCCTCGTTGTCGCCCGTGTACATTGCAAAGATAGTGCCCCATTGTCTAAGGTTAGACTGACAAGCTACTCCTCTTGCCTGTTTCCTCACCCGCTGTAGTGACGGCATCAATATCGCCATTAACAATGCAATGATGGCGATCACTACCAAAAGTTCTATTAGCGTGAATCCTTTTCTTATGGACATAACTGATTTATCTCCTTTCCTCCAAAGAAACGCCTTTTTCCAAAGAACCAATTAGCACAAGAAACACGCCTGTGGCCGTGACTGCTGTGTGTAAATCCTATTCTCTCGCCGCTTTACCCCACATAGCCACGGCGGCCCAGTGAAGATCCTCATTGCCGGCTTGTGTCCCGGAGAAGGCCGTCGGCGGTACCCGCTTGCCGAACTCAATTGTACGCGGGTCTCTCCATTTGTGATATTCACTGTGCCCGTCTGCAAAAGAAAAGGTCGTTCCGTCACCGTGCCGAACCGGCGGCGGGTCCCACCACTGCTCCTGCTTAACATAAACCGTCCAACCACCCAGAGCAGAAGTTATTGTACCGCCATCATCAAGAAAGACTATCCTGTAGGCAGGGTTGGGAATTTCCATTCTTTTTTTAATCATCTCCGCACCCATGCTGTCCCAGTTCTTACAATTCATAGAATCAGACACAGAGTACGTCCGCAACATTTCTTCCTGAGCGCCTGAACGAACGATATTGTTAACGGTCGGGCATTTGTAAATTTTCAAGATCTTGACGTATGGCCACAAGGCCCCGTTCAGGATAGCATCTCTTTTTTGATCTACACTCATACCGGAGCGCCAATCAGCGAGTACCCAGGGAGTCTCATTCTGATGTATGCCGTACTCCCCGGTATCGCCGTTGATGAGATTGTCGTCGTTGTCATCGGCATACATAATCCAGGCAAGGGTCAACTGCTTGAGATTGCTCAGGCAGGTCGAACGTTTGCCCTGTTCCCTGGCCCGATTTAGAGCCGGCATCAAGATGGCCATCAATACTGCAATGATAGCAATTACCACTAAAAGCTCGATTAGTGTGAATCCTATTTTTCTGCGCATAAAAACACCTTTCTTTTACTGTGCCAAAAAAATAAGTTTCTTAATAATATTATTCAGCAAGAACGGCTGAGCCTAAAAGCCCGACCCTTTATGCGTAATAGTCATTTTCAGTAGTCTCTGTAAGGCCTTATCCACGCCGGCCAGTCGCTCGACTGGACACCACCGGCTATGGTATAAGGACCCGATGTGTTGAACCTCTTATGCCATTTCAACACCCACAGCTCTTTTAATCCTACCTTTCTCGCCGAGAAATCAGCGAATGAGCAGCCTACATACCCATCGTGCCGGTTGACGCAGCAGCGTCCCATGTGATTGGCGGTCCAGGCCGAGTCCTCAAAGGCTGCAGGCAGCTCTATTTCCTGCGGCCATACGTCGAAACGCAGGGCATCTACTAAAAGCGGAATATTGCCTGCGCCCTGAACCCTCGGAGTTTTGAAGAAATTGTCGCCCTGAATGCCATTCTCAAATGTGTGGCCCGGCGGTGCTGGTGTGTCAAGCAGATAGCTATTTAAGCCATAGCTGCCCGCGATACCGTCCGGTGTGAGGTTACTGTGGCCGGAGGTAAAGATGCCCCAGGCAGAGAGGTTATTGAGCCGCCCGCGATTGCCACTCTCATCAATCAAAGGTTTCGTGGCCGTCGGGCAGAACCATATCTTGTTTTGGATACGGCTTTGATAGCGATGTGACAATTGCGCTATCCACCAATAAGTGTTATCTCCAAAACCGCTAAAGAATTTGCCGTCATTTTCATCCATATAGAACTCAAAGATATAGTTCCACTGTTTGAGGTTTGCCAGGCAGGCAACTGCTCTGGCCTGTTCCTTTACCCGGGCCAGTGCCGGCATCAATATTGCCATCAATAATGCTATGATAGCAATCACCACCAAAAGCTCGATTAGGGTAAAACCTTTCCGTCTGCTCATAATAACACTCCTCATCTCTAAAGACACTCTACCTATATCTGTTCTTCAAGATGCGCAAGAACAGCACTTTGTTCCATTAATTCAGCATTTTTACACTACTTTAGCTCGATATTACCGGATGCAATATTATACACCAAATCTGAAATTTCTGCAAGATTAAAATTTGATTGAAATATATTAAAAACGTCGGGTAGTTTATAAGAGGGTAACCTGTCTGTTTCGATACGTTCATAACCGGGGGTAGAATAGAATATCAACTCAATGGAATTTACCAAAAACCTCATTTTTTCGCAAATATTGATTATTTGATACTTGGTAATATAAAGTGACCCATTGTCGAGTCAGGTATTCGTAAGAATGCTGGAGGACAAGTTTGCGATAGCGATGTAGTCTTCGGCGCCGAATTGTTCGGGACGTTGTGCTGGATTTATGGAACATCGCTCAAAGATTTCGGGCCAATTGTCAATTTTTGCGAGTTTGCCACGGGCCAATTTGCTGCAGGCCATAAGAGTTTTACGGCGATGACCCATAAAAAGATGTACGGTCTGACTGAAGAGCTCCATATTCTCAATACGCTTTAACTTTTCCTGGTCGCAGACAAAGCTGACCATTGCCGAATCAACCTGTGGCTGAGGCCAAAAGATCGTCGGCTTCAAAATCCGTATAGTTTTTACATCGCCGGCAGCACTCAAGAAGATACTCAGGGCGCCGTAATCACTGGAAGCCGGGACGGCCGTCATTCGGTCGGCAACTTCCTTTTGGACGGTAACGTACATAGCGTCTGCTGCTCTGGGACCTGTAACCAGATTCAGCATTGTCGGCGAGGCGACGTTGTAAGGCAGATTTGCCACTAACAGGATTCGGCCATGATATTTTTTACGAGCCGACTCCAGTGCGTTTGTAACAGTATTGCTGAGGGTGTTTTTGTTTTCAAGAATATCAGTGTTGATAAGCTCGATGTTTTCCACATTTGCGAGCCGGCTTTTTGTGATTTCGGCCAGTGTCCAGTCAAGCTCAACAGCAATGACCATACCGGCTTTTTCGATTAGGGCCTCAGTTAAAGAACCTGTGCCGCAGCCGACCTCGAGCACAATATCGTTATTGTTAATATTCGCCGAATCGACCAGCAGTCGCATCAGATTCAGGTCGATGAGAAAGTGCTGGCCGAGCCGTTTGTTCGGACGGACGCCTGCCGAGACAAGCAACTGCTGGATTTGCCTTTTTGTCTGCATTGGCTTTAGGTGTTCGTTGTGTTGGCGTGAGCAAGTTGATGAGCCTTCTTTGTTTTGGCCATTTGTATTGCAGTGGTTATGGCTGATTTCATGCCGGTTGACTCGGCAATGTTTTGGCCTGCGATGTCGAAAGCTGTTCCGTGAGCAGGTGATGTTCTTATAATCGGTATCCCGATGGTTACATTGACCGCCTGCTCGAAATTGAGCAGCTTTACAGGAATCATACCCTGGTCGTGATACATTGCGACGACGCCGTCGAATTCGCCGCGGACGGCCCGCAAAAAGAGGGTGTCGGCCGGGAATGGCCCGAGACAGTTTATACCCTGGTGTTGTGCCAATGAAATAGCAGGTGATATTATGCGCTGTTCTTCATCGCCGAATTGACCGCCCTCGCCGGCGTGTGGATTTAACGCGGCAACGCCGATCTTGGGATTGTCAATGTGAAAATATTCTTTCAATGCCGTATCTAATAAATCTATCGGCTCGAAGACGCAGCCAATGGTAAACTTGTGCCTGACATCAAACAGCGCCTCGTGAATTGTTGCCAGCGCCAGTTTTAACTGACCGGTGATAAACATCATCACCTTTCGTTTGGATTTGCAGCGATCTGCTAACATTTCGGTGTGGCCGGGCCATTCAGCGCCGGTCAGCTTCCAGCTTGTTTTACTGATGGGCGCGGTTACTACGGCATCTATAATACCTTCTCGCGCAGCGTCAATGGCATCAAGGCAAAACCTTATGGACGCCTCACCGGCTACGTTACTGGGACCTTTGACCCAGGACGGAACGGAATACTCATCGTAATCAGCGACAACAACTTTATACGGATATTCCCGGCTGATTTTTTCGTGCTGATGCCTGCCCCAGAACGGCTCAATCTCAGCGGCGTCGGCGGCGTAGCAAAGCTGTTCGTTCATACCGAAGATAATGAATTTCGCAGCCCGCCGGATATTTGTCTCGGCCAGCGCCTTGACAATAATCTCCGGCCCGATACCGGCGGCATCGCCCATCGTTATGCCGATGACCATCTGTTCAGCTATCGAATTATTGCCGTTAGTTTTCATAATAACGTTCAGCGTGCAGTACAGAGCTTGTGCTGTTTAAAAGCCTAATTCTCTTAGTTTTTCGGCTGTTAGGGACTGCTTCTGTGGCAAAATCTTCTCAAGTTGTGTTTTTATCGTCTTTACTATTATATCAGTTTCGATATTTACCTCATCACCAATTTTTACTTTACTTAGTGTAGTTTTGTTCAATGTTTCGGGTATTAGGGCGACGGAGAAACTGTTCTGGTCGATACCGGCTATCGTCAAAGAAATTCCGTCCACGGCGACCGAGCCCTTGACCACCATCGCATTTAGTAATCCGGGCTCGGCAGCAAACTTCATATCGGCAAATAGGCCGCGTTTGTCGATTGCTTTTATTGTTGCTGTGCCGTCAATGTGCCCCTGGACAAAGTGTCCGCCAAATCGGTCCGCAGCTTTGATAGCACGCTCGACGTTGACCTGCGATGAGTGCTTTAATTTGTCCAGAGTTGATCTTGCCAATGTTTCGCCGCTGAGCTCGAAAGTCGCAATGCCGCCTTCGAGCCTGGCAATAGTCAGACAGACCCCGCTTATGGCTATACTATCGCCGATTTTGCTGTCGTCGGCCAGCTCGCCTAAATCTACGCTCAGCAGCATTGCGTTTTCGCTTCGTCGAACCGACATTACTGTGCGAACAGCCTCTATTAGCCCTGTGAACATTTAAGATTGACTATTTACTATTTATTATTTACTATTTATTTAAGATACAAGGCACAAAATTGGAGTTCCAAGCCTGGTATTTATAGTTGATTATAAATAATCAATATTCAATAATCAATTGTCAATTGGTAAAGGGGTGGGATAATTATGAATACATTCTGGCTGAAAATAGCAGGGTTGGCTGTTCTCGTTATGGGTGTGATTATCCTGATTACTGTTTTTACGTCCGGCACTGATTCGGAACCTAAAGAGCCTCAAAAGACCGTTTATGACCAGTGGGAAGAGGACGACAAGAGATTACGTGCTGAGCCGCAGTATAAAGAGCCGCCGGCCACAGCCCCTTTGGTGCAACAGACCACGCCGGTCGCGCCGCCGAAGCCTGAATTTAAGAAGCTCAGCGAGATAGAGGACATTCAGGCGCTGAGACTCTTTAACCTGGCTATTCAGGAAAGAAAGATGGGGCGACTGCCGGGTATAAGGTTAGGGTACAAGAAGATGGTTGACCACTGCAGGGAGATAATCCGGAGGTGGCCGGACAGCAAATACGCTTTCGAGGCCAAGAGGATGCTCGCTGACATACCGGAGCGCTACCATAAAATGTACAATATAACCAAAGAAGAAATTGACCTTGGAAATTTGAAGTAAGGATAAATAGAAAAGATTCGTGGAGGAATGTTTATATGAGCAGCACCGCATCGGTTGCCAATATACCTGTGATTTCGATAACCGCAGATTTTCTGCCCCAGGCGTGGGAGAAGGCTGTCTTAGCTGTTTGGGACAAGGGCTTTGAGGTCAAGACCCAGTACGATAAGCCCCAGGACCCGCCGAGCAGAGACGCAACCGTTATGATTACCGTTACCGACCCATTCAACGAGCCGAGGATTCACAAGAACTTTCCGGGTGGGCCTGAGGAGCTTGAATCATATCGGCAGGAAGTGGTCAACGGTATCCACGACCATTGGATTGACCCTGCTGCGGGTAAGTGGACTTATACATATCACGAACGTCTGTTTTCATATTGTCCGGTGGAAGATATACGAGACGCTGATTCTCCGAAGCCACTCAGGGCAGTAAATCAGATTCAGTATATTATCGATTATCTCTCGCAGGCCGGGCACAGCCGCAGGGCTCAGGCGATAACCTGGATGCCGACGGCAGACCCGGTGACAGATGACCCGCCCTGCCTTCAGAGAATATGGTGCCGGTTAGTAGCAAACCAAGCGGGCCGGCTTTCGCTTAATATGAACACACACTGGCGCAGCAGAGACCTCTACAAGGCATGGTTTATGAATGTCTATGCACTCACCGATCTTCAAAAAATAATCGCCGAGGGCATAGCCAAAAACAGAGGTGAGCCGGTAAGTGTGGGCAGGTATGTTGACATAAGCGATTCGCTGCATATTTACGGTAGTTATTTTGATGAGGTTGCCCCAGAGATAGAAAAGATGCGGCAAAGCTCATTTCGCGAGCGGGCGTGGGAGAGCACTCATCCTGCTTTTGAGATGATGACATTAGAGACAAGGGAAAAATTAGCACAAGACCCAGACTGGTACGCAAAGGCAAAAGGCGGTTAGATGGAGTATCGAATATCAAATCGGAACTTTTTTTGAGCACAATACACAATACGACAGAAACGATATGAAAGGTGAAAAATGGCTATAATTGTTAACGGTGAAAAAATTGAAGACTCGGCGATAAAGCAGGAAGTCGAACGCTTAAGGCCGGATTATGAACGAGTGTTTGCCGACCAGGACCCCAAAGAGCGTGAAGCTCAACTGGCTGACTGGTCCAGAGAAAATGTGATTGAAAGGATTTTAATCAATCAGGAAGCAAAGGAGAACGGTGAGAACATTCCGGAAGCACAAATCGAATCTGCTTTGGCCAAGCTTAAAGAGCAATACGCAGACCAGGAGCAACTCTACAAAGTACTTGGCCTCAAGGATGATGAAGATATCAAAGAGTATATCCGAATGCAGATGAGAGTTGAGCAGAGGCTGAACGAAGCCTGCAAAGATTTACCGGGGCCGTCGCAAGCTGCCATCCAGGAATACTATGAGGAAAATAAGGAACAGTTCAAATCCGGTGAGCAAGCCAGAGTGGCCCATATAGTAAAATATGTGAACTGGCAGACGGACGAAGAGACTGCTTATAATGCGATAAAAGAGGCACATGATGAATTGAAAGACGGTTCAGCTTTTGAGGTAGTGGTTGATAAACATACCGATTGCGCCGACAGTGGTGGTGACTTAGGCTATGTTATGAGAGGGCAAATGGTAGAAGAGTTCGAGGACGTAGTTTTTAATTTGGGCCTCGGAGAGATTAGTGACGTTTTTCGCACCCGTTTCGGCTTCCATATAGCCAAGGTGTATGACAGAAAGCCGGCCGCTGTGTCTGAGCTTAAAGAAGTAAAGGGTGGGATAGAGGAAACACTTAAGGAACAGATGCGAGGAAAAGCTATCGATGAGTTTATAGATGGTCTGAAAAATAAGGCCAAAATCGAAGAGATCTAACCAGACAGTAACAAGGCGAAAAACAGTGAATAGGTGACAATCGGTTCATTTTGTTAGACGCATTTAGAGCCTATCCCAATAACCCGCTCTATTGCGGCCGGCTGCAAAGCCCGATGCCTGCGTTGTCGGCCAAAAATGTTCTCAACGTGGAGAAAACCACGCCTCCGAGCATTTTTGGCCTGTCGCCTTGGCCTCGGACTTTTCGCTCGGCCTCATAACGATCCGGTTATTCGGATAAGCTCTTAGTTTTATCGGGCCGTAAAAAAAGTAAAAAAAGTAGCTGTATCGATTTGTCTCTTTAAGGTTTTTATATTAGACTTTAATTGTAGCACATAGGAAAGAGCAGAATTGATGCTAATAAAGCTTTCACATTACGTGAAGGCTTTATACCAGACCTAAGGGGGGTGCATATAAGTTTCTTTCCGAGTTGGCCTCTGCGTTCTCTGCGCAGAGGCCTTTTTTTAATAAAAAAACACCGGTAAAAAAGATTTGAGTTTTTCTTGTCTTTTCTCGTTAGTGTTTATCAAGCCATAAATTAAGAGCAGCAAAATCAAATTTAACAGCTCCTGATTCAGAAAGATTGACGGCCTATATGAAAAATTCTTTTGACATACTATATGTTGGGTGTAGAATAGATAAGCTAACTATATGTAGTGTTATCTTGATGGGCTTCGAAGAGTGTACCCGCCCGTCAAGGGTTTGCACGGGACGGATAGCCAACTTGCAAGTTGTGAATCACGAGGTCAAAAGTGTATCTCAAACACAATATGCAGTATGAGATGCGAGACCGAAAGGTCCGCTTCCAACAGGCGGATACGAAATGAGATGTCCCTTTTGCAAGGAAGACCGAGATAAAGTTGTTGATTCGCGTTCAAGCGATGGCGGAAGAGTGATCAGGCGCCGGCGTCAATGCCTGATGTGTAAAAGGCGTTTTACCACGTATGAGAAGATAGGCGAAAGCTTTAAGCTCTACGTGGTGAAAAAAGATAACTCTCGGGTCCCTTATGACAGAGAGAAAATCATCAGCGGTTTGCAAAAGGCCTGTTATAAGAGACCTGTCTCGACGGAGCAGATTCGACAAATAGCCGACAAGGCTGAGGAAAATATATTCCGGAATTTCGACAAGGAGGTCTCATCAGCTATTATCGGTGAAAGAGTAATGAAACAGCTTCGCAGGGTTGATAAGGTGGCGTATATTCGTTTTGCAAGTGTCTATCGTGACTTCAGGGATGCAGGTGAATTGATTAAGGAAGTCAGTCAGGTAATTACCGAAACTGAGCCCAGCGGCCGGCAGATACTCTTTGATTGGTAACAAGGGTTCTGCAAGATGGAAATTAGACATACTTTGAAAAGAATAACCTTTCACTTTTTATTGGCAACTTTTGCATGGAGGCAAAAAGAAGGTGATGCAAACGCAGCTTAAGGTCATAAAAGCCGATGGCAGCCTCGAGGAATACTCGCACACCAAAGTGATGGGGACTATCAATAACGCTCTTGGTAAGATTGGGCAGGCGGATGTATACATTGCTGAACAGCTTGCCGAGGTGGTAACATACTTTCTTTATCACCGACAAAAGCTACGCAGCGTAACCAGTAGTGAGATATTTTCCATAATTAAGGCGGTTCTAACGGCCATC
>JAIVYN010000106.1:0-12339 GCA_048635425.1 Candidatus Aegiribacteria sp.
TCCGGCCCAAAAAAACAAACCCAATTCAAACCCAATCAAAGCCTGTCCTGAGCGCAGTGAGTTTACCCTGAGTGTAATCGAAGGGAATGGGCCAATTTCCGAAAGGCCAAAATGAACTTAAAATCGCTTGCCAGAAAATCCGGCCCATTTCAACAAACCAAAAAAAATAATTCTGGACAATCCCGAAAGGAACGATTAGAATTGTGTTTTGGATAAATTGTCAATTTCAGGTTAGTGTTAATTAGAGGTATCTAATTATGGCACATAAAAAGGGACAAGGCTCTTCGAGGAACGGCAGAGACAGCAATCCGCAGTACAGAGGCGTAAAGCTGTTCGGCGGCCAGCATGCTTCCGCCGGCTCAATCATCGTCCGCCAGTGCGGGACAAAGTTCTTCGCCGGCTGTAATGTCGGTATGGGCAGAGACTATACGTTATTCGCCACCGCAGACGGACATGTGCGTTTCCAGGGCCGAAAAGTCCACGTAGTCTGACAAAAACCTAAAAATACCTGGTAAAGCAAGTAGGATGGTTTTACGCCATCCTTTTTTTATATACAATACGCAATACGATATACGCAATACGCAATACGAGAACTATGTTTATCGACGAGGCACAAATCCAGGCTAAGGCAGGCGACGGCGGCCACGGGTGCATCAGCTTCCGGCGCGAAAAGTTCATCCCCAAAGGCGGGCCGGACGGCGGCGATGGGGGCAGAGGGGGCGACGTTTTTTTCCAGGCCGTCAAAAATCTCGATACATTATTAGACTTCGCCGGCAAACACCACTGGAAGGCCCAGAAAGGTCAGCCCGGTTCAGGTAACAACAAACATGGAGCAAACGGCCAGGACCTGACAATCAAAGTCCCGCCGGGCACACTAATTTACGATATCGAACTGGATTTACTTCTCAAAGACCTTAACGAGATTGGACTGAAGGTATGTGTCTGTCGCGGCGGAAAAGGCGGGAGAGGCAATAAGGCCTTTGCAACATCAATAAATCAAACGCCAAGAAATGCCGAAGCCGGCAAAAAAGGCCAGGAAAGAAATATCCGGCTGGAATTAAAACTCATCGCCGACGTGGGCCTGGTCGGTATGCCGAACGCCGGCAAAAGCACGCTCATCTCCCGCTGCTCAGCGGCCAGGCCGAAAATCGCCGACTATCCCTTCACAACGGTCGAGCCGGTGCTCGGCATTGTCGAATTGAGCGATTTTCGTCGATTCGTAATGGCCGACATCCCCGGCCTTATCGAAGGAGCCCACAGCGGAGCAGGGCTCGGCTACGAATTCCTTAAGCACATAGAAAGAACTACAATCCTGGCCCACATAATTGATATTATGCCGATGGATGGTTCCGACCCGGTGGAGAATTACAATGCAATACGCCACGAATTAGAGCAGTACAGCAAGGCCCTGGCTGGAAAACAGGAAGTTATCATCGCCAATAAAACAGACCTTGACCCGGATGGGAAAATCGTAAATGATTTGACAGAAAAGCTAAATAAAGAGGTCCACCCAATCTCAGCGGTCACCGGCTCCGGGATAAAGGAGTTAAGCGAGTTGCTGTGGCAAAAGGTTAAAAAACTTAAAAGTTAATTTTCTTCACAAAATCGCAAAAAAGCGGGCCGAGCCAGAACAGCCCGGCCCCGCCAGAATCACTTATTTTCCGTTAGCCACGGAACCTCAGGTAAATCACTCGGCTCGATATCTCGTATGCTCAGGTCGCCGTAGACTACTCTATAGGTTTTTGAGCCTAGCGGTTTCCACCAGCATGCAGGGGTGTTCGCATCGCCGAGTTTAACATCTTCACCAACGTATTGATAGTCACTGCCTTCCGGCAAGCGTTTTACAAACTCAATACCCAGCGAAGGTTTGAACTTGTCCTCCATGGAGGGCTCAGACATCTCCCTCGTTTCAGCTATGTACTTCTCGAACGCTTCTTTGCCGCGTCGCCCCCCCTTGTACAAGGTAGGGAATTTCCCGCCCAGGGCATTGGCGTTCACTGTCAATCCTTCGATAAGGTGCTTCTCCGTCAACTCAAACGGAACGCGGCACTCTTCGGTTTCCATGTTTGTGACAACATAGTCGTCCGGCAGGGTCATATCGAAAAGCTCATCGTCCAGTTCCACGTCGAAGGCGATGTCGCTCAAGACGGTCTTGTCTATTCTTTCATCGGCGGTCCGCTCTATTTTTATTGGCAGAGCGGAGTCGGGGTCGGCCCAGACGGTGATTTCCTTGTCATCTTTGGAAATCCTGAAACAGACAGCATCCCGGCCGTCAATCTTTACTCTGCCCAATGATTCTTCAGTTCCATCTCGAAAATCCTTCTTGAGGCCATCATAGGTGAGCAGTGTATCGTTGCCACCGTGATCCGGAGCAAAGTAAGCCCACTTTTGCGGAGGGTAGAGGAGCACGAACTGATTCTGGCGGCTTAGATCCATTATCGAGATTGTTGTTTCTTCGTGAGGCGGCCCATCCTGATAACGATGGCCACCTGTTGCATCGGCTCGGCGATACGATCCCTTAATCCTGGTCGTGCCCTTTCCCCAGCAGTACTCACCATCTTCGTACTGTCGCTCGTACTCGAATGTAAATGTCACAGTCTGTGCCGCTTCCATATTTTCAAGCACATCCGCCCAGGCCACAGTTGCACCATCAATAGAACCACCGAACTGATGTATGGCGATAAAGACTGCAATAATTATCACTGCCGCGGCAGTTATTTTTGTTATTTTACTTTTCATGATAAGTCTCCATATTTTTGGCTCAGAAGAAACTGATTGTGTCTTTTCAGATTTGTCGAACGCTGTTAAAGCGTCATTGATAATCCTGTCATCGATTTTCGAGTTGACCGTGAGGCCTGATTTAGCAAACAATTTCTTTATCTTTTTTGCTGAGCTCATTTTTATATCTCACTATTTAAGATCGAACGCATTTTTTGAATTCCATACCTGTATCGACCCTTAACTGTATTGACAGAGATGCCCAAGGATTTAGCGATAAGTCTAAATCGCATCTGACCATGTATATGTAACACAATCACTTCTCTTTGCTCATACGGCAGCCTGGCTAATGCTGAAATTAACAGTTGTAGTTCTTCGTTGCAAACGATGAGCTGACCCGGGTCTCTCAAATCTAATGTCATCAAGCAATTCTGCTGCAAACTTGTAGCCTTTGTCCGGCTTTGCTTCTTCCGCATCATGTCACGAACACGATTAGCAACGCATTTAGACAGGTAAGCTTTCAGACCCCCCGTGAGTTTGAAGCTGTCCAGTATCTGGGCGAAAGCAACAAAAACATCATGAACGGCATCTTCTGAAATATTAACATCATGTGAAAGAGCGATAGCCAAAATAAGTAAACTATCTCTATACTGTTCATAGATATTATGCAGAGAATCCCTGCTTTCTTGTTTGCGCCTCATCACGGATAACCTGTCTGTCATTAAGACAATCTCATATATGAGCAATGAACGTTCACCACTCATATAACGATTCAGACGGCCGTTTGGGTATAAAGAAAATTGAATAATTCACAATTTTAGGGGATTCCTGGCTGAAAAGCGCACAAAAAAGGCCGGATCAGAGCGGCCCGGCCTCGCGAAAATCACTTCCTCTTTCTCAGCCGCTGAACATCAGGAAAATCACTTTTGCTCCGTTAGCCACGGAATCTCAGGTAAATCATCCGGTTCCACATCACGTATGCTCAGGTCGCCATAGACTACTCTATAGGTCTTTGAGCCCGGCGGTTTCCACCAGCACACAGGTGTGTTTGCATCACCGAGTTTGACATCTTCACCCACGTACTGATAGTCACTGCCTTCAGGCAATCGCTCTATAAATTCACAGCCAAAGTTACTCTTGTTGCCTTCCTCGTCCGACCAGCCCTCGAACTTCTCCACCTCTGCTTTACATTTCTTTCTCACTTCTTCGGTCAAAGGTCTTCCGCCCCTGTACCGGGTACAGAACTTCCCGTCCAGATACTTTGGATACACGGCCAATCCTTCAATCAGGTGCTTTTCGGTCAGTTCGAACGGGGTTTGTGTTCGCCCTGCTTTAAGATCCACAAGAGAGTAATCCGCCGGAAGCACAAAGAGTTGGTCATCCAACTCCATGTCAAACTTAATGTCACTCCTCAATGCCCTCCATCTGTTCCCATTTTCGTCTGATATTTCCTCGATTTGTATCGGAAGAGCAGTGTCCGGGTCCGCCCAGACGGTAATTTTCCTGTTCTCTTTGGAAATTTCAAAGCAAATAGTCTCACGTCCGTTCAACTTAACCCGGCCGAGATTCTTCTCAGTACCGTCTCGAAAATCTTTTTTTAGTCTCTCATACGCGCGGATTTCATCACCCGGAGAACCTTCATCATCATTAATTACCGCCATTTTTGTATTTGGAAACAAAATCATACGCTTGTTGCTCTTTGCGTTACGTATAGCCACCTTGTATTTATAGGGACTCTCTATTACATCTTTTCGACAGAGGTACGGCTCCTTAATTCTGGTTTTGAACACCTCTTTGACGTCACCTTTTTCAATCTCAAAAATGTACATCACTGTTCGCGCTGCCTCGATGTTTTCGAGCACATCTGCCCAGCCCACAGTCGTAACGCCGACTGGCCCTACAAGTAGATAAAGGCCAACAAACACACCAGTAATTATAACCGCCGCAGCGGCTAACTTTGTTATTCTAACTTTCATAGTGTCACCTCTAATAAATAGTTGTACAAGGTTAATCAATCTATTGCTCTTGCGTTGTTTGGAATGAGCGGGCAGTGATGCCATAAGCGTTTCTCGAAGATGGTCGTGATCTTGGTTAAATGCTTCATACGCTTTGTTCAAATCGTTATCCAACGGCGTTTTCATCGGATATTCTCCTGTTCGGCAATCAATAACTTTTCCAGGCGTTTGCGTGCTCTTTCGAGGACGCGGTAAAATCCTGACCTCGATAGTCCCATCGTCCGGCGGGCGGCCTCGGCCGAGCTGCCCTGCAGATAGAACGTATGCAAAGCCAGCCTTTCCTTTTCCGGCAGTGTTGTAATCATTTCTCGAAGCCGTTCTATCTGACCGTCATTTGACGGGTCGGCAATAATTGAAGCAACATTTTTTAACTCAGGTTTCATATCCCGATACCTCAGCTTACGACGCTGCCATTCTTTACATCGCAGCCGGGCAATTCCAATCAGCCAATTTCCAAAACGATCCGGATCGCGCAAGTGGCCCAATTTTTCATACGCCCGCATAAATACGTCCTGTGCAAGGTCTTGGGCGTCGGCAAGATTGCCGGTCATATCATAACAGACAACCCGAACCAGCGGCGCGTAACGGTCATAAAGTTTTTCATAAGCTGCTTTGTCGCCGGCAAACAAAGCCCGAATCAGCGTTTTATCACTTGGCGTTGTCAACTCGGGGCCTTCAAGTCTTAACGTACTCTATAAATATAGTGACTTAACGGGGCGATTTGTCTACTGGAATTTTGAAATTTTCTGTATTCAGTGTGAGGGGGATGTCGGTTATTTTCATTAGGCGGGAGGTATTGTCGCGTTCGGCGTTTAGCCTTTTGACAAGCTCCTTCTATTTCACTCAGAGCCTACCTTGAACACGGTCGAAGGAGCCTGCCCTGAACACGGTTGAAGGAGCATACCCTGAACACGGTTGAAGGAGCCTGCCCTGAGCGCAGCCTGCCCTGAGCTTTGTCGAATGGGTCGAAGGGACAAATCAGAACAATCGTACAGGAGTTTTGAGTTTTTTTAGTATTTAACTTGGAGTTGTTTTTGATGTCACGTACGTAAAGCGCGTACGCGCTTTACGTATAAGCATTTTTCCTGCGATTGATTGTTATCGAACTTATCGAACAACTAACACAAAATATCGAATATCGAACTGAAAATACGATTCATGAATCCTAAACTACGAATCACACTCTTATAATGTCGGTTATTTTCATTAGGCGGCTGATGTTGTCGCGTTCAGCTCCTGCTAATTTGTAGTAAATGAATCATAAAGTTTCGTGCTTCGTACTTCGAATTTCGTAATACGCTTCACGAGTCACGAGCGACGACCTACGCTCTTATTATATCGATTATTTTCATAAGTCGGCTGGTGTTATCTCGTTCGGCGTTTAGCCTTTTGACAAGCTCTTTCTATTTCACTCAGAGCCTACCTTGAACACGGTTGAAGGAGCCTGTTCTGAGAGCAGTCGAAGGAGTCTGCCCTGAACACGGTCGAAGGAGCTTGCCCTGCTTGCCCTCCGTAGCTATAGCGAAGGTGGGAGCACAGTCGAAGGAGCCTGCCCTGAGCGCAGCCTGCCCCGAGCTTTGTCGAATGGGTCGAAGGGACAAGTCAGAACAGCCCTACAGGAATTTTGAGTTTTGTGAGCGTTCAGGTGGTATTGGTCAATTAAGCGTAATTATTTTAGTGTTTAACTTGGAGTTGTTTTTGATGTCACGTACGTAAAGCGCGTATCAATACCCAGGCCTTACTTTTCGGTAGAAAAGTACTGGCGTACGCGCTTTACGTATAAGCATTTTTCCTGCGATTGATTGTTATCGAACAACTAACACAAAATATCGAATCCTTCGACCGTGCTCAGGACAGGTATCGAACAATGAATGTTGGACATCGAAGTGAAAATACGAGATATACTTCGGAGTTTACCCTGAGCCGAGTCGAAGAACTGATCTTGTTTTGAATTTCGCTCTTTTTAATGATTCACAATTATAATACGTAAAGCGCGTACGCGCTTTACGTATATACTTTTTTGTGTACTATGTCCTACTTAAAGTAATATCCGACCCTTTAACACTTGTGTTGGATTCGGCTATAAAATTCTCAATAAAAATGCAGACTTTTTTGCAGAATCTACTATAATTATCACACTATGTTTAGCTCAAGACAATGGAACCACATCCAAAGGGGCTTTCACCTAACGCCCCGGCAGACTGAGATCGCAAAGTTGGTCTGTGAGGGTCTGAATAACAACCAAATCGCAAAAAAGTGTCATATCACCTACAATACGGCGAGAACACATGTAGCCCATATTTGCGTTAAAATAGCTGTCCATGGCCGAGCCGAGCTAATTCTTCGTCTAATTAAAGTCGCCAAACACGCTAAATGAATCTGCTCCGCCTTGTAATAATCTCCGCAGAGCACCTAATCATAACTATGTAAATAATTTTTGCGTTCATATAAGGTATACGTAAAGCGCGTACGCGCTTTACGTATGAGCTTTTTCTTGCGATTGATTGTGAAGGCCAAACAAAAGAATGAGCAAGGAGGAAATTACAAAGCACAAATCCGAGACACATGAGGCGGCGGTAGATAAATTCGTATGTGGATACGCACGCTTCCCCCTGTTGGAAGGGGTCTTCGACTGACAGGCGCGTTCAAAATACGAAATGCCAAATCAGAGATTTCTTCATCGCGAAGTTTATTCCTTCACTCAGTTCAGGACAGGCTCTGAGCCCATTCGGCTGCGCTCAGGGTAAACTCCGCCGAAGGGCTCCTCGCAATGATGAGATTCGGATTGTTGCTTTCACGAAAATGACCTTCAAGAATGTCAAACAACGAACAGCGAATATCGAACTTAAAAATACAATTCGCGAATCCCAAATCCCGATTTATGCTCTAATGATATCCGTTATTTTCATAAGCCGGCTGATATTGTCGCGTTCGGCGTTTGGTTTTTGAGCAGGAATGCTACTTATTCTTTTCGAGTACGCAGTATTGTTAGCTGAGTAAATTTCATATCGCGATGTAAGTTTAGTGCGATGTGACGTACGTAAAGCGCGTATCAATACCCAGGCATTACTTTTCGGTAGAAAAGTACTGGCGTACGCGCTTTACGTATGAGCATTTTTCTTGCGGTTGATCGTTTAGGTGAAATAAAAGAATAGGCAAGATGGAAGAACCACAAGTCATGAAATACGTTTCACGATTCACGCTTCTACTTCACGCTCTAATGATATCGGTTATTTTCATTAGGCGGGAAATATTGTCGCGTTCGGCCTCGGCTAATTTGTCGAAAATGAACCGGATAGTCTCGTGCAGTTCGGGAATGACGACGTGCTCTAATACGTTGACCCTCCGGCGGGTCATCTGAAGCTCGATAGCAAGAAGGCGGGCCTGCTTTTCCTTCTCAGCCAGCTCAATCAAACTGTCGAAAGCACGCTCAAGTGCCAGTAATGCCACATCCATTTCGCCGGATGTGGTTGCAAAGCCATAGCATATAATTTCACCCTCCATTTCCTTACTCAGATGCGGCACCCTTACATTCATTATATTAGCGAACGTTACAGCTAAGCTGAATTTCTTAGTGGGGACCTCGAGGGCGGCCTTTATAGCTTCCGGCTCCATCGTCGCACGTGCCAACATAAACCGCCGGCACGTCTCTAACAGTTCAGCTTCAACACGTTTGCGCAGCGGCTGAATCTCCCTGGCAATCTGAATTAACTGGCGGGAAATCTCATCTCTTTTTTCACTGAGCAGACGATGACCGCGACTGGCAAGCGCCACCCGCTTACGCAGCCGTAACAATTCCATTCGTGTCGCATTTGCATTAGCTAACATAATTCGTCATTCACGTTCTTTCTTCCTGAACCGCGGCATATACTTTTCTATAAGCTGGACGTCGATACGCTTTAGCTCGGCGTTCTCGAACATACTGAGCAGCTCCCAGCCGAGGTCGAGGGTCGTTTCAACCGAGCGATTTTCATAATAGTCCTGCGAAACGTACCTGGCCTCAAACTTATTGGCAAAGGTCATATATTTCTTATCTTCTTCCGAGAGTGCGGCTTCTCCCATAATAGTCGCCAGCTCCTGGCATTCTTTACCGCGGGCATAGGCGGCGTAAAGCTGGTTGTAAAGGTCGGCGTGGTCTTCACGAGTCTTGCCTTCGCCGATGCCCTTATCTTTAAGTCGCGACAGGCTCGGCAAGACGTCAACCGGCGGCGAGACGGCCTTTCTGTGTAACGGGCGGGACAGGATTATCTGGCCCTCGGTAATATAGCCGGTCAGGTCCGGCACCGGGTGGGTTTTGTCATCCTCAGGCATTGTCAATACCGGCACCATTGTAATAGAACCTTTTTTCTCTTTGATTCGGCCGGCCCTTTCATAGACCGTCGCCAGGTCAGTATAGAGATAGCCCGGATACCCTCTTCGGCCGGGGACCTCTTTTCTGGCTGCGCTGATTTCGCGAAGTGCCTCGCAGTAGTTGGTCATATCGTTTAAGATTACCAGCACGTGCATATCCAGCTCGTATGCGAGGTACTCGGCGGCGGTAAGTGCAAACCTCGGCGTCGCTATCCGCTCAATCGCGGGGTTATTTGCAAGGTTTACGAACATCACCGCACGTTCTATTGCCCCGGTCTGATGCAGGTCGTCGATAAAGAATTGTGCCGCCTCGAATGTGATTCCCATCGCTGCAAAAACGACTGCAAACTCTTCACCCTCTCCGAGAATCGTTGCCTGCCGGGCTATCTGAGCGGTTATCTGGTCGTGGGGCAGGCCGGCACCTGAGAATATGGGCAGTTTCTGGCCTCGGACGAGTGGATTCAAGCCGTCAATTGAAGATATGCCGGTCTGGATAAATTCGTTCGGATAATTGCGGGCATAGGGATTTATCGGCTTGCTGTTAATGTCCAGACGTTTATCGGGAATGATGGCGGGGCCATCGTCTTTCGGCTCACCAAGACCGCTGAAAACCCTGCCTAAAATATCGGGTGAGACGCCCAGCTCCAACGGCTTGGCCAAGAACCGAACCGTGCTCCTGTTTACGTCGATACCCCGTGTGCCCTCGAAGACCTGGACGAGTACTTTATCGTTCTCGACCTGTAGAATCTGGCCGTGACGTATCGAGCCGTCACCGAGCTCAATATCGACGATATGCCCGTACTTGGCTTCATCAACCATTTCGACCAGCATTAACGGGCCGGAGATTTCCGTAACTGTTTGATATTCTTTTATAGCCGGCATTTCAAACTCCTATTTAGTCATTAGGATCTCTGTCATTCTGAACGGAGCATAGCGGAGTGAAGAATCTCTTTTTCGTTGGTCAGATTCTTCGCTTGCGCTCAGAATGACAAAAGCGTATTTCTTATTTCATTTCCTGCTTTATGTTTCACACCATTCAAGACACTCCTGATGGATTCAATTGTTTTATGTGTTGGTCTATCGCATCTCTTATTTCAGCAACTTTGGTCACAAATTCGTGCGGGATATATTTTGCCCTTGCAATTTCCTCACGGACAGGCAGCTTGAAGATTTCAGCGGTTTCAACTCCGGCCTCAATAGCAGCGAGGGCCTGCTTATGGAAATGCAGGACGGTTTTCAGCATTTCGTACTGTTTGTCCATCGAAGTGTAAGTATCTACCTCATGGAAGGCGTTCTGGTGCAGGAAGTCCTCCCGGATGGACCTGGATGTCTCAAGTGCGAGTCTATCTTGCGGTGACAGGGCCTCTGCACCGACCAGCCGAACAATCTCAAGAAGCTCGGCTTCCTGCTCTAACAGGCCCATCGCCTGGACAGCCAATTGTTCCACCTCCTCGCCCTGTTCCTTATCCTCGAAGCACTCTCTGAGGTATTGCTTATAGAAGGAATATGAGGTGAGCCAGTCTATCGCGGGAAAGTGCCTCTGATAAGCAAGCTCGCCTTTGAGTGACCAGAATACCTTGACCACGTGCAGTGTCGCCTGCACAACAGAATCGGACAAGTCACCGCCCGGTGGGCTTACCGCACCGATAATCGACAAGGCGCCCTCTCGTTCTGGACTGCCGCAGCACTTGGCCCGGCCGGCCCTTTCATAAAATGCTGCAATCCGGGCCGCTAAATAGGCGGGGTAACCTTCCTCGGCGGGCATCTCTTCCAGACGGGTCGAAATTTCGCGCATCGCTTCAGCCCATCGGCTTGTGCTGTCGGCCATCAGGGCCACGACATAACCCATATCGCGGAAATACTCGGCTATGGTAATGCCCGTATAAACGGAGGCCTCTCTTGCTGCCACGGGCATATTCGATGTGTTTGCAATCAGAACCGAACGCCGCATTAACGGCTCGCCGCTGCGGGGGTCTTTCAATTCCGGAAACTCCGTCAAGACATCGGTCATCTCATTGCCGCGTTCGCCACAGCCGACGTAAACCACTATATCAGCATCGACCCACTTGGCTAATTGATGCTGAACGACTGTTTTGCCGGTTCCGAACGGGCCCGGCACGCAGGCCGTCCCGCCCTTGGCGATCGGGAAAAAGGTGTCGATAACCCGCTGACCCGTAACGAGAACCTGATTCGGTGCGAGCCGTTTTATTGTCTGCCTGGCGTTGCGGACGGGCCATTCCTGCATCAATTTTAGCTCGGTTTCGGTTCCATCGTCTGCAACCACGACCCCTATCGTTTCAACGACCGTGTAATCACCTTCATTTATTCTTTGAAGAGTTCCCTCAACGCCAAACGGCACCATAATCTTTTGCTCAACGAGCGTAGTCTCCTGGACCTCGCCTATAATATCTCCGGGGCCGACCTTTGTTCCATCGGTTACTGTCGGTATAAAGTGCCATTTCTTTTCTCTGTTGAGGCCGGGCAGCGCACTGCCCCTGCTCATAAATTCGCCTTCGAGCTCTACAAGTGAGTTTAGCGGCCTTTGGATACCATCGTAAATACTCTCAATCAGACCGGGCCCCAGCTCGACACTCAAAGGCGCCTCGGTGTCAACAACGGGTTCGCCCGGGCCTATGCCGGTGGTCTCTTCATAGACCTGAATCGAGGCCAAATCGCCGTGCAGCTCCACGATTTCGCCTATGATGTTCAATTCACTCACGCGGACAACATCATACATTCGCGCACCGGCCATACCTTCAGCAACAACAACAGGCCCTGCGACTTTGACTATCCTGCCTTGTTTTGTCTCGTCCATTGTCAAAATCCTAAAAACCATAAATGGTTAATTGGTTAAATGGTGAGTAGTTAATTGGTTAATTGGTGAGTTGAATACTCACTACTCACCACTCATCTCATTCGTGCTTCGTGCTTTTCATAGTTTCGTATCCATCCTGAATACTGCATTCGAGGTCAGATGTACGACAAATTCCTAATTGTTTTGCAAAATGTTAATACCCGTAGCCATTTTGAGCACTTCTCCCAGGGCCTGGGTTGCAAAGCCCTCGGATTCGGTAGTAAAGGGCACAACCATAATACAGGGAGTGGGCATATCCTCGTAAGCCGAGAAAACTTCGTCAGCCGCCGGGGCTATATTTTCGGCGACTACTACGAGCGCATACTTTTCGCTAATTATCTTCTTTGCGCTCTCGGCAATGTCACCGGACGTCAGGCCAACCGGGTACGTATCTACTCCGAG
>JAIVYN010000107.1:0-12284 GCA_048635425.1 Candidatus Aegiribacteria sp.
AGCCGGGTAAATAAACTCTTCGACCGGCGTGCTGAGCCGGTGAACCTCATCAATAAAAAGCACATCGCCGGTGTTTATATTGCTCAAAAGGCCCATAACATCACCGGCCTTTGCCAGCGCCGGCCCCGATGAGCAGCGTATCTTTGCCCTCATCTCATTCGCCACGACATGGGCAAGCGTTGTTTTGCCGAGTCCCGGCGGGCCGTAAAACAAGATGTGCTCCAACGGTTCAGACCTTTGCTTGGCCGCTGCTATCGCTATTGCCACTTTTTCCCTGACGTTGCATTGGCCTACACACTCGTCTAAGAACTTTGGCCGAAGTGAGACGTTAAAACTCTCCTCCTGCTCGTTCAAAGATTGCCCGCTTATAATTCTACCTATCGCCATAATATTTAGTCGTTAGTCTTTGGTCTTTAGTCTTGAGTCTTTAGTCTTGAGTCTTGGATCTTGAGTCTTGGGTCTATCTTAAACTTCCACTCCCTGCTGTAACCTATATACCAAAGGCACAAGTGCTTCGGCTGAATTTATATCAGGGTGTTTCCGAGAAGCCAATTCAATCAGCTCCATCGCTTCGTTTCTTTTTTCACCCCAGGCGATAAGAACCTCCAACGCCTCGATCTGGAATGGCTTGAATTCGGCTTCCATCGACCTGGCCGATTCGGCCCCAACTGCGAAAGTTTGAAGTTTGCCCTTTAGCTCAGCGATAATTTGCTGAGCCATCCTCCTGCCTATCGAAGGCAGTGACATCAGTATCTTATCGTCGGCGTTCTCTATCGCCGCTGCAATGGTAGCTATCGGAATGCTCAGCGACCGCAGGCCTTTTTTTATGCCCATCCCTTTGACACTGATATATTTGGTGAAAAAGTCTCTCTCGCTGGCATTTAAGAAACCAACCATTCTCGGTATCAGATTTCCGCCGAGCGGTGCCCCCTCATAGTATTCCATAGTACAGAGAGATATATCCGAGCCGACCTCACCCGATAGCGCATTTACACAATAGCTCGGCAGCATTACTTCATAGCCGACCGCTCCGACCTGCACCAGGCAGCAGTCGCTATCGAGCTTGATGAGTTTTCCTTCAATACTGGCTATCATATCAATTTATTATTGATTATTTTCTATTTACTATTTTGATGCTTTTTTGAGCGTACTTTATCAGATAAAGATACTATTTATCGAATTTGCACAGCACAGCGCCGTTGCTATAGCATCGGCCACATCGTTCGGCTCCGGTATTTGCGGCAGGGACAAAATAGTTTGAATAGTTTTTTGCACCTGTTCCTTCGACGCCCTGCCGTTGCCGGTAATTGATTTTTTTATACGTGTGGCGCTAAAGCTTCTGACCTCAATTGCCGCCTGTGCGCACCTCTGCAGTATAACACCTCTTGCGTGTCCCATCAATATCGCTGTTCTCGGATGGGCGTAGTGTGAGTACAATTCTTCCACTGCTACAACGTCGGGCTTGAAATTTTCCAGAAGCGACTGAGTATCTTCAGCTATCCTATTCAATTTTTCCTCTATAGCTGAGCCGCTCGCTGTGCGAATAACGCCTGCTTCAATTAGCGTCTCCTTATCCCCGCCTACCTCCAAACAGGCATATCCGCAGACCTGCAAACCCGGGTCGATACCGAGTATCCTCATTTCATTCTCCAGGTGGTCATATCCGGCTTATCTTCCAGCAAAATACCCATTTCATCCAGTTTAGTGCGAAGCTCATCCGCCTTGGTAAAATCCTTGTTTTTGCGAGCTTCGTTTCGCTGCTCAATCAAAACATTAACCAGCTTGTCCATCAGCTCATCGTCAGCCGGGCCGGTTTGCTGATACTCCTCTTTTACAATACCCAGACAATCGCCGCCCAGCCGGTCAAATAGAACATCAACTAAATTAAGGGTTCCCTGGGTTGTACGGCTGTCCTCAAGCAGTTTCTGCGCCAGCCGAACAAGTTCAAACATAACTGAAAGCGCAACAGAGGTATTCAAGTCATCATTCATTGCCGCTTCGAATTTTTCCCTCATCAGTTTTAGCTGCTCTGCTATCTTCTCGTCGATTGTGCCTTCCTTCGCTGTGTCCACTCTTTTTCGCACTGCTTTGACCGTCTCGGTTATTTTCCCGTAGCCGCTCTGCGCCGCGAACAGGGCCGCATTTGAAAAATCCAGCGGGCTTCGGTAATGACTGTTCAAAATCAACTGCCTTACCGCCAGCGGGTCGTAGCTCCGCGTCAATCTCTCATGGGAACCTGAAAAAGCTTGTTTGAGCGTAATAAAATTATTCAAACTCTTACCCATCTTGTGCCCATCAACGGTAACCATATTATTGTGCAGCCAGTATCGAACGAACTGCACGTCGTTGGCCGACTCCGACTGGGCAATTTCACACTCGTGATGCGGGAACTGGTTTTCCAGTCCGCCGCCGTGTATGTCGATTGACTTGCCCAGGTATTTCATACTCATTACCGAGCATTCCAGATGCCAGCCCGGATAGCCCATACCCCATGGACTGGGCCATTGCATAATATGGTTCGGCTCAGCTTTCTTCCACAGCGCGAAATCAACCGGGTTCTTTTTGTCCGGCGAAACCTCCACCCGGGCACCGGCTATCATCTCTTCGACATTTCTGCCGGAGAGTTTCCCATAGTCTTTGAACTTGGATACATCGAAATACACCGAGCCGTTGGCCGTATAAGCATAGCCTTTTTTCAGAAGTGTCGTTACCAGCCCTATCTGTTCGAGTATATGACCACTGGCTCGCGGACTTATATCAGGCCGGACGCAGTTCAACCTGTCCATATCCTCAAAGTAGCTGCGGGTGTAGTATTCCGCCAGCGCCATTGGATGCATTTTTTCCTTTTTTGCTGCGGCAACAATTTTATCCTCACCTTCGTCCGCATCGTCGGTTAGATGACCCACGTCCGTTATATTCTGCACATAGGTAACATCATAATCCAGATAACGAAGATACCTGATGAGCACATCAAAGCTCACATAACTTTTCGCATGCCCAAGATGTGCGTGCCCATATACAGTCGGCCCGCAGACATATATGCCAACCCTGCCTTCTTTCAACGGCTTGAATTCCTCTTTCCTTCTCGTCAAACTATTATAAAGGTTCAATCCCATTTGTTAAATTGCCTTTTTCGTTTAAGGTTGTCGATACCAGCTTCTACAACGCCAAACCAGCTTCTACACTTCCATTTTTTTACAACTCCGTTCCGACAATCGATTACAACGTTCTTCTTCTCTTCTTTCTCAAAAGTGCGGTCGCCGTAGCAGCCATTGCCTCACCGGCCCCGATATCGCCGAGCCCCTCGTTTGTTTTCGCCTTGACGTTCACCGCCGTAAAATCAATCCCCAAAAGCCCTGCGATACACCTTTTCATTTGCCCTTTGACCTGCTCGAGCCTTGGCGCTTCTGCGTGTATAATCAAATCAATATTGACCACCTCCCATTTTTTTTCTTCGAGCCGCTCCTTTACAATAAACAAAAGCTCCTTGCTGTCCGCGTCTTTCCATCGCGGGTCCGTATCGGCAAACATCGTCCCGATATCGCCCATCCCGCTTGCACCGAGCAGAGCATCGATGACAGCGTGCAGGCCCACGTCCCCATCGCTGTGGCCGGCCAGCCCGGCCGGGTACGACAAATAAACCCCACCGAGCATCAGCTTCCTGCCCTCGATGAGCCGGTGGATATCGGTGCCTATCCCGCTTCGATATTCACTCTTAGGTTCCTCAATCACAACATCCCCTTTGTGCTTGGGACATCCGTCCCGAGAATGCTGACAGCCGTACCAAGAGCCTTACCCAATCCCTTGAAAATCGCCTCAGCTATATGATGGCTGTTTGTCCCGTATGGCACGTTTATATGTAGATTAAACTTGCCGTTATTTGCGAAGCTCCGCAGCATCTCCTCCAGGCACTCGACGTCGAAATCGCCGATTTTATCTGTCCGGTATTCAACATTATAAACACAGGCTGCCCTGCCCGACAAATCAACGGACACATTCGCCAAGGCATCCTCCATCGGCACGGAGCTATGCCCGTATCTGGCAATCCCTTTTTTATTTCCAAGAGCTTTCAGCAAACATTCACCGAGGCATATCGCTATATCTTCGACCGTATGGTGAGCGTCAACGTCCAGATCGCCTTTGGCTTTTACCACCAGGTCGATTTTGCTGTGTTTGCTCAGGTGTGTAAGCATATGGTCTAAAAAACCGATGCCGCTGTCAATCTCGTATTTGCCGACGCCGTCCAGATTAAGCTCGACCGTAACATCGGTTTCTTTTGTCTGCCTGTGGACTTCAGCGGTTCTCTCTTCCATAAGAACGTCCTTTTTTATGTCATTCCCGCCCCGCATCAAAGTGCGGGATAGACTCCAGCGGGAATCCAACTTCTTCTTTAATTTGTATCTAATTTGCTTGGGTCTTTTGTCTTGAGTCTTTGGTCTTACTCCGATAAGATTTCTTTCAAAGCCGAAATAAGTTTATCATTTTGTTCCTTTGTGCCGACACTTATCCTCAGCTTATCATTAAGCCCGGGCAGGTTAAAGTATCTGACATAAATCCTGCGCTCTACCAGTTTATCATAAATCTTGCTTGCCTTGCAGTTTTTGCTCTGGGCAAGGACAAAATTAGCACAGCTTTCCGGCACCTCAAATTCTAAATCACGCAATTGTGCGACTAATATGTTGCGGTCCTTCTTTACTTTTTCGGTTGTTTCGCTGAAATACTTTTGGTCTTTTATCGCTGCGGTGGCCACGGCGACGGCAACGGCATCAACATTGTAGGAGTCTTTGACCTTCATCAGGCCCGTTATTAAATCAGATTGGGCGATGCCATATCCAAACCGTATCCCCGCAAGACTATACCCTTTGCTAATCGACCGAAGTATAATCACATTATCGAATTCTTTAACCAGCCCCGCACAATTGGCCTCGGCAAAGTCCACGTATGCCTCATCAATCAGCAATACTCCATTCAATTCATCTGCCAACGAAGCCATCTCGTCGATACTTATAAAGCTGCCGTTCGGTGCATTCGGATTACAGACAATAGTCAAAGCCGCATCGGTGCTCGCCAGTCCGGCCGGCAGATTGAACTCATCATCGAATGGAACTTCAATTGCATCGCAATTTTGCAATTTAGCTAATACCGGATAGAGCGAATACGTCGGAACAAGGTATGCAACAGGCCGACTCTCATCACAAAACGCACGAAAAGCAATAGTCAGCAAATCATCTCCGCCGTTGCAGCACATAATATTCTCGGGCTGAACGCCGTTGACTTCCGCCGCCGCCTGCCGAAATTCATTTCCAACAGGGTCGGGATATCGGCGAAGCTGCTCCGTACTAATTTCGGCTAACACTTTCATTACCGCAGGCGAGGGTGGATAGGGATTTTCATTGGTGTTGAGCTTTATTACGTCTGTTTCCTTCGGCTGAAAACCCGGCTCGTAACCTTTTACCTTTTCAATATTTTTCCGAAAATAACCCATTATCTATTCCCAATGTCATTGCGAGGCCTGCCAAGCAGGCCGTGGCAATCTCATCCGTTAAATTTTAGATTGCTTCGTCGCGTAGTTTACCCTGAGCATAACCGAAGGGCTCCTCGCAATGACGAAAGAGGCGCGATCCGCTATACACTATTTTCCCAAGATTATACGGGTATTTGGCTCGAAGCGAAAGAGGGATTTTGCGAATCTTATTTCGGATAATAATTCATGCAGAGATTGCTCAGCTTGGATAAGCTTATTTTTGGCAGTAATCTATAAGGCGTGCGATTTCGCTGCGGAGGTCCTTGCGGTTCACAATCATATCTACAAAGCCGTGCTCCAACATAAACTCAGAGGTCTGAAATCCTTCCGGCAGCTCCACCTTTATTGTTTCAGCAATTGTGCGGGGCCCGGCAAAACCGATAAGCGCCCCCGGCTCAGCTATTAAACAATCGCCCAACATTGCAAAGCTCGCCGTGACCCCGCCGGTCGTCGGGTCGGTCAAGACACAGATATAAAGTCCGCCGGCCTCGTCGAATTTCGCCAACGCAGCGGAAGTCTTGGCCATCTGCCCTAATGACACTACGCCCTCGTGCATCCTTGCCCCGCCGGAGCAGCAAACCGCTGCTAAAGGAAGTTTTTCCGCCATCGCCATATCAATCGCCGCACACAGTTTCTCACCGACTACAAAACCCATAGAACCCATCAGGAAATTCGGCTCCATCACAGCTAAGATAACGCCTCTGCCTTTGATAAACGCCTTGCCGATTAGCATGGCCTCTTTTGCACCGGATTTTTTCGCATCGTCTTTGATTCGCTGTTTATAAGTGGTTCCCCTGAACTTAAAGCTCAGTGGGTCCTCGGTCGTCAAATCGCCGAGAATCTCCTGAAAAGAATCTTCATCGGCCAGATATTTAATTCGAGTAGCCGCCTCAATGCGAAAGTGATGATTGCATTCCGGACAGACGTTAAGGTTCTTTTCAACGGCGCTTTTATAGAGCATATGCTCACAGCCCGGACACCGCACCCACAGCCCTTCGGGCATATCTCTCCGCGGCTTCAACGAGAAACCGTTCCACTTGGATTTCACTTCTTTGCCCATAGCATCCTGTATTTAGCCCCGCGTTTCACACGGGGTTTTCCCACCGAACGCAAGGTTGTCTCATTGCGAGCCCTTCGCTTCGCTCAAGGATAAACTCCTCGAAGCAATCTCTAATGTCACGGATGAGATTGCCGCGGCCGACTTCGCAGGCCTCGCAATGACAATTAGACAAACATTTTACCAAGAATGTAAGGAAATGGCTATAAAAATTACTCGGCTGCCTCTCGAATAGCGTTTATCGCGGCAATACGGTCGGTTTTTGCAAATATTGCGTTGCCCGCTACAAGGGTATCGGCACCGTATGAAACTACTATTGGTGTGGTTTGAGGGTCTATCCCGCCATCAACTTCGATGCGTATGTCAGGGCCGACAATTTCTCTGACTCTGCTGATTTTTTTCGCCGCCTCCGGCATAAATTCCTGTCCCCCGAAACCCGGCCGCACCGTCATCACCAGAACCATATCGCAAAGCGGCCCAACACCCTCTATTGTTTCAACCGGAGTCTCCGGATTCAGGCATATCCCGGCACTGCACCCTAAATTGTGTAATTTGTCGATAAGTCTTTGCGGCTCATCAGCCACTTCGATATGAAATGTTATATGGTCGGCGCCGGCCTCGATAAAACGCTCGGCGTATTTGCCCGGCTCACTTATCATCAAATGGGTATCGAAAACAAGACTGTTGCACTTGCGAAGCTTGGCAATCACCGGCGGCCCAATTGTAATATTCGGAACAAAGTGGCCGTCCATAACATCAAGATGCACCATACTAACACCAGCCGAGGCAACCATATCTATCTCGTCAGCTAACCTGGCAAAGTCAGCGCTTAGTATCGATGGCACAACCTCAATTGTTCCTGCTTTAGGCAGCTTCATTGCTATCAACTATCTGCTATCGATTATTATTAACCACAACGAATCACTGTTGTTCGCCTGTTGAGCCCGAGCCTGAGGTAAAGATAAAATCCTGTATTAATCGTTCAGCAACCCGTCCAGTTCATTCCATATCCTCATATCCTCGGCCTGGTCGGACAGCTTCCGGGCCCAAGTTTTAAGATATTCTGTGTCGAGCTTGCCTTCATGCCGCATGACTATTCTCTCGGCGTCTAATAAATCCTGTTTGCGCCCGGGAATAATCTTAAATATAATTAAATCCTCGGGAGTAGGGAAGAACGCCTTTATGCCATATAACCGAATTGTCTTTCTCCTCTTAAATGCCTGCCGTTCTAAATCGGTTGAGCTAATAATAAAGTCAACATGAAAATCTCCGTAGTTTATCTGGAAAGTCCCGGTTTGCTCTGCTCTTCTAATGCACTTTTCTTTGGAAACTTTAAATCCTGCTTTTTTTACCTTATCTAAAAAATCAGGTATATGCTCCTGGTCCATCATTATGTCAACATCCACATCACCTGTAACCCTCGGCTCGCCCAGGGTCCCCGCAGCAATACCCCCGATTATCAGGTATTTGTATTTTTCCGCGTTTAGAAAAGTGACAACCTTCTTATAGACTTCTTCTAATAAAACCATCATGTTTTCTGCTTTGTAGCCAGGCTCTTTTGTAGGCAAATAGGATTATCTTCAGGGAAATTTCTGCGCCATTCCCAGATAAGTTCAGAGGAAAGCAGGCTCTCCTCAAGTCGCAACGCCTTTTTCCAGGACAGGTTCTTAAGCCACTGCTTCTTCCGTTGCTCCGCCTTTTCAAACCTTTTCTTATTCAGTAAACCTTTGTTATCTTTCAATGTTTTCGTGTCCTGAAAATCACCAGGCTTATAGGTATTATTGCTGCCATAGCATCGATTATATCGTCGGCATTCGTCCCTGTCCAGTTCCGCGTTAATCAGTGTTCTTCTCGTCGAGGATTTCAAGGCACTTGAATTTTTTACCTTCGAGAAATTCAAGTGAGGCACCCCCGCCGGTGGATATATGACTTATTTTGTCTTCCAGGCCGAGCTTTTTTACCGCGCTCGCACTGTCACCGCCGCCGATTATACTGCGTGCTCCTTTGTCCGTGGCCTCGGCAACAGCAAAAGCAACAACTTTCGTTCCTTCATCAAAAGGAGGTATTTCAAAGACACCCATCGGCCCGTTCCAAACAATGGTCTTGGCATCGGCGATTCTTTCTGCAAACGTCTGGGCTGCAATCGGGCCAATATCGACTGCCTGATAACCCGGGTCAATATCGCCCACCGCTGTGCGGTGTGGTGCGCCAGGTTTCAGCTCGCGGACCACACGATGATCCACGGGCAAGACTACCTCACAGCCCACCTCGGCTGCCTGATCCAACAGTTTTTGGCCCTCGTCAATGAAGTCATTTTCGCATAGGCTCTTACCGATGTTCTTGCCCTTGCCTTTGAGAAATGTATATGCCATGGCCCCACCGATAATGATGCGATCGACCTTATTGATCAGATTCTCAATCACACTTATCTTGTCTGATACCTTCGCTCCGCCCAATATCGCTGCGAACGGCCTTTCGGGATTACTAAGGGTTTCGCCCAAGAATTTCAGCTCCTTTTCGATAAGAAAACCGATGACCCGCGGCTTGCCTTCCATGAGTGCCGGCACTGTGTACATCGATGCATTGTCCCTGTGCGCCGTGCCGAAAGCATCGTCAACGTAAATGTCCGCCAAATCGGCAAGCTGCTTTGCAAAATCGTCTTTGGCCTGCCGCAGTTGCGCATCTTCTTTTGCCGCCTTGTCCTTTATCGTTTCTTCCTTGTGAAAACGCAGGTTCTCAAGCAGCATACAATCGCCGCCGGCCAGCGCCTGGGCCTTTGCCTTTGTCTCGGGACCGATGCAATCCTCAGCAAAGATAACCTCTTGTCCCAATAGCTCCGAGAGTCTTTTGGCCGCAGGCGCCAGAGACAACTTTTCATTCCTTTGTCCCTTGGGTCTGCCGAGGTGGCTCATAAGAATCAGCGCACCGCCACCATCTAATATCTTCTTTATTGTAGGCAGTGCCTTAACGATTCGGTCATCGCTGGTAATGTTGCAGTCCTCATCCAGCGGCACATTAAAATCGCACCGCATCAGGACCTTCTTACCTTTCACATCGATATCGGCAACAGTCTTCTTAGCCATTTCTTTTATCCATATTTTTATGAAATTCGAAATCCGAAGCACTAAATGGTGAGTGGTTAATTAGCCAGTGGTGAGTAAAGTATGACGAATTAACCAATTAACTACTCACCAATTAACAATATTGTTTCTAATTTCGAAATTCGAATTTCGGATTTATATTACATCTTCGCCATTCTTTCCATAATCTCGACGCTGCGGTTCGAGTAACCCCACTCGTTGTCATACCAGCTAACGACCTTAACGGTCCTGTCGACGACTATTGTGCATAGAGAATCGAAGATGCTCGAAGCAGGGTCGTTAACGATGTCACTGCTGACTATCGGCTCATCGCAATAAACCAGGATGCCCTTCATCGGTCCTTCCGCCGCTGCTTTCATTGCTGCGTTTACGCTATCGACCGTAACGTCTTTTTTGACGTTAACCACAAGGTCAACGATACTGCCGACCGGAATAGGCACCCGGATGGCGAAACCATCGAGCTTGCCTTCAAGTTCGGGAACAACTTTGCCGATGGCTTTTGCTGCGCCGGTGGTCGTGGGGATAATGTTCGCCGCCGCCGCACGCGCACGACGCAGGTCACTATGTATCATATCAGCCACATTTTGGTCGTTGGTGTAGGCGTGAATGGTAGTCATAACTCCCTGTTCAATACCGAACGCATCGTTGAGGGTCTTGGCTATAGGTGCAAGGCAGTTGGTCGTACAGCTTGCATTCGATACACAGTTGACCTCGCTGGTCAGCATCTCATCATTGACGCCCAAAACGATAGTCGCATCGATATCATCCTTTGCCGGAACACTTAGCATGACCTTACTGGCGCCGGCCTTGATATGGTCGGCATAACCGCCCTTCGGCGATTCGGCCGTGCGAAAGATGCCCGTCGATTCCATAACAACCTTCACGCCCATATCCTTCCAGGGCAGTTCCGCAGGATTCCTGACGGCTAAAACCTTAATAGATTTGCCGTTGATAACTAATTCGCCGTCTTTTGCCTCGACCGTCCCGCCCCATTTGCCCATAACCGTATCGTATTTGAACAGATGCGCAAGGCTCTTGGCGTCCGTAAGGTCATTGATAGCGACCAGGTCCAAATCTCCGTCTTTTTCTATAATAATTCTTGCCACGGCTCTGCCGATTCGGCCGAACCCGTTAATTGCCACCTTTGTTGACATATGTATTTCTCCTTATTTTCAATTCTAAAAACGCTATTTTTTACTGGTTTAATCCCCCGCCAATCACCACTTCGGGGTAAACGAAAGAGCTACTTTATGTATTACCTCCCCCATTGTCAAGGATTTATTCCAAATCAAGCGATTTGCTGCTCAAGCAATTCGCAACTGTCTTTTTGTGCTACGAAGTATTAGCGGTTCTTTCTATTTTTCCTTTTCTGCGGGCTAATAGTCGTGGAAGTTTGCCGCTTTCTCCTGGCTTTACTGAGCTGGGGGGCCATTTGATTCTTCCAGGCCGTATAGGCCCGCTGCAAGCCTTTAACAATTTCCGGATTTTGTTTCACAAGGTTGTTCTTTTCACTAATATCGCCTTCAAGGTCATACAGTTCCAGGGACCCTTTATTAAAAAGTAGTTTCCATTTGCCTTCTCGAACGGCCCACTGGTCGGACCCATCGTACCAGAAAAGACTTTTGTGCAGCGGTTCTTTCGTTTGCCCCAGAAGAACCGGCAGCATATCTTTTCCGTCGTATACTCGGTCGCCGGGAAGTTTGACGCCGACAGCAGCGCAGATGGTCGGCAGGATGTCCAGGGAAATAACAGGCTCATCGCAAACTGTTCCTTTCGCTAATTTCCCCGGCCAGCGAACAATAAACGGCACGTGGATTCCTCCTTCGTAAACGCTGTGCTTATAGTCTCGCAAAGTGCCGTTGTTGGCAAAATTTTTCCTGGCGCCTCCGTTGTCTGAGAAAAATATAAGCAGGGTATTGTCGGCGGCGCCGGTTCGTTTGAGAGCATCCAGCACTTTTCCAATCGCCTCATCCATACTCGTGAGCATTGCCAGGTAGATATTCCGGTTCTCATCCCCTGTATCGAAGCGTTTTATATACTTCTGCAGCGCCTGCAGGGGCCAGTGCACGGCGTTAAAAGGCAGATAAAGGAAAAAGGGCCGTTTTTGGTGCCGCTCGATAAATGACACAGCTTCGCGAGCCAGGTTGTCTGTCAGGTAGCCGGTATCGTTAATCGGTTTGTCGTTACGATAAATAGAGTTATGTTCGTTTGTTATCTGGAGTTTGAAATAATCATGCGCCCCATGTCCTAAGAATCCATAGAATTCGTCAAAGCCCCGCTTCAAAGGACGATATTCCGCCTCAATGCCCACGTGCCATTTGCCGATGACCGCAGTTGCATAGCCCTGTTTTTTAAGCACCTCAGCCACAGTAACTTCATTCGTGGGCAATCCAACCCTCGAATCACCTCCTGTATAGAAGCCGAACCGCTGCTGATACCTGCCGGTTAAGAGTCCCGCCCGGGTCGGCGCACAGACATAGGCGCTCGCATAGCCGTTTGTCAATCGCACTCCTTCGGCGGCTAGCCGGTCAATATTGGGCGTGCTGACCTCTTTCGGATGCTCGTAACAGCTCGAGTCCGCATAGCCTTGCTTTTTAAGCAC
>JAIVYN010000108.1:0-12274 GCA_048635425.1 Candidatus Aegiribacteria sp.
ATATATCATCATTTTTTTTAATGTCAACATGTTTGTGAAAAAAATCATAAAAATTGATTCGAATAAAGGTAACACTTTTTCCTTTCACTACGAAAGGAGAAAGTGGGATGAACAACGTAAAAACAAATTATAGCAGATGGCCGGGCTCGCTGGAAAATTGAAAACGAAAACAATTGTCGTTCCCCAGTAATTGTTTGGAGCGGGTTGGTCGGCAATATTACACTACAAGCTAAAAATTGAATGAAATTATGAACTTTTTCGTTCAATTGAGGCTCTACTCAATCTTTGAAAATATCTTGCAATTTTTTGCAACTTTCGTTCCCTTTCTGGTCTTGCGTAGATAAACTGTATTGGTATACGCGCAAACGAGAATTCACGGCATATTTGCCCATTAGGCCATAAGCTTTCATTAACATTTCTAATTTTTTCCCGAAAATTCCACAAGCCCTTTTCTTTTGGTCGAAAGACCGGCACATCTAAATCTTTCCCAAAATCAGCGGATCTAGTCTGTACACTAAAAGCGATTGTATCCTTCTTCGTTGGGTAAATCATCCGCCACTCGATGCGCTTGGAGGCATTCAGCGCAGAACGATGAATCTTTTCGATATCCAATCCATTCTCAGCATTCTTTATGTACTTTGCTACACCGAACGCTTGGGGTTCGTTTTCTATCGGCGCGATCTTATCTTCTTCGGCTTCAAACACCAGATGAGCGGCAATCGAACCTACTACGGCGACCTGAGCTACGGCGATATCAATGAAAATGACTTCCCTTTTTAACACATGGATGCCAAAATACCCAAGTATTGTTCCTATGATGAGACACATCAGGAATGGCCAGCCAAGAATTTGAACCAATTGCAACATTATTCATATCCTTTCGAGATTGAGTTACGCCGAGAGAGCAAGCATCGCAGAGCCATTGCACAGACGAAGAAAAGACCCATGAACAATACGAGAGTCGGTCCACAAGGGAAATTCCAGAGATATGAAGATCCCAGGCCGAGAACACAGGCCACAAATCCTATACTCCATCCGATTAGAACAGCTTTTGCCCATTTTTTGGTAAACATTGCAGCAGTAGCAGCAGGGATCATAAGAAAAGCATACGCCAATAAGACCCCGGCGATAGGGACAATCAGGACTGTGATAATGCCCTGAGTGGTGAAAAACAGAAAGTCCCACAGTTTTTCGTTTTTTAAGGTTTGTGGATTTTCTGCCAAGGTGATAAATTTGTCACGGAATATGTAGTGAAAAAGCAATATCACTATATATACCACAACTGTCACAATGACTAAGGGCCAGGTTACCCATAATAGACTACCGGAGAGAGTCGTTGTTACGTAAGTTTCCGCATTCGGAAGTTTGTCTGTCAACAAAAGTGAAATAACCAGCGCCATTGCAAAAAGGATGCAGATGACAGCTTCCCGTGGTATTGCCCGAGTTTTTGGTTTTATTAAGGCAAGCAAGAGCGAGCCAAAAAGAACCGCCACCAAAGCTAACAGGTAGGAACCAACGGAGGCATATTTAAAAAGAGCTGCTCCTTTCGCTAACACATTGGAATCTGAAAATGCGTATTTGGTATAAATACCTACGCCCACCAGGGCGCCAAAAGCAGCCAGCTGGTCCAGAACCAAGTCAGAAAATATCAGGGTGCGCCGAATGATGTGAAGTCCAATGTAAGTATGCAAAATCAGGACTACTGCAACTAACGCAATCTGTAACGAAAATAGTTTCATCGCTTCTGACATTATCGTTTTCCTTCATAGGTTAGACTGAGTATTAGCTAATTTTTACTCGCTCACAAGGCCGGTATTCTTAGCTGCTTTTAACAGGCCGTTAATCCAGTAATCGACAAGCTGGAAGTAAGTTTCGGTTCCAGGGACTCCCCCAACAAACAAAGGAACGATAACTGCTTCAGCGCCGGTTCTATTAGCGACGGTTCTGACCTTATGTTCGTCAAAGTAGTTTGCGGCAAGGATAATACGAATGTTGTCATCTTGCATCATCTTGACCAAATTTGTAACGTGCTTTGCGGAAGGTGGAATTCCCGGCTTTGATTCAATGGTGGCGGCTTCTTTGAGGCCGAAGAGTTTTAGAAAGTAGCTCCAGTTCTTGTGATAGACGACAACAGGTGCTCCACGCAAAGGAAGCATTTTTTTCATCCAGCCGCCCAGTTTATCAATCAAAGGTTTTCCTTGTAATTCATTTTGCTGCAGAAACTCAATCAACCTGTCCTTCTCGGCCATCCTGCAGAGGGTGTCTCCTCCGAGCAGTTTGACCAATTCTTCGCCAAACAAACTTTTATCCAGCTCATCCTGCAGTCTCTTCAGGTTTTCTTGATAAAAAGCTTTACCCTGCGGGTCGTTCTTAATTAATCCGGTTGCGATATTCCACGCCACCTGCTTGGTATTAATCGGACTGGTAGTAATGTGTGGGTTGCCGAATACGTGGACATCACCCTCAATTTGCGAAATAACTTTAGGTTTCTCAACCAGTCCTATCCCTTGTGATACTGCGACATATCCAATTTCCCCGCTGCGAACATGTTTGTTTCCGGATCTGTTTACCACTGTAGGCAGCCAAAGCTCAAGGTCAAGTCCGGTTGCTATTAGTACGTTAGCGTTCATGACCATATTTACAAAGGATGGCTTAGGTCTTATGTGGTGAGGGTCTTGAACGCTATGAACAATGGAATTGACGGCAACCCGTTCGCCGCCAATAGCCTTGGCTAACACGGCATAGTCGGATAAGGTTGTTACTACTTGCAGGCGTCCCCTCTTTTGTGTGCGTAGACGTGTTCGCTCTCGGGCGGTGCCGGTATCGTGCAAACATAATACCGCCAGTAAAAAAGTAGATATAGTTAAGATGAGAAAAGTTCTTCTTGCCATTTTAATTGCCTCCTTTTTTCTGTTTTAATAACGTTCATGCTTATGTGGCCCGGCGCTAAATATCGCCTGTAACCAAAGTACATGTTCGGTATCCTCGGTGCCATGGCCGAATGCATAATCATACTCACAGCGAAACTTGACCCATTCGCTCTGCCACCAGGTTACATACGGACATATTTGCCAACGTTCAGCATTCTTAGCAGTATAGGCCAATGGAACAACAGAAGCCCCGGCCGTGTTAGCGTAATCTTTGCTATCTGGTTTATAGTAATCAGCTCTAATTCCGATGTCTAAGTTGCGGGCTACTTTTGACTGCAGATAACTGTAAGCACCCCAGGCATTCAAATTATCTCTTCCGGAATTATCCGGCGCCAGGATGTCTTGATTGAGAAAATAAACTTCACTACGCCATTCCACATTGCGGTAGAGGGCCTTGTCTGCCGGTTCCCAGAGAAAAGAAAGGTCTGCTCCGAATACTTGAGTCCCTAAGGTGTCGTGCTCATTTTCAAGTGTGCTGCCTTTGAGAACATTCCATTCATCATTCCAGCCGAACAGCCCGGTCAGACCGAATTCCAGGTAAGTATCTCTGGAAAGATCCCGATAATTCTTATAGTGGAGAAGCAGGGAAGGATTGCCTAATGTATCTCCGCCGAATAAACTTTCATTTTCGGTATTAGTAACCTGAAAAGTCAATCCTTGATGAGCCTGTCCCCACTTAGGCAGTATCCACTCGATAGATGCACCGGTTTGATTAAGGCCTCCGTCGCCGAAGATTTTTCGTAAAGCTAAAGGATACTGAACCTGGTCCAGGGCATCTTCATGCCAGCGGTTGACCACGCCGAACTGCTGGCGGAATCGACCCAAGTCCAGAGTGGCATTTTCGAGCACTGTGAAATGTGTAAGGTAAACCTCTTCGAGATCGACGCCGGCATCACTTATGTGTGTGGTAGCCTTTATCCTCGAATAGGGGTCAAGATAAGACTGGAAATTCAATTCGAGTCCTCGTATTTCAGCATCGGTCCGTTTTCTGGTTTCACCCTGGTGCCGGTAGTGACCGACAAAGTCCCCGGAGACGCTGATTTCCGGATTAAGCTGCTGCAAACTAAGGCCGCCAAATTTATAGACAGTTTCTTCGGGTGCTTTCTGCACTTTCTTTTCGCCGGCCATGCTTTCGGCCAGCTCGCGCAGACGTGCCAGCTCATCCTCAGCTTTGGCCTCTTCTGGAGCAGGAAAAGCTTGGCCAAGTTTGCTGATATCTTCTTTTAGCGCGTTGATTTCAGTTTCGTGCTTTAGTTTCATTTCATTCATCTGCCGCTTCATCTCGAGAATCTGCTTTTTGAGTTCTGCAAGTTCAGGATTTTCAGTCTCGTTATTCCCGGCAAGAGCCATACGGGAGGAACCTATGGCAGCGAGAAGGAAAAGCAGGCAGAATATCTTTTTTACCTGCATATTTATATCTCCTTATTAATGTTACGAATTAGCCAGAATATTTCGTGTGTTTCTGATTTCGAGTTGTGTTTAGTCCAGAAGCCTACGATGAATCTGGCGTTTCTAAAACTTAGGATTGCAGCCGAAGCAGAGTATTGATGCTCTGACTCCTACCTTAAGAAATGGTAATTGATGGCGGTGCTCGTAACATAATTGAACAGGCCCACTCATAATGATTTACAATCGTCAAACGTGGTGAGGGCTGAGAAATAACTTGGATTGTAGTGCTGACTAAGGCCGAGTTAGAATTCGCTTCAGTCGAGTTAGAACTATTAAAAAATGCACAGGCTGGGCAAGGATCATTGCAGAATATAACGTCTGTGGCGTCGGTATTTGCTGTTCCAAAATGACAGTCTTCATTATGAAATAGATCAATTGCAGAAGCCACAATCGCGTATACGATAACGATCACAACCGACATCGTATGATGGATATTGAAATGTCTTTTTGAAAAACCGTACATGTTTAATTTTTTCCGCTGGTTTCTCAATCATCCCAAAAAATTTACACTATAGAATTCTACATACACCAACAAGTTGTGTCAACATCTAACTTGCTTAAAAAATATTTGGCCGACCTTATAAAAAATCCTGAATAAAGTCGTTGAAGATAATCGGCGACATCTTCGATTTCGGCTTTTACCATAACTAAGTAATATACTGTGTTCCGGCGCAGAAAGCAACTTTAGTACATTTTTTTCTTGACTTGCAGGTTAAAAAACTATATCATACTAATATATGGTGTTTTCAGTGGTTTTCCAATCCTGATAGTAAAAGGACATGCAGTGTTTTTAGCTTATGTCCCTGTTGACGAAACCACTACCATCATACGCTCAATGGTTCTATTTTTCAGATAAATTGAGTATTGTGATCGAACAGCGACTTGTGAACTGAGCCAATTTGATATTAAGTGGAATTCCGAATAGATTGGCTTTTGGGGATTTTGTTATGAAACGAGCAGTTTTTGATTCAGTAATTGGAGTGGGATTTGTCATGTTGGCCATATTTCTCTCTGGGTGCGCTGAGAATCGAATAAATCTCATGGATAGCGGCCTGCTTACTTTAGAAAAACAGGCATCGGGGAAAGTGTACATTGCCTGGTGTGATGCATACAAAGATGAAAAGGGGATTGTAGTAACCGGAGTCCTAAGAAGACGAGACCATATCGGCTTACCTATCAAAAAACATGTCGATGTTACAATATTGACCCCTGAAGGGACTGTTCTGGATGAGGCTCGTTCTCCAGATTACTATATACCCAGAGATGTTATAGGTAAATTCGAAAGATTCCAGCGATTTCAAGTATGTTTTCCAAATGTACCTCCTCAAGGGTCCTTGATACGCGTTGTTGCTCGTAGCGGTCGGTACGACGATAGGCTTTAAATTATACCGATTAATCCAGATTTAGCATGTCTTACAACTCATCTGCCGAAGCGAAGTATCTTGCTAAGGGGGTAAATACCTGCTAAGGGGAAGATGATAAAATGAGATAAGTTGACTTCAGAGCAGCCTGCCATTACTAATACTGCCAGCGGAGAGGCAGTCGTACATAGGTTTGATAGAGGTGACTTTGCTCGTAAAGATGAGATTACGTTCGGAGCTGGTTCGGTCAATAAAGGTCGGCTCGACAAGAGCCGCAACTATTGTCGGTCTGAGGTTCGATAATCAATCAACAAATATTTTTCGTCCTTTTTCTCGAAATATAGCACGAGTTTCTCTTTCGAGATTTTCCACATCTCTTTACCTGATGAACTATTGGGGACTTTCTCAAAAGATCCTTTCTTCCCAGGCGCCTTCAAAACTACATATCTTCCATCCGCTGTCTTGAAGCCCCGAAGGCGCCAATAGTTTCTTTTGAACCATCGACCAGGGGCTTCGGGAATCACCGGGCCACCAACAAAAATATCTTCTTCAATTGGAACCTTTTCCGGTCGTATTTTGCCAAAGACAAAAAGAAAGCGGTCGCGAGCCGGTCGGGGGCCGCGAAACCAAAGAAAGAAGCCTGCCTCGTCCATCTCCTGCTTTACTGTCTTCGGTTGTATCTTTCTGCGATGGCTTGCCTCGCGTCGAGATAGCGGTTTCTTAGCTTTGCGGTCAAGAACGTATATGCAGCCAGTTGGTGAGAGCTTTTCGTATATCTTAGCCAGCAAAGTTTTTCCATGGAAAAGCAGGTGATAGCTGTCGAGAAAAAAAACCGCATCGATCGACTCAGTTGTCAAATTGGGATCGCCGTTCTCTGTGAGGACCGGAGGAAGGGAAACACCAAATGGAAGCGGCGGTCTCTCTTCTTTTTGTGTAGCCCACTCCTCTAAAACGATCTCCAACCCTTCTCCAGAAGAGTTTTTAAGGATTGGGACCATCAGTTTGCGTGCTTCTCCCAACGCGATAAAAACAGGATGCTTATATGGGCGAACAAGGGGAAGGTATAAATGAGAACACTTTTCCACTGGAATGGGAAAAAAAGTATCGGGATCATTACCTGGATTTTCCAGCTCTTTTGGACGCTGAAAGGTGAGAACAAAGTCATCCTTTGTATGCCAGCACTGTTCAGCGCAGCCCATGAAAGCAAATCCCTCTTCCCTCGCCTCTCTAACCACAGTTGTTTCGGCGATCCAGAAATGCTTCTTTTCACGGAGCTTCCGAGGAACCCAGTCACGTAACGTCCCACGCTGTTGATCGACCACCACAAGGTGGCCACCTGGCCTCAGCGCACGCCAGATCTCACGCAACATCTCTCGGGGCTTCGCAAGATGGTGATAAACGTGATTCAAATAGACAAGATCAATGGAATTCGAGGGTAAGCAAGGGTCATCGGTGCGGCCCAGTACAGCGCGAACTTGATTAAAACCTCTTTTTTCGGCCTCTGTCTTTAACGATTCTACCTTGTTTTCTACGATCTCCTCGGCAAATACCGTTCCTGTTTCACCGACAATCTTCGCAAATACCCACGTGTCCCGACCCCTTCCTGCCCCAATGTCGGCAATAACCGAGCCTTCGCCCAGGCCAAGGTGGGAAACTATTGCATGGACTGACCCAGCTCGGTCTTTTGGTTTAGCTGAGTACAACGTGTTAGCCTCTCCGGGAACATCCTTTACGCTATTGTCCGTAGAGTCCAGAGGTGCGACTGGCTTAGCTGCTACATTATCGTCAGCCCAGACCGGAGCAATGAGGAGCGGCGTTATCTGCCATATTACAAATGCAAATACGACCATCACCAAGCAATGGTTAATAACTTTTCGAAATTTCATAACATTCCTCCAAAAGCGATAGTAAATCTTCAAAATAGACTCGTACACCACTTTACTTCGAGTGTCAATTCTACCATATGTACAAGGGGATGGCCTAATTCTCAGCCAGCCCACTGTAAGATTAATCCCTGCCTATCATAGAAAGTCGGTCCGTCCTTTTTGCAGGAGCCACACGTTTAGTTTCCCTCAGGTCGGAAGCTCATGTTTGAACCGGAGCGCCTACTTGGCTAAAACTACCGGATTCTCGAGCTTTTCTTACCCGGACCAGGTTTTCGGGAAGGACCGGTGTTTTCAATGGCAACTATGGTCGACTACTGATTCTAATCCTTCTTTTGTCTGTACCGGGATACATATTCTCATTCTCTTATCCTTCTACATCTACCTTTGCCATGCCCTAAGTCTCAGCTCGCTCTTACCCAACCTCTATCTTTGGGTGCCCTATGAATGTTAGAACAACTGCACTCAGGGCACTCATTTGGTCTGCCAGAACCATGTGGCAAACTCCATTCGTGCTTACACTCATAACAGACAAAATGTCTTTCAATCATTTCTACGATACCTCCTTCTATCTTTAGCGCCTTGGCATTTACTAAACAATCTGCAATTTTCCTATGGGCAGAATTTACAATATTGCCGAAAGTTTGTCGTGAAATGTTCATTTTTCTGGCGGCCTCTTCTTGATACATTCCTGCTAGGTCAGCAAGGCGTATTGCCTCAAGCTCGTCCAGCGTCAAATTAACCTCTTGCAAGAAGCCGAGAGGTATGCCTCTTGGTTTGAAATAATTCGAGTCAGGTCTACAACATATTTTTCTACGCCTAAATGGTCTTGGCACATAAAGCTCCTATAGTTACTGGCATATGCTAATTATAAATTAGCGCACATCTAAGCTTGTGTCAAGTCGCAAAAAAATAAAAATCCCACACATTTTCTTTCAGAGAGGCCGAGATTATCATAAAGGCTTGAGATTCCATCGAATTGTGTTACGATGTTTTATTATCAAAAGATAGTTGAATACTCGGACAGGATGAGATACAGTGTCGCGCAGATTGATTGTGTGTGGCAATCGTTTCGCCGCGAAACAGAGTTTCAACCGAGAACAAAAATGAAGATGGAGGAAAAACTGTGAAAAATCAAGCAAAGGTACTGACGTGTATTGCCGTTGTGCTACTGTGCGTGGGCTCCCGGGCACCAGCCGCAGAGTTTCCGCAATTCCGCGAACTCTTTAACGGCAAAAACCTCTCGGGATGGGTCAATGTCAATACTGACGAGGACACTTGGACCGTACGAGACGGTATGCTGGTGTGCAGCGGACACCCAATCGGAGTCATGCGCACGGAAAAGCAGTATGAGAACTTTGTTCTGCACATTGAATGGATGCACATGGAGGCGGGTGGGAATTCCGGCGTGTTTGTTTGGAGCGAAGGAACCGTGCCCGAAGGCAGGCGGCTGCCCAAGGGACTCGAGGTACAGATGTTGGAACTCGATTGGGTGAATCTACACAAACGCAAGGACGGCACGCTCCCGCCAATCGCCTACGTACACGGTGAAGTCTTTGGTGCGGGTGGTTTGAAGACGGTCCCGGACAATCCGCGCGGCAGCCGCAGCAAGTCCATCGAGAACCGCTGCAAAGGAAGAGGCCAGTGGAACACATACGTTGTCGTTTGTGTAGACGGTGTCATCAAGTTGTCCGTGAACGGCAAGTTCGTCAACGGCATCAGCAAGGCAGCGATCAAGAAGGGTTACATCTGCTTGGAGTCCGAAGGCGCCGAGATCCATTTCCGCAATATCCGGATCATGGAATTGCCGCCGGGCATCACAGCCCCCGAAAGTACCGCACCGGTCGTTGAAGATAGGCTGTAGCCCCTAAGGGATAGAAAATCTGATGCTTTGATTACCATGACAGTATCGAGCAAAACATTTATCACGATCCTGACAGTGCTGATTCTATGCATAGCGCTGCATTCACCGGGGCAAGCAGCTGTGCTCACTCACGGGCCTTTGATCGGTCACACCACAGATACCACCACTCGGATATGGATTCGGGCCGATGGTCCGTGTAAGATGCAGACTCGGTTGACATCGAAGGATGAAACGTTTGTTTCAGAGACAATTCGGCTGGTGCGGAAAGACAACTTCTGCGGCAGCGCGGAGGTAACGGGCCTGTCACCCAGAACCACGTACAGTTACCGCGTGTTCCTCGACAATAAGGAGCAGTCCTGTCCCGTCAAGCAGCAACTCACTACGTTTCCTCGCCATGGCGAAAAATGTATCATCCGAGTCGGTTTCGGACATTCTCTCAGAGGCGAAGGGGCTCATAGGATATGGGATGCAATAGGGGCAAAAAAAGCTGACCTGTTTATACTTATGGGGGACAACATCTACTCGGACAGCACCGAGCCCGGAAAGCAGCGTAGAATGTACCTGCAATTTCGAGCTGACCCACATTTTCGTGCCTTCGGCGCCACCACGCCAATTTATGCAGTCTGGGACGACCACGATTATGGGCTCGATAATTCAGATCGCACCCAGCCGGGTAAGGAGCGTTCACTGAAGACCTTTAACGAGATCTGGCCTAATCCAAAATCGCAGGCCCTTCACAGCCCCGGCATCTGGAGTCGTTTCACCATTGGCTGTGCAGAGTTCTTTCTATTGGACGTCCGCTATCATCGCTCGCCCAACGAAGATCCTGACGGTTCTGCAAAAACGATGCTTGGTGCTGAACAGCTTGACTGGCTCAAGAACTCGCTGGCAGACACATCAGCGGTCTTTAAGTTTCCTGTATCCGGTAGCAGTTGGAACTGTGGCGGACCGGAAGCCTGGAATCATACATTCAAGTATGAATACGATTCTCTCCTGGCCCACATTAGGACAAAACGCATCGAAGGCGTCATTCTATTGGGTGGTGATCAGCACACGTGCAAAATAGCTGTTCGGCCCCGAGAATCGTGGGACGGCTACGACCTGCATGAGTGGATGGCTGGTCAACTCTGGAACTCCAAAGGAGACCGTGAAAAAGGCTATTTCCGAGCGTTTGGACTTGTTACTGTCAATACAAAAGAAAGACCCGCTAAAGCGCGCCTTGAATTCTTTGATCTGAACGGCCAGCCACATCAAGGCCGACGTATTCTGTACACTGAGCTTGGTGCTTTGCGAGCGCTTCTGGACAGTCCCCAAGGCGTGACCGGCGTCTCACAAGAGAATCAAAGATATATTGATAGGCTCAGGCCAGGAACCTCTGGAGAGCTATGGGAAATCTTACCTTTCACTACCGGCGAGACTCTAACCGAGCATGATCTTCGCTGGCCATAAATTACTCAGAATGTGATTCCATGCAATCATGTGTAATCCGGAAAAGGAAAATAATAGACCACCTTTGAGGAAAACACTCTCATCTCGAATAGTCGACGACAGTAAACAGCAATAGCAAGTGAAAACAATTGGTAATATCAGTACGGGTAAAGATATGCCAAGTTGTAGCCTCAGGTTTTGAGCGTGTATCTGTAATAAGCTTATTACAGACATGTGCCCAGTTTTAAAATTAATGTAACGAAATTATGCTTTAATTTCTTATTGTTTGATAAGCAGATCCGGTCCTTTTCCACCTACCGCCTTGTCCTCGGCCTTTTTGTTCGACCTCGTCACGAATCTGGTTTTGTTAGAGTAGCTACTTAGGGGCAGTCCACGAAATGTTATCCATGATGGCTTCACGGCTCCGGCAGGTAAACTCAACTGTCGCGTCTCCTGTCTTGTTCATATCCTTAATCTTGAAATAATGGTTATTCCAACCACCCTCCCGTACGGGTTTGAATGTTCCCATCGATTTGTCGTCAACCTTGACTTCAATTTCAGCATTTTGGTACATAGCAAAATGCAGGTCGCGGATACCACCTGGGATAGTTGCCGAGAGCGATGAGCCACGATGCATAATGATGAAGGCGTCGGTCAAGGTCTCACCGTCTTTACCGGAGCTAACATTGGTGTAATTCCATTGAATTCCGTTGTCGCCTGTAAACGCGCCGGTGCCGGAAGCCGGGTACATCTTGTCGAAGGACTCCCAGTTCTTCAGGCCTTTCTGCAAATGTATCATATAAGCATCGAGGCTATCCGGTTCATCCTTATACCACCCCGAATAGGGTGTATTCCGTACGGTATCGTAAACCCCCCGGTGGATAATCGCCTGGCAACGTTCCTGGATACTTCGCATATTACCAAATATCTCGCTGCGACCGGCCTTCAGGCCGATACCTGCAGAGTCGGCCATGGATTTGATATACTCATGGTCTATAATGTAGCTGCTGCCTATGCAGTACAGGTCGTACTCAGCCAAGCAGACGCCAGCAATCAAGAGCAGAGCTGTAATTGCAGCTACCTTATTGTAAGCGTTAGTATTAGTCAACAATTAGATTCTCATAACGGTTGGGCTTTGCGTATTTTGTGAACAAGGCGAGTCCGCCAAAGGCGGAACATCCTTGTGGAAAGCTGGCCTCAAAACTGCTGATTCGCGAAAACTGAACTTATGAGATCCAAATAAGCACGTTCAACGCCCAAACGGGCAGATGCGGTCTATATCCAATAGGGCCGCTGCACCGGAGATGGTGTTGCCGAAAAACACCAGAGGTTTCCCATCTTCTTTGAAATATCGAATGA
>JAIVYN010000109.1:0-12144 GCA_048635425.1 Candidatus Aegiribacteria sp.
AGCAGACCGCAATAGATTGGGTTATTTGGATAGGTTCTTAGCCAGTAGGCGAAGATGACATTTCAGTTTGCATGTCGTAAGTGGCTAAGCCACAAGGATTTAGAGCCAGCCAGCCTCGTAGCGCAGCGCAGACCCCGCACCAATTGAGCTTAGCTCACGACTAATTGGTGCTGGGCCAATAACAAATAACAAAGGAGCAGTTACTTATGATTGCCGAATCCCAAATTTTATCCAGCTTCTCCCCAAGAGCTTGTCCCCGGTGTATGCTCACTTGCTTTTCTGCCGGGGATCGGGGGCCGGTCCTCTACATCTGTAGAGAACTCTCTACAAATCAGCTACTTTTTATGCAAAACAAACCCAATGTCAAGGACGCACAAATTAACGTAAACTCTTATATGAAAAGTAAATATGAAAAATTGGACACTTGGTTAAGTGGAAAAAACAAACCCAATTCAAACCCAATCAAACCCAATCTCCGAAAAGCCAAAATGAACGTAAACTTATATGTTATAGAGGATTACAGAAAAAAAGATGATTTCTTAGTCCGAATAAACAAACCCAATCTTGTCCGCCGTAGGCGGATTCCAAAAATGAACGTAAACTTATATGTTATAGAGGATTATGAAAATGAAACCGCCTTCAGTCCCAAAAAAACAAACCCAATTCAAACCCAATCTTATCCGCCGTAGGCGGATTGCAAATGAACTTAAAATCGCTTGCCGGAAAATCTGGCTCCTCCCCGCTTACACATTCAGGCAATTGTTTGACATAGTCGTGCTTTATAAATATCATTTACCAATTATTAACCCGTTTACTCCTTTATTAGGATAACCAAATGAGATTTGCCGTTGATTTGCTGTATTTATTAGCTGCGGCAGCTTATAGCCCTGTGGTTGTATATCGAGCCGTCAGGCACAAACGCTACAGGACCGGCTGGGACCAGCGATTTGGTAAAATCACCCGCAGAAGTCCCACAAAAAAATGTATCTGGCTCCACGCCGTAAGTGTAGGCGAAGTCAACGCAGCCAAGACAATTGTTAAAGAGCTTGAAAATAAATTCGGCAATTTCGAAATCGTAATCAGCACCACCACCGATACCGGCTTTGCCCGTGCGACCAACCTTTTCAGTGAGAATCACCAGGTTTTCTTTTTTCCCTTTGATTTTTCCTGGATAATGCGACGTGCATTCAGCAATATTCGCCCGGCAATCTGTCTGCTGATGGAACTGGAAGTGTGGCCTAATTTTGTTCAAATCGCACAGCAGTTAAATGTTCCTGTCATCGTGGTCAATGGCCGAATAAGTGACAAAAGCTACCCCGCATACAAAAGAATAAAGCCAATCGCTAAGAAATTCTTCAGCAAAATCAGTCTCATTCTCGCACAGACTGAACAATACGCCCAGCGTTTCATAGAGCTCGGCTGCCCGGATGAACAAGTAATTGTGACCGGCTCGCTGAAATACGACACCGCCCAGATCGCCGACAAGGTTGAAGGTGCCGACCTTCTTGCAGCTCAAATAAATATTAACGATGAAAGATTGTGGGTCGCAGGCGCCACCGGAAACGATGAAGAAAAGATATTGCTTGACGTCTATCAGAACCTAAAACAACAAAACCCCTTCCGTGACCTGCGCTTGGCAATAGTGCCACGTAAACCTGAAAGGTTCGATGAAGTTGCACAGCTCATAGAGCGCAGGGGTTTTCCCTTAATCCGCTACAGCCGGATAAAAAACAATACCGCCCAACCGCCGGCCAACAACCAAATGATAATCTTAGGCGACACCATGGGTGACTTGCGAAAGTTTTACTCACTCGCAACGATAATCTTCGTTGGCCGCTCCCTCGTACCAATCGGTGGCTCCGATATGGCCGAGGCCGCCGCTCTGAGCAAATGCACTATCTTCGGCCCGCACACCTTTAATTTCAAGCAGACCGTTGACGTACTTCTTAAAGACAACGGCGCCATTATGGTCAAAGACAAACAGGAATTGCTACAGACAATGCAAAAATGCCTCAGTGAACCAGACTTTGCCCAGGAAATTGCCAAAAACGGCCAGGAAGTAATCAGAAAGAACCAGGGCGCCACTGCAAAAAGCATCGACCAAATCGCAAAATTCCTGAACACTACCTGATAAAATGCTCTGTCCAACAATCAGCTTTTTAGCTCTTCAGCCATTGCTCTAATATGTGCTGGACTGGTCCCGCAGCAGCCGCCGATGATGCTCACGCCGGTTAAATGTATTTTTGTCACTACCATTTACTCAAGCTTTGAGATTAGTCCCTCAATATGTTTGACAAATGCTTTTGTCTGTTCCAGCCAGCCGGCAACATCTTCGGCTTTGAAGCGGACAAAGTCTGCGTAGTCGCCCTCGAGACGGCTGTCAAAAAGAACATCAAAGTGCCTTGAGAGGTCTTTCGGAATAAGGCCCGGCTTGACAAACTCACGGTGCATCAATGAGCGAAGATAGCCGTGTTTGCTTGTTGAGAAATTTCGCGTGAGCAGCAGCGCCGAGACTGCATAGAAACAGGCGTAATAAAGACGGTTCACGTAGGTGTTAATTCGGCCAGCGTCAAACATTATTCTGGCTTCGCCGAGGGCTTCTTGTGCGCGTTCCATTCGATATTCAATCAATGCACGTTCTTCTTTAGTCATAAGAGAACCCCTTCACGATCAACGTTTTTATGGAATGGCATAGCTCGGTAAAGAGGGGTATCCCACTGCTGCCTGTTGTAGGTCATAAGCGTGAGAACTGCACCGGTCTCCAGCTCAAGAGGAAGTGTTTGGTCAACAAACCTTTCTTTGAGGGAAATGCTAACCGCCCCGTCGATAAGCACAAGGATGTCATAGTCGGAGTATTCGTTGGCATCGCCGCGAGCGCGAGAGCCATAGAGGATGACGTCGGCATCGGCAACCACCTGCCTTATGGCCTTCTTGCAGCGCTTAAGCAGTTTAATGTCTGCGTTTAACGGTTTCCAAGCATCAATAGGTATCATTTTAGATACACCCTTGAACCAAACTCTTTTGAAAGTATATTCTAACAGAACCACAAGAGATTCTCACGAAATAAAGTGAAGACTTTCTGTGAAAAACCTACACGGTTAGCCCCGCAATTTTTTTGCCAGGGCTTTGATATGTGCTGGGCCGGTCCCGCAGCAGCCGCCGATGATGCTCACGCCGGCTGAATGTATTTTCTCAACCGCCGCTGCAAAATCCTCAGGCGATACCTTGTAAACCGCCTGGTCTTCGACCAATTCCGGCTTGCCCGCATTAGGCTCAGCATAAACTATCACATCGGCCGACAGCGCCTGAACCGCCGAAACAAACTTCTCCGCCAGCTCTATATACTCATCAAGTGACACTGTACCACAATTGAATCCTACTGCGTCAACATCCAACGAAACTATCTTTGCAACCGCCGTTTCGACGTCAACGCCCATCATGGTTTTGAAATCATCGCCTGCCCTGTCAAAAGACATCGACGCAAGCACCGGCACCACCCCACCGACAGATTTCACCGCTTCGATTGCAATTGTCACCTCATCGAGAGCAGTCATCGTTTCGATAATAAAACCGTCCACACCGCCATCCAAAAGTGCCTTTGCCTGCCGGGCAAAAGCTTCTTTCAATTCCTCCGGTTTCAGGCTTCCTAAAGGCTCCAGAAAATCTCCGCTCGGCCCAATATCGCCCAATACATACTTCTCCTGGCCCGCCGCATGTCGAGCGATCTGAGCGCCCGCCTTATTTATCTTGATAGTCTCTTCAGCAAATCCATGCCGTCCCAAAGCATATTTATTGGCCCCGAATGTATTGGTAAGAACCGCATCACTACCCGCCTCGAAGTAGCTGCGGTGAATATCAGAAACAACATCAGGCGACTCGACATTTAGATAATCGTTACACTTGCCCACTTCAATCCCGCGAGCAATCAACTGGCTTCCCATCGCGCCGTCCAAAAAAAATATCCCCCCACTTATTCTCTCTTTCAGACTCATTCTGGGCATAAACAAGCTCCTTCATTCTTATCTACTGCTGTTGTTCAATCCACTTTCCACCCTCGTTTAGCAAAATGTGTTCAAACCCTCGCGGCTCAGGACGACTGAAAAAGAAATTCTGCATCCCCTCAGTGATTTCCTTCGGTCTTATAGACATAAGGTGAAGATTAATATTGAGTGAATCTTCGTCGCTGTTCTGCCTGTATGCGATAATATTTATCAAGGCAGGCACAAAAAATCCATCAGATACCTCTTTGTAGCCCTCTAATTCCGTATAAGCCACAGCTTGACCATTCGAATCGAAGTACTCAATTTTTCTTACCAGATAATCACGGCTGTAGATATATATCTTCTTGGTTACTACCCCCGTGCTTTCTTGCCCGCCGCCCCGACTCGCGTCGGGAGACGCGGGGGCTGGCGAAAGCAAGAATGGGGGCTCTCGTCTTGTAAGCACATCAAAAGCGCCTTCATTTGACAAAGACCAATTCTCCTCCGCTTTTATTTCCACAACCCCAATAGCTTCTAAGACAGTTCTGGGATTTATCGTAAGCCCTTCGGAAGAAACCTGTTCAGACCATTGGCCCCACCAGTAAGTGCTGATTTCCTTCGGCTTTAATGCAAGCCAAAACTCACGTTCATTCGAGCCGAGAACTACCGCCTTGGGAACAAGAGTCGCATCACCCTGCAGGTAAATTTCAACAGGCGGTTTCACCAAAACTCGAACCGTAAGGGGTTCCTTTTTAGTCTTCTTCTTTTCTGCATCATAATACCGCAACAGGCACCGACCCTTAGCCAACAGTGGCACCGCATTTTGTGAGCGTGCTTTCAGAACAGACAACGCCTCGGCTACAGATTCTTTGCCCGGAACGACCTCCACCGGCGCCTGAATCTCGGGCGCACAGCCGGCAAAAAGCAGTATTGCCGCAGCAAAATAAAAGTATAAACGTAGGTTGTAATGCTGATAATTCATTCTCTATAAATCCGCCTGTAAAATTTGACCTATCTGTGATGATAACTGCTCGATTTGCTCCTCATCGAGATGTGGATTTATCACCTCAACAATCTGTTTCTCGCCTACTATCCTCAAACGCCAGATTTCTTTGGCGTCCTCGACTCTGGTCGTATCGTATTTCAGCCGCCTTTTTCGCATCAGAATTAACGCCAAAACAAACCGAAAATTTACCTTCTCCTGCTCAGTCTCTATTCCCAACCGTTCAAAAAAGGCCAGCAGCATCTCATCATCAACGAATATCTGCTTTTTCTGGTTGGGGTGTGGCAGTCTTGTTTTCCAGTAACAAAACACATTCGGCTTTTCCTTCTCCCAGTAATCTGCACAAAAATCCCGCCTTTGCAGTCCTTCGCCGGTTTCTAAAAGAGCACCAAAATATTCTTCTCCGTATTCAATTTTTCTACCGGTGCCGTAACATTGCCCTAATGGCTTATTAATTTCCCATTCATCCATTCTTTTCCCTGCTATTTAGTATCTGTTGCGGAAACAGTATTTGTCATTCCCGCGAAAGCGGGAATCCAGTTTTTCGCTCTGGACACCTGCTTTCGCAGGGGTGACATCGTCGATTTTCGTTTTCCGCAACAGTAACTATTTAGCCGATACTCTCTGTATAACCTGAGCACCAGCCTCACCATTGCGTTTTCTCAGCATAAAATATCAATATTACACTGTCCGATGTAAAGAATTCTGATTTAGAGCTCACGGGCCTGATAGTCGATATACCGTTTTTTCATCCATCTCACAACAAGCAGGTCCACAAAGGCCCGCAACGCACGGTTCCACACGCCATATTTGGCCTTGCCGGCATTACGCAGATGGTGCGAAACCGGAACCTCCATAACTTTGAAGCCCCTCATCTTCAGGAGGGTGGGCATGAACCGATGCATCCCCTCATAGAGTGTCAAGCCCTCAAGACATTTCCTCTTATAAACCTTCAGCGAGCAGGCAGAGTCGTGAATCGATTCGCCGGAGAGTTTGTTCCGCACACCATTAGCGATACGGGTGGATACCCGCCGCAGCCAGGGGTCTGCCCGCTTAACCCGCCAGCCGGTTACCGCATCACACCCATTAAGCATTTCGATTAAGCGAGGAATTTCCACCGGGTCGTTTTGAAGGTCGGCATCCAGCGTGGCGATGACTGCCCCACAAGCAGCCTTAAAGCCCGCAGACATGGCACAAGTTTGCCCGTAATGGCGGTCGAGAGCAATTATTCGAAGCCACAACTTCGACCGTTTCTGTTCCTGCAAAAGCTCAAGGGTCTTATCTGTGCTGCCGTCATCGACCATCACAACCTCGAAAGAGCGCCCCAGGGGCACGAATACCTCTGTGATCCGTTCCAGTAGCGCAGTAATGTTCTGCTCTTCGTTATAAGCGGGAACAACCACCGAAATCTCAACGGCCTGCTCTCTTGCCATTGCTATCTCCAAGGCTTCTGCAAAATTGCAGGTTAGGCATACTTTGGAAAGAAAAAAACGTTTTTTGTTTTTTTCTTTTCAAACAGTAAGCTCTTGCACAATGAACAGTTACAGGATTATTTAAGAAAATCAAAAAAACAATTTTCTTAAATAATATATGCCTAACCTGCAATTTTGCATAACACATTGCTATCTCCATAAGCAGCACACATTACGCTATTGAATCGGCTTAGGACTGGTAAAGAAATTAGGTTTCGTTTTGGCTCCAGCGAGGACAAGGCTGGCAAGGAAGCCCAGCACCAAAAACGGAACGCACAGCGAAGTGCTTTTTTGGTGCTGGACTGACACCGCCAGCCGAAACCGCAGCCAGCCAAAAATGGAAGATAATTTATTTACAAGTCCTAAGATTTCTCCGGACGCGGCAATCCCTGCGATGGGCGCTTGGCATAAATAAAGTACAGATTCCGCAGATAAATAAAGACTCCAGTTCCCTGACCGGCAATAAAAACCGGGTCCCTGCGGTGAACAGCATAGCTAAAAAGCATTATCCCACCTGCAAGACTAAGCCACCAAAACCCTACCGGTATTACTGATTTCTTTTTCTTTTCAGAAACAATCCATTGTAACAGGAAGCGGCTGAAAAACATCCCCTGGGCCATAAATCCAAATGCCAACCACAAATTCTTTACGTTTAACCAGTCAGGCGGCTCAGGAGAAAAACTGGCAAACTTCCTCACCGGCTCACCTGAATCACCGTGGCGCAATAGATAAATGTCGAAGGCTATATCGTCTTTACCAGGCAATGGTATGGAAACGTCCCGAAAATTCGGATGGTGCAGAACAATATGCTCGGTAACTTCACGGGCGGCATCGAGATGTTTGCCTCGCGCCAGAACAAACGTATCGGGATGTTCGTCAACAAGACTGCGTAATTGCTCTACCTCGTTTTCCCGGGGAATCGTGCGGTCGAGATGATATATCAATGTGTCATCCTGGCCGCAGAAATACACCAGCGGAGCTTCGCCAACAACCTCTGCTATGCTCCGCCCAAAATCTGCAGATGAAATCCGAGTTTCACGGGGCAGAAAAATCCCAAAAAGCACGTGACCAAAAATGGCTGTAGCGAAAAACAATGACACGAGCGCCGGCCATCCTTTGCCCTTATAGATGAAATAGCCGGCTACAATCCCCCCTATGCCCAAGCTCAGGCCAGAGACAGTAATTGCACCGTATCGCTGCATCTCGTCGTCGAAGAAACAGTAAGACAAAACGGCCACTCCGGCCACAACAAAAATCGCTGCTTGCGATATACCGAGTGCACCACGCCGGATTTTCCCTTTCTCACCTTGGTCCGCCGCAATCTCATCAGTCAGGATTTCCCATGCTTTCGCTGCTAATATCGTCATAAACGGCAACGCCGGAAGAAGGTAATCGGCTTTCTTTTTACTGACCAGCGACAAGGCTGCTATAGCGATAAAAACGGTCAACGCTAACCAAAGCAGTTTACGTCTCTCGGGCCTGGACTGAGGCCAAAACGGAACCGTCAATGCCACCGGAACCAGAGCAGACCAGGGAAAGCTCAGCACAAAAAGCTGCCCAAGGTAATAGAATATCCCATGATTGGCTCGGTGATACGCCGACGTAACATTTTCGCTAATCTCGCCTGCCCAACCCGTTTGCACAGTTTCCCAGCCTAACCTGTTGACAAGCAGTGCCACCCACGATAGCGCCAACAACGAAAAGATGAACACCCCCAGCAAGTGCCACTTCAGACGAGCTCGGCGTTCCGGGTAAGCCAGAAGACCATAAAACATTGGGGGCATCACGAATATAAACACGGCAATCCACTTGGCCAAGAAGCCCATTGCTATGGCAGCCCAGAGAAACAGCCAAAGCCAGTCTCGACGCCGCTTGCCGAAAAAAATCACCGACAGTAAAAACAAAGAGACCAACACCCAAAATGTCAGGTAGATATCAACCCTTGCCAACCGGGATTCGATTACATATTTTATCGTAAGCGACTGGATTAGTGCTGCAACAAGCCCGGTTTTCCAATCAAACACAATCCGTGCTATCAGCAGTGTTAGTATAACACCTCCTATGCCCATCAGCGCCGAGGGCAGGCGGAATAACCACTCGTCCAGCGGCCCAAAGGTTTTGGCCAGAACCGCAATGGTCCAGTACGGCAGCGCCGGCTTTTGCAAACGCAAAGCCCCATTAAAGTAGGGCACTACCCAATCGCCGGACTCGGCCATGTTATGACCGGTCATTACCACGCGGGCCTCGTGCGGGCTGCCGAGCTCGGGCTCACCTAAGCTAACCAGCGGCAACATGAGGGACACGGCTAACAACAGTATCAGTGCGACAACCTGCCGAGCCGTGGCTCTGGCACGGCTGGAAGGAACCGGAGCAGTCCGCAAGTCCTGGGGACTCCTTACGGAGGACTCCCTAAGAGAACCGACGACGCCCATCCTTCCCCCGTCGCCGGATTCGATTTTTGCACCTGTGCCATCACATTGCTCAAGCGGCTTATTGTTTTCACACTCATCCATCTTTAGGGCCTTTTTACAATTCTTGTGCTACTTTTTCCACTTCGCGCCAGACACGGAGAAAATTAGCTCCCCATATCTTTGAAATATCCTCTTCGGAGTAGCCCCGTCTAACCAGCTCAATAGTAACATTCAACGCTTCGGAGTGGTCATTAAAACCCGCAATACCACCACCGCCGTCAAAATCGCTGCCGATACCAACGTGCTCGATTCCCGCAACCTTAACCGCATGGTCTATATGGTCAACATAAATTTTTACGTCGGCAGGCGGCGGTAAACCCAGTTTCAAAAAGCCGCCGAGCGCTACAACTTGAATAACACCTCCATTTTGTGCAAGCGCCTTCAGCTGCTCATCGTTCAAATTCCTTGGATGATTGGCCAGCGCGCGGCATCCCGAATGTGAGGCAATAATCGGCGCCTTCGAGACCTCGATAAGATCATGGAAGGACTTTACAGAAATATGAGATACATCAGCTATAATCCCAAGCCGGTTCATCTCCGCAACGACTTTTTTGCCGAATTTGCTTAGGCCATTGTGCTCAGCTTTCTTGTCACCAAGTTTCTTCCTCGGATTGCAGGAGTCACAAATATCATTATGGCCATTATGGCTCAACGTAATATATCGGGCACCAAGATTGTAAAACCTTTCAACATTTGACAGGTCTTTGCCAATTGCAAACCCGTTCTCTATGCCGATCATAATAACTCTTTTGCCGGTTTTTGCAATCCGTTCAACCTCCCCGGGCGATGTGGCAAGTTCACACCGGTCGGGATACATCTTTTCAGCCAGACGGTGTATCGCCTCAAATTTAACCATCGCAGATTCATATGCGTTTTTGTATCCTTCGGCGTCGCGCTTTTTCTGTCCAACGAATACAGCCAGGAACACGCCATCTACTCCGCCTTTATTCATTTTAACCAGGTCGCATTTGAGTTTCGGATTGTCTATCCCCGGATCAAGCGCCTCTGTGGCGTACTGAGCACCAGGAATATCAACGTGGGTGTCAAGAGTTAGCGCCTTTTTATGAATCACCTTCGCCTTCCTGATGATTTGCTGCTCGGTTATCTGCTGCTGCGAACAGCCGGCGAAAATTGTCGATAGCACTACCAGTGATAAAGGGATTAATCGTTTGAAAAACATTGTCACTTCTATTAACCAATATTTCCTGGACAATCTATACACGTATCAGGGCTTATCCATCTTGATGATACCCGAATCGGCCGATTCTGTACTCAATTCTTCTTCAAATTTCAGCCATTCGCTGATTTTTTGTGCCGTTTTAGGCCCTATGCCTCTAACTTTTTGCAAATCATTGCAATTTCGAAAGGCTGGACTTTCACCGTCTTTTCCACTGAAATTTTCGCGGTACGCTACTATTGCCCCGGCTCGTCCAACGCCTACGCCTGGTAATCTCACCAAACTCGCTATGGACGCATCGTTCGGATTTATTCGGCTCTCTAATTCAATTTTGCAGGCTTGACCAGCCCCAACAAATTCAGAAACAAAGCCCAGGGAAACGCAAACCGCCACACAAACACTGATAACAAACGCAAATGATTGAATCCTCTTTTGCCTGGCTTCTCTCATATTGTATTGCGCCGCTCCTTCGACCCACAAAACACGAGCCATGACTTATCTACCGGCTGAAAATGCCGTCGTGCAGCTTCTTCAACATTCGATATGATTCTTTGGGTTCGAGCTGGGCCGTCAAAAGACCGCTATTGGCTATGGTACTGCACTCTGTATCGGTGAGGTTCGAATATGTCACCGAGTTAACAAACGATTTGCTGAGCGCTATTTTACAGAACTGCTCAATCCATTGCCCCTGCCGCAACTGGTTCCACTCCTCATACCATATGCCTGCAACTTTTCCGTCCTGCAAACCGGAACCATTTTGGCTCGGAACTTCCACATCGGTCACATACAAAGGCTTGGCTATAGGCCCAAAGGAATCCAGAATTGCCGATATTTGCATCATATCTCTAACGTGCATACCCGATTGATTTTTACCAAATCGGACTTGCAGCCCGAACGCATCGAAATTAATCCCGCTCTGCACTACCATATCCATATACACTAATGGCGGAATACTATTGGGTATTGTCGTATAATATTCGCCCCACGGGTTGCTGATTTCTATTATCTTCAAAGCCCTGTCGCTGCCCTGTTTTACAGCCATATTCGCCGCTCGTGTCATTTCCAAAATCTGCTCAAACCTGAAGCCAAAGTGGTTAAACACATTCAAACCACTTATGGCGTACCAGGCAGAAACAACCCCACAATAACGAGCGACTATCTCTGAAATGAATCGATACGCCGCTTCTCGTATCTTTTCAAAACCTGCTCCGCTGTGAAGCAGCCACTTGGGAAGATACTTTGTTGAGAAACAAAGTAACGGCCCTGCGCTGAGCGACAATTTCTCTTCACCAAGAACATCAACACAGGCATCAACCACCGAAAAATCATAACTGCCCTTATGAGACTCTATCTGGGCCCAGTTTATTGGAATCGTTACAGACCCAAACAATTCCAGAAGCTTCTCAACGTATATAGGATTACTAATCTCCACTGGGTCCACTCTGCATCCAAGGCAGCCTCGACCAAAACCATGGCTCTTGCTCCTTGTCTCAAAAAGCGACTCCGCCTGTTTTACTGCCAGCTTTTCAGAAAAAACTGCCGCTTTTTTAAGTGAATCATCTGCCAGTTTAGACGATTGTGGCGCATCTGAAATATTTTGAATTGCCCGAATAAATAAATCCTGGCCCTCTTTGCAAATATCTCCTAAATCCTCTATGCTGTTAAAAAACAACCAGTCCTCTCGTTTGTTGACAATTTGCATTAGCTTTGCACGCGATATCTCCACATTCAAATTATACGGACGCTCTCTTTCAGGCAGGCAGGTTGTTGGCAAAAGCACCTTGCCAAAACCACTTATAGGCCACAGTAAAGCCAATCCTGCCGTTTCCAGATTAGGCCTTTTACACTCTATAAAACCGTTCTTAAAGGTAATCTGGGCTCGGCGGATACCGATTCCGTCACCGCCGAAAAGATAAGCACCGCATAATGTGAATTTATCAACAACCTTACCGTTATTAAAAACCTTGAACTTCACTTTTTGCCTCAGCTTAAATTCTTCTATCGTACATCTTGCATAACGTCTTTTGCGTAATACGACACC
>JAIVYN010000110.1:0-12113 GCA_048635425.1 Candidatus Aegiribacteria sp.
AATCACCAGGGGCTCTTCCCATATCCTGACGGTAGAATCCGCCAGAGTCGGGGTGATTGAAAAGAAAGTTAATGAGGTCAATAATAAAATCGCCCTGGTAAAACATTTTTTGCCTGCCATTTGAATCCTCCTAACGTTTTCAAATCTTTAAAAGGTCGGCATATTTTACCATTAACGATTTTGTCTGTCCCGTATTAAATTGGACTATTACGACGCTGTTTTCGCCTATATCAATAAACTCTTTGACCCTGCCAAGGCCGAAAGATTTGTGTCGTACCAGTTGGCCTGTCTTAAAATGAAATACAGTTTGGGTGATTTCCTCATTATCATCGTAACATTCGTCTTCTTCAGCTTGTTCAGTAATGTCCCGGCCAAGTTCAAAAAGAAACTGCGAGGGTATTGTTCGCAGCATCTGGCCCCGCACTGTTCTGTATCGGGCATAGCTGATATGCAGACCGGTTTTGGCACGGGTTATACCAACGAAAAATAGTCTGCGTTCCTCTTCCAGCTCGTCTTGGTCTTCGGCAGCGTTGCTCCGTTCGTGTGGCAGTATGCCGTCTTCAACGCCGACTATAAAGACATTTTCAAATTCGAGACCCTTTGCGGCGTGCAGGGTCATCAGCGCAACGCGATCGGTGGAGGTGTCGTACGCATCGGTGTCGCTGAAGAGAGATATTTGCTGAAGATAATCGACCAACGAAGGCTCCTCTGTCGCCTGGTCATATTGCCCAACGGCGTTTATCAGCTCGTTGATGTTTTCCAGTGCGTTTTCGCCCTCGGGGCCGGCTGCTTGGAGAGATTTCTCTAATCCCGATTCGGCAAAGACACGTTCGGCAAGCGGTGCGACCCGGCCGGAGATGTCTTTTTTGAACTGTTCGAGCATATTGGCAAAGACAGCGAGCTTAGCCTTTGCGGCCTTGGAAAGAGATTCGATATGCTCTGTCTTCTTCAGCGCTTTAAAAAGATTGATTCCATTCCGTGCGGCATAGGCACGAACTCTATCTGTCGTTACCTTTCCTATACCGCGAGCGGGTGTGTTTATGATGCGCAGCAGCGCGATTTCATCATCAGGGTTAACAAGGACTTTCAAATAAGCAAGCAGGTCGCGGATTTCTTTTCTCCTGTAGAATTCCACGCCGCGGACAACCTGATATGGTATCTTGTTCCAGACAAACGACTCTTCGAGCACACGGCTCATTGCATTGACACGATAAAACACAGCCATATCTTTGAGAGAAACGCCTTCTTTAGTCAACTCTATGACCTTTCGGGCAACAGCTTGCGCCTCTTCGTCCTCATCCTCGAAGACACATACGGCAACGTCCCCGGCAGGCGGCTTTGTGGGGACAAGCTTTTTTTCTTTGCGATTTCGGTTAAATGCAATCAAATTGTCGGCCAAAGCGAGGATGTTTGCGGTGCTGCGAAAATTCTCTTCGAGTTTGACAATTGTGGCGTCGGGCCAATCGTTTTCAAAGGCCAATATGTTGCGGATGTCAGCCCCCCGCCAGCGGTAGATGGACTGGTCCGGGTCGCCGGTTGCGCAAATATTGTTGTGCTGCGAGACGAGGGCTTTAGCGATTTTATACTGGGCGTGATTCGTGTCCTGGTATTCGTCGATTAACAGAAATTTGAAACGTTCGCCAAGCTCGCGGCAAACATCAGGACAGTCCCCCAATAAAAAAGCTGTCTTCATCAGTAAATCGTCAAAATCCAGGCCGTTTCGTTCGCTCAGGATACTCTGATAGCCCAGATATATTCCAGCTAATGTCCTGGAGAAAAAATCGTCGGCGTTGTTCTTAAAAGATTCGGCATCTATCAGCTTGTTTTTCAGGGTGGAAATCGCATCGAGCATTCGGGCGGGAGAAAAGTTCGTCGTATCAAGCTCGCAACCTTTGATGGCCAGTTTGATACATCTGGTCTGGTCGGCAGCGTCATAGACACTAAAGTTGGAGTTTATACCGGCTTTGTCCGCATATCGGCGAAGAATTCTGACACATAACGAGTGATAGGTGCTAATATGCGCACCGGCACTGGCACCAAGGGCAAATGCCCTTTGGCGCATCTCCTCGGCGGCCTTGTTCGTGAAAGTTAATGCGCAAATATTGTATGGCCGGACGCCTGAGTCAACAAGTGCTGCGATGCGATATGTGATTACGCGGGTTTTACCGCTGCCGGGGCCGGCAAGAACAAGCAGCGGCCCTTCAACGTGAAAGACAGCTTTTCTTTGTGAAGGGGTTAATTGTTGCAAAAGTGTATCATCCATAACTGAGACCGGCCACCCCGCACCGGTCTGGCGTGTACTAAGGACTTGTAAATAAATTATCTTCCATTTTTGGCTGGCTGCGGCTTCGGCTGGCGGTGTCAGCAAAACTCGGACTACCAACCAGTAGGCCTGCGTTTTGCTTTCTTGCCAGCCTTGTCCTCGCTGGAGCCAAAACGAAACCTAATTTCTTTACCAGTCCTAAGCTCAAAGGGTGCCGGGTCATTTTGCTTGTTCTGCTTGTTTCCTGAGTTTTTCCTCCTCGGCCTCTAATTGCCTGAAAAGCTCCGGCTTTTCGATTCTTATCCGGCTAAGCAGGGTCTGTCTTAAGTAAGGTGGATATTGCTGGTCGTTAAGAAAATCAAACAACGCAAAGTATCTTAGCAGCTTGAAATCGGGCAGGTCAATCCTGTTTTCGTCACTATATTTCGACTGGTAGTAGTTATAAACCTCTTCCGCCATTTTTTCTCTGCCGGCTGCCGCGTTGTCATCGCGGATTGCGTATAAGTAGTAACTTTCCCTCAGAAGGAAGATTATCTGCTCTTTTGCGTCATTTATGCCTATGGTTTGGAGCTCTTCCGCAAAACGCTGTCGTGCAAAAACTACGAGCGGGACCTTAAACTTCTCTAATGGGTACAGTTTCCTCAATTGATTATAAATTTTTTGTGCATGACCTTTATGTCCCGACTGATAGAAACTAAGCACGGCATTTATGAGCATATTCCGGTGGCCGTTCTGAAGGGTTTGATGGCGGCCTTCATCTCCCGTATCTTTATATTTTTGAAGAATTGCAAGCACTGAGTTGTTATATGGCTCGAACATTCTCAAATCCGGTCGTAAAAATACTTCCTTTAATATTTGCGTCTGAGGTTCCTGAGAGATATCCTGCGAGGATGCCGGAAGCGATAACTCAAAAATGAATATTTTGCCGTTGCGGAAGAGGTTTTGCAGACTATGGGCTACGATACGGTCGGTGTTGACCTCACTCACGTCAATTTCACTCTTCTGCTCTTTCGCAGCTATTTCCAGCCCCTTGACGGCCCAGTAAATTGCGTGACTGTCGGGGTGCCGCCAATCCAAAGGCAAATGTGTATTCGGGTCACTCCAGTCGATAGGACCGTAGGTTCTATTTATCTGGCGTATTAAAACAGGGTCAAGTTTCCAAGCTTTACGTAACTGCCAGGCCTTGGCGAAAGTGTCAAACTTATCGAGTGTTTTTGTACCTCTGAAATTATCTATTGTCTTACCGGCGGCGGGATTGAACCTTCTGGAGTCTTGCCTTAAAGATAAATAATTGCTTACAAACTGATTATCATCTGAAAAAGCATTGTCGGCTGATTTCAGGGCCTTGATTAGCGGAGTCACATTCGGGTCTTTGTTGATTTCCCGCCAGCCGAGGGGCGATTCAGCAAGTGCATCGAAATAAAGGTTGTCCGCAGGGCCAAGCAGCGGTTCCATCGCTAATGCCAATTGCAGCTTGTAATATTTGTGTGCGTCGTCTGAGACGCCGCCTATTTTGTGCTGGAATATTCTGCCGAGCTCACGGTAAAGCGTAATGTTTTTGAGCTTATATTTATCGATGGCCTCGTCGCGAAGCAGCTCATAACCGTTTTTGACCCATCGCCATCTTTGGTCCGCCTGGGTTGCGGGTATGGCAACGGAGATGTTATAAGCCATATTCCAGGCGTGGAACTCCCAGACCGATGCGAAACGAGGCTGTAAGATGGTTATCCATTCTGCAAGCTGCCTTGCATCGAAGAACTGGCCTTCCTCTTTTAGCTTATCCGCCCGCATCCATAAAATATCTACGACCAGCCCGCGAAAAGCGCCGGTTGCGACCGTTGCAAATGCCAGTGAAGGAGGAATATTCTCAGGCTTGTCGATTATCAGATCCATATCCTCACGCCGGCGATTTATGGAATCAAGCTGCATACCCGCGCCGATAAGCAAACCAACCGCAAGAACTATAGAAACAAACAAGATTATTCTATCACGCAAGCGCATTCTCGATACTCGATTCGTGGCATGGCCTTCAAGGCCGTGATTCAATCACGGGCAAGATGCCCGTGCCACATTAGACTATAATTTTAGCAATTTCTCGATAACTGAAAATAACCAGGGCAATAACCAGCAGCAAAAATGCTTTGATACAAACCATAACGCCGGCGCATCTGGCCAATAAAGACCAGCTCAATAATCGCGCAGGAACCAGGAATTTTGTAGGATTAAATTTATCAAACTGCGGCAAAAGCTGAATTATCCACTTAATGGTGTAAGAGTAAATTGTACCAATGTTTACACTCAGGTAGCTGAAGGATTCGATAACAAAACCGCTGAAGCTTGCCGTGGAAAAAAGAACAAGACAAAGTAGTATAGCCACGGGGAACGAGAGGAAAGTCGAAGCTAATATGCCTAAGCAGGCTAAGAAAATCAAACGAGACAGGATTAAGAGAACGGCCCTTACGAAATTGCCGGTGAAGGTATCGGCTTTATAAAGCACCTCTATACCATCCGGCGGAAAGATTATGACCGTGTTGTTTAGAGGGGCGTTCTGGAATGCGACGGCCAGATGGCCATGTTCGGGTACCACCACGGCGGGGATTTCTATTTCATGAAAATCGCGAACTGAATGTTTATGGATACGGTCATAAACCGGCGTTTTGCTTTCTGTGCCGTACTTGATGTATTGATAGTCGCCTACGAACCATCTACCATAGACCTGCATATCAGGCGGGTTCACCGAAACATCGTATTTGAATCTTATAAACATACTCTGGTCAAGAGGCTCAACGTTATCGAATTCCCAGACCAACACCTGACCGACGTCAGCAGCTCGTTTGGCAAGTTGTTGCTGCGTTGTAAGCACGGCGATGATTTCATCATACGAGATATTTTCGGGTAATTCGCGGTTTCTTTTAAGCTGCTCGTATCTATCTTTTACCTCCTGGGAGACATCGACCGCGGGGACAGCTAAGGCCGCTCGTGCGGTGAAAAACTCGTTGTTGGCCTGGATACGCTCAGTCTCGGTAGCGTTGAAAAATTGCGGTGTGTAAATAGTAATCGTGTATATTATAGCTGCAAACAAACTGAGCAAAATCACATCTAATAATACTACGCCGAGCAGTTTGCCTAAAAGAAATTGAAACCGGCGAATGGGCTTGGTGATAACTGTATATATCTGTCTTTGTTCAATGTCGTTGGTTACCGAATAAATTGAGATTATAATTGTGAGCAAACAGAGCAAAATGCTGGTCAGCGAAAGACCGTAGCTTACGAAGGTCTGCAGCCTGCCTTTCAATGTCCCGTCGCCTGTTGCGGAAAAACCCATAACGGGAAGCAGGACGAGCAGCAGGATTAGAAAAACAGCGGCGACTTTCATCCGCAAGGCCTGCTTTATAGTATTTGTGGCGACAGCCCAGATACTATGCATCGCCTACATCTCCTGCCTGTGATTTGTCAGTTTGCTCTTCGTCCTCGCCTTGAGGCCTTGAGCGGCCTGTGAGCTGGTCCAAAATGCTTTTGTTAACTTGCTCGGCCTGTGGGGCTTCGGATTCGACCGGTTGTGTTGTAACTTTCTCGTCCAGCCCATCAGATGGGCGGGACTCGTCTCTAACAACGGGTACAGGCTGTGACGGCTCAGCCGAGCCGGTCAGTTTACTAAGCAGCTGTTCATCGGCTTGGGGTGTGAGACTTTCAACGGGGACAACTTTCTCTGTTGTTGGTGATTCCGGCAAACTCTCTTTTGATACCGGCGCAGAGACGAGTTTATCGAGTATATCTTCCGCAGCGGTTTGCTGTGTGAGAAAATCGCCGATTTTAGTAGTGCTGACTGCGCCGCTTGTGGTCTGGGCCTGTTGTTGAGCGGCTGCCACGGTTTTGATGAAAAATGTCTCGAGTTTGTCCATCGGAGAAGTTACTACACAATCGGCGTCTTCTTCCTCAATTAGCTGTTTTATCTTCTCCATGGTGGTATCGTTTATGGCATCGGTAGTAATTTGCCTCTTATTTGTCTGCTGTAAGAGGTCCCGAACGTGGCCTTGGCTCTGGATTTTGCCGCCGTAGAGGATTGCGATTCTATCGCATACATCTTCGACGTCCGCAAGCAGATGGCTGCAAAGTAAAACTGTCTTGCCGCGTTCTACAAGCTTCAGGACTAAATCCTTTATCTGCCTTGTTCCGATAGGGTCGAGTCCGGTTGTCGGCTCATCCAATATAAGTAAGTCAGGGTCGTTTATCAGTGCCTGTGCCAGGCCGATTCTGCGTGCCATACCTTTCGAAAACGTCCCAACGGGTCTGTTTGCTACGGCCATTAATCCGACCATATCGAGCAGGGCTTCGATACGCATTTTTCTCACCTTGGCCGGCAGACCAAATAATCTGCCGTAGAAATCCAGCGTTTCACGGGCGTTAAGATACCTGTAAAGATAGGACTCCTCAGGCAAAAAACCGATTCTGGAGTTGATTTTAGGGTCTGCTCCGTCACCGCCAAGAACCAACGCCCTTCCCTTTGTCGGATAAAGTAAGCCTAACAGCATCTTCAGGGTGGTTGTTTTGCCTGAGCCGTTGGGGCCTAAAAGGCCGAAGACTTCGTTGTAACGAACCTGTAAATTCAGGTCGTCCACAGCATAAACCTTGGCCCGTCCCCACCAGTCGGAAAAAATCTTGGTCAAAGAGAAAGTTTCAACGGCGTATTCCATGTCTGTTGTATTGTTGCTCATATCAGGGTTTTTGTCATTATAGTTCGTGGTCGAGCTCCTCACCGTAGCGGACGAGTCGAGCGCTGTTGAAAACGACAATCAGTGAGCCGGCAAAATGCAAAGCCGCGGCGTAAACCGCCGGCAGCCATCCCGCCGCTCCTGCCGTGTTGCCGAGAATGACAAATAATATTCCAAAGCCGAGATTCTGAGTAATAACTCCTCTTGTTTTTCGGGAAAGCCGGACAAGGAAAGGCAGCCGCTTCAAGTCGTCGCTCATCAGGGCAATCGAAGCAGAATTTATAGCAACGTCACTTCCGGCAGCACCCATAGCAATACCTAAATCGCCTGCTGCCAAAGCTGGGGCGTCGTTTATGCCGTCACCGACAACTACAACAATATGGCCGTCTTTTCTGATCTGCTCGACAATCGCTAATTTGTCCTGAGGCAAACAATGTGCCTTAAAATCGGTACAGTTCAGCTCAGCAGCAACACGGCTGGCTACCTCATTCCGGTCGCCGGTAAGCATAGTTATTCTTTTTATCCCGATATCAAGCAGTTCCTTAACGGCTTTTTGGGCTTCGGGTCTGGTTTTGTCCTGCAAACCAATCCAGCCCATGCACTTCGAATCTTTCGCCACATAAAGGGTGCTAAAGCCCTGCTCCTCGTGCAGAGCAGGGTCGGAAACGTTACTTATATCTACGTTGTTTTCCTTGAGGAAGGTATCTCTTCCGACGTAAATTGTTGCTGAATCGACCACTGCAGTTACCCCTTTACCCGGGGTTTCCTGGAAGTTGTCCGTTGCGGGTAAAGAAAGGTTTGCCTCCTTTGCCACCTCCCGCAGCGCCCTTGCGGCCGGGTGTTTACTCATCTGCTCGGCGGATGCGGCGACGGCCAATAAATCAGCCGGCTCGACACCCTCAGCAGGCGTTAGTTTCGTTACATACAGCCGACCGGTCGTTACCGTCCCCGTTTTGTCGAAGACCATCGCTGTCATCTTACCGGCAATCTCGAGGTCGGCGACGTTCTTTATCAGAATACCGAGGCGGGCGGAGGCCGAAATCGCCGCCACCATTGCCGTCGGCGTCGCCAGAATCAACGCACACGGACACGAGACAACAAGTATCGTAATAGCTCTATCGATATCACGGGTGAAAAACAAAACTATACCGGCAACCATTAAAATCGTTGGTGTGTACCACTTAACATAGCGGTCGATTATCCGCATAATCGGTATCTTTGTCTGCTCTGCCTGAATAATCAGCGACTGGACCTTGCCGAGAGTTGTATCTTTGCCGGCTTTGGTAACGGTAATATCCAGCACGCCTGTTAGGTTGTTTGTGCCGGCGAAGACCTGCATCCCAGGGACCTTATCGACGGGCAGAGATTCTCCTGTTATTGTTGCTTCATTGACGGAGCTAAGTCCTTTTACGACTTCGCCATCTGCCGATATGTTATCGCCGGGACGGGCACGGATGCAATCGCCGGGCTTTAGACTGCTGACTTTAATTTCTCTTTCAGAGCCCTCACTGTCTATGAGGTTTGCCTTTGTAGGCGTGAGCTTTATTAACGATTCAATTGAAGCACGGGCCCCCAGAGCGGTGCGCGTTTCAATTAGCTCACTCAAAAGCATAAAGCCGGCAACTATACCTGCGGTGACATATTTCTGAGTTGCAAAGGCAGCGATTATGGCCAGAGCTACCAGCTCATCCATATGCATCTCTTTTTTCATAAGGCTCTTTATTGCGTGTAGAACAATAGGAGCACCGAGTAGTATTGCGCCGACCATTGCCAAAAACTGGGTGTTGAAACTGTCATGGCCATAAATAAACCTTGCGATCCAACTGTTTAACAGCAGCATTCCGCCGGCTAACGTTCCTATCAGAGCCATACTTACGCGAATCTGCTTGCCGTGAGTGCGCTCGGCGGCGATGTCATCCTTAAAATGTAAATGTTCGTGGGCCATAATTTCGTATCTTGTTTATTCTTGTTTGTAAAATGTAGGGTGGGCATTGCCCACCTTTTTTGGTTGGAAGCTTTTAGCTAATTCTCGATCCTTATTACTCCTTAGTCGTTTACTCCTTGCCGGTTTTTGGTTTTAACGATGGGTCCCTGTTCAGCAGGATTCTAAATTCGGTCTCCTTCGTACCTTCGGTTGGTTGGATAATAAATTTCTCAACCGCATTGTCAAAGATACGTTCTATAGCGTCCTGATAGATTTTCTGAACAACAAGCTCCGGATGTTTGCGATATTCGGGCAGCAATTCCTGGAAGTATTCGGCATTGGCTCTGGCATTTGCCACGACTTTTGTCCGGTAGGCACGTGCCTCAGTAATTATCTCCTGGGCTTTACCTGCTAATTGAAACCACAACAACTCCATTTCCTCTTCGCTGATAGTATCATCGTTTAAAGCCACAAATAATTTCTCAGCGACTGGGCCCGCAGTTTCGTTCAGGGTGCTTTCAGCATAGGTTTGGGCCTGACTTATTGTCGTCTGCCGGTCCTGGCTGGCAGTAACCAAAGCCTGAAACGCGGCATCTACCTGCAGGGGCCAGATTTTGTCTATCATCCGTATTCGAACAACTTTTATGCCGCTTTCTATTGTGTCGAACTTTTCCTGCAGTAATTTTTTCACATCGTCCGTTAGCCTTGCGACTTGCTCGTACATAACGTCGTCGATGGTGTAATTGACTATTGCTGTTACAATCACATCCTCAAAGAGGCTCTGCAAAAGTGGCGTTATACTTTCTGTTATAACATCAAAGTAAATATCCCCAGGTTTCACGTCTTCAACATAGACATTCTTAAAGAATCGTTCAGGGTCATCAATCTGGTAGGTTAGCTGCCATTTGGAATGTACTATGTTGTAGTCGCTTCCACCTGAGCCGGATATTGACTCATCCTGCCTTTCACTTCGCGTAATACAATAACCGTCTCTTATCGGGTCCAGTTCGGGTAGTACCCGTGTCTTTTCGATAGAAGGCTCACTGAGCATCCGTTCTTGCGACTGGTAGTACCAAAACGATCTCACAGTTAAATCCACCTTTTTCTCCACGGGGATTTTTACCATAGTATCTACTGGATATGGGAACACCCAATACGGCCAGGCCCTGGGTTTTAGAACTCTCTTTTCACCTACACCGCGAATCTTCCCAAATCGTAAAACAAGGGCCTGTTCGTCAGAGCCGACCGTCTTAAAGCCGGAGGCCAGAAAAGCAACGACAAGCACAATCATTATCACTTTCAGTACAATGAAGCTGATTCTCAGCGCCTCCGATAATGACTTACCGGCAGCGTCAAGGTCTTCACTCACAGATTTATCCGGCGCCTGCGGTTGTAAATCCTTATTACCTTGTTTATCTTCTTTTGCCATAATACGATTCACATTTTTTCTACTTTTTCGGTTCCAGGGGCGGGAGTTCCTTCAACAGTTTGAAAGGCTCCGAATCGGCGGGTATAACGATAGTTGACCGTTCTTTTAATATCTTTTCTAAACTTTCGATATCCCGCAGAAACATCGCAAACTCAGGGTCTTCTTCCAGCTTTTTATAATGTTTCGCAGCTTCGGCGTCGCCACGCCCTCGAATGACCTCAGCTCTTGCCTCCGCGGCTGTAAGCAGCACCGAACTCTTAAGATTGGCATCACCTTTTATCTTGGTTGCTTGACCCTCACCCTCGGAAATAGTAGCTTCGGTCCTAAGATTTCTCGCAGCCTTCATCCGTTCAAAAACTTTCACCGTAACATCTTTACTGACCTTGAGCTGTTTTATACCGAGGGTCTTGACTTCAATCCCGTACTCATCGCTGAGGGTTTGTTTGAGGTCGGTGAGCATTTCCGCTTCAATTTGACTGTATTTTATTTCCCCCGGGTCGCTGTTTACAAATTCACCGAAGGAATGCTGGCCGATTACTCTGTTTTGAGTGTCGGTAATCTGGCTGTAGAGTTTAGTTTCGGCCTGCTTGACAGTCCCAACTGCATTTAGGAATTTCAAAGGCTCGGCAATCCTCCATACCACATAAGTATTTATGATAATTGGCACAGCACCTTTGGTCGTTGTCTCGCCGAGGTCGGCCTCAAAAACCTGCATCCGCGAGTCAAACCTGTGCACACGCTCTATCGGGGCAGGCCATTTGAAACATAGATTTGGGTCCGTAATTTCACGCACAGGTTTGCCGAATCTTGTGACCAGGGCTGATTCGGTCTCTCTGACCTGAAACGCAACAAGGTACAAACCCATAATTATCACTACTGATGCGATAAAAACTGTAATGGCAATATTTTTCATTTTTCGCTGCTCTCCTCAAAGCCACCTATGTCATATATACTTGGCGTGAGTTTTTCCTGAAAATCAAGTATGAAAACCTGTATATCGTTTTGGTCGGCAACCACAACATATTTTCGTATATTCTTCGTAGCCTCTTCGAGGACTGCTAATAGAAGCTGGCGTTTATAAATCCCTTTCGCTGCCCTGTATGCTTTGAGCTGACTGGCAAAACGTTCACCGGCTGCTTCTGCAAGTGTCCTTTTTTCAAAGGCATAGCTTTGCGATTCCTTAATGGTTCTGTAGATATCGCCTTTGGCTTGTTCAAGTGCTGTATCCAGCTCATTACCAAGCTTTTCTATATCCTCCGGGTTGTTTACGTCTTCGGCCTGCTCATATTTTGCCGCAAGACCGTAGAGCTTATCGGCGGCTTCCACTGAACCAACAAGTGCACTCAAACTCTTATTTCTTTCCGCCTGGGCTTCAAAGATAAGTGCTTGTTTCTTTTGGACCGCACCGACAACTTCCTGATAATCCGTTGCTACTTCAGGCGGCGGGTGAATACCCTGCAGGCCCAGAAATACGATTTCAATACCTAAGCCCGCTTCGTCGGCTGCACTCTGGATTTGGCGGGTCAAAATGTTCTTGGCCTCAGACCTGCCTGCTCCAAGCAGACTCTGCTCAAGATCAGCTTCATCATCAACTTCGACCATGGCGCTGGCCGCGAATTTTGTAAGCTCGCGATAACAAATGGCCTCGAGCCGTTTTTCCGGTTCGTTATGATTATAAATAAAAGAATACAAATCCCTCACCCTGTATTGAACAGGAACGGCAGCCATGACAAGGCTCACCGGCACGGCTGAAGCATCGGATGCGGCACTTGTTTGTTTGCTGGC
>JAIVYN010000111.1:0-12095 GCA_048635425.1 Candidatus Aegiribacteria sp.
GTCCTTGCGAACCGAAATAGATGAGTATGGCCTCTTCATAAAGGGTTGGAATTGCCTGATAGCCAAGATCATGAAGCCGTTCCATATTCGTCGCGATCTTGTCAACCCGCCCTGTCAGCAAATAACACGCCATAAGATATTCAAATGCCATCTTGTTGTGGGGATTATGGACGAGCAATTCTATCAACATTTGATCAATAGACTCTTTACTGGTTCCTGCATGTCCCTCTTCAAACATATATGAACGGATCCTGTCAACATAAGCCGCTTGGTCCGGCGCAAAGCTGTTGTCCAGGGCGATGAGCAGTTTTTCGGCGGTTCCACGATAGATCAGGTCTTTCTTCAGGGCGTTGAGATAAATCCGGGCGGTGCGGGTCTGTCCCTTGATGATGTTGATCCAGGCCAGTTTTTCGATGACAATCCCGAAATGGTCCTTTATGGCCAGAACTTCCGACGCCAGCCTTTCTGCTATGTTGACCTGCCCCAGTTCCATAAAGATATCACATAATTTCAATTGTGATAGATAAGATTCTTTTTTCTCGTGTGTGAGAAGAAGCCCGTGCGGTGTCTGGGGGAAGTGAAACAGGTCATAGGGCAGTCTACCGGTATGGTACAACGCCCTGATGATGTCATGATTGAAATAAACGTTGCTTTTGCCCTTGGGCAAACTGCGACCAAGCCCAAGAATCTTGTCCCATTGTTTCCGGAGGGCATAGTCGTTCGTTAGGACGAACGGTTTGCGCATCTCATCATAGCTGAAGTAGAGTCCCACGGTCATCAGCACGATGGGAATGGCTATCACTGCCGGTTTCTTGAAGATTCTCGGAGATAGTTTCTTTTGTCCAGCTACGTTATGCGCCTTTTTTCCCTTGTTCGGTTTAGAACGTATCTTACGGGTTTGCCCGGTCTTGCTGAACACCTTCTTGCCCACGAACATGAGCAATACGCTCAAAGGCACAAAGCCGTACAGGAGAATGATCAAGATTCTTGAAAAAGTCTTCATGCCTACAGTAACTGCCGGAGAAACAGGTGTCAAAATAAGAAATGCCTGTCGAGGTGGTATTAGAAACACGTACTGGGCAAGGACCCAAGTAATCGTAAAGCTCGCCGGCAGGACGAGTACTGTAAGTCCCCAGTCTTTGTGGACAATAATTCCGTAGATTACAGTCATCAGTGAAAAAACCAATAGCCCTCCCGTACCCGCCAACCAGAAGACTACGGCTGCAATAAGGCAATATAGAACCGCACGAATCACAAATCTGCGCAAACGCCATCTTTCAAAAGCAAGGGAACATAGAAGTCCCTTGCCATCTTTCAAAAGCAAGGGAACATAGAAGTCCCAGAGACATAGCCAGGCAAGCGGGCAAAGGATGTTTGTAGCAACTATACATAAGAAAAAGTAGGATGGCCGGAAAAGAGGTCAAGACCGTGTCCCGCGCATAACCGGCAGCCACAAGATGGCACCTGGAAAATTCACACACATATAAGGCGGAAAGCACAATGATTGCGGCTCCCAGCCAGGAGTAATAAAAGCTCTGGGAGAGAAACCCGGATATGTACATAACAAATCCGCCTGGCAAGCCCAGCGATTTTACCAGAAACGGCCATCCGGTTACAAACGTGGGTGCATTCGGCAGAATGGTGCCGAAACATTGATAGATAAGGTGCGGCTCAATAACAAGCCATAAGTAGAGTGCACCTAACAAAAAGAATATCAGATTGTGTGGAAATTGTTTTATTCTATAAAACACGTTTGTTCGTCTCTTGTACCCGGATGGGCCTAATTTTTAACAATCTGTCACTCACGTTCCTGCCAAGGCTCGGACGGGACGACTTGGGGCGTTGCTCCTGTAATGGGAATGTCCACGACCACGGGAGGCTCTGACCGAGCGGCCCGGGCCAGTAAGGATTTATTCACCTTGATACTACCCTTGATCAGCTCAGGAACGCTGAATGTCTCTAACAGTGAATCATAGTACGTCGGGTCCTTCTGCGGCAGGATGAAAGGCTTGTGAACCTGACCAGTTTCGTCAACATAGCTGAGATAAGTTCTGGTCAAGGCGCCTCCCTGACGTTTGCTGCTGAATGCTATCCACCGGCTGTTACCGGACCAACTGTGCCACGATTCGGAATACATGCTGTTGATAGCCAGCTTGCGATAGTCTCCTGTGGCCAGATCCATGAGGTAGAGGTCGCTGCTGGGCTGATATACAGGAAAGCAACCGTATCGGCACATGCAGAACAGAAGAAATCGGCCATCCGGCGAGATCCTCGGCAACAGGATACTCAATCCCGTTTCATCAGCAGCCAGGACAGTCTCGGCCTTGCCCCATTGGTCCGTCTCGACATCATAGGCAATGCGCCGAAGGTCATACTTTAGCTTGTCGTAGTTCTCAGGCGGAACAATATTCCGATTCTCCCACAAAATAGGGCCGCTGCAATAATAGAGATACCGTCCGTCTGGAGACCAGGTCGGATAGGTTTCAAGCCGATCCTTTTCCGAGAGTGCCGCAGGGCAAACCACCTTCTGACTCTCAACGTGATAACAAGCCAAGGCGGAATCGAGATCCACTACATCTCGAACTTCCATGCCGCCGGCATGAAAGAATTGACGCACTTTGTTTATCGAATATACAGCCAATCGGCCGCTTGGATGCCAGGCAGTATAGCCCCACTTTGCACCAATCTTATGGACAGTGCCATTTCGGGCCAGGAGTGTGTGACTACCGTATGTTGCACTACGCAGGCCGATCGTCATCGTATCCGGCGCATTGCCAACAAAGCTGTGACAGTTAAGGCACCCTTCACCAAAAGAACGCCCATGCAAGACAAGAGACACATCGTAATCGGTTAGGTTGCGTTGATAAATCCCTATGTCTTTCCACCATTTATAAATGGGTTTCATAAACCGGTATACCACCATCTCGTCAATGTCTTCTTTAGCTATGGTATTGGTGATACGCTGAAATTGTCGCCATCCGTTATCTGCATCTTTGACATATACGTCTACGAATACCTTATGACCTTTGTTTACATTAAGTAAGGCCCGCCATTTTCGCAAAGGGATGTGTATTAGGCCTGTTTTGCTGACAATTCCTATGGCTGCGCCACGATTCGAATGGATTTTGACGCGGTAGGTCTGTCCCTTTTCGGAAATCCTGAAATTCAGGGGGGCAATGTTATGTGGGATGACAATGTTAGAGTAGTCAGGGGTAATATTCGGTTCGTAAGCGATTTGCGTGCACTTGTCCATGACCTCGAATGAGCGGGACACAAGCCACACTCCAGAAAGGATGATAGCACTGCAAAAGACGCCTATGATAGCAAATCTTCTTTTCATGATTCTCTGCAAGGTTCACCACACAAAGTAGTTGTTGCTAACACCTCATTGATACGATCAACATACATGTAATGCATTTTAAAGTCAAACAGTCCTCTGGTAATATAATCACTCCTGTCGGTGGAAATCAAACTTTCTGTCCGTTACAGCAGTTTTTTCAACTCCGGCTGTATGTCGCCGTTGTAGCGTGGTCCGATTTGCGCGACAACCTTGGCAGAAAAAAAGCTTGCTATCATGCCGCTTTCCCTGATCGTATGGCCGCTGATGATTCCGTACAACAGCCCGGCCGCGTACGCGTCACCGGCGCCGGTAGTGTCCACAGCGGATACCCTGTTCGGCGTGATCTTCGTAACCTCACCGTTAAAGCTAACCATTGAACCATGCTCTCCGTCGGTCACGGCAACACCTTCACACCAGCCGGAAAGTACCCGTAAAGCTGCTTCATTGTTATTGGTACGGCTGAGTGCCTGTGCCTCCCGGGCATTGGCAAAAAGCAGATCAACGTCATTTTGGATGATTTGTAAGAACAGGTCCTGGTGACGGGCGATACATAATGCATCGGATGCGGCCAGGGCAATTCTTACACCATTTTTTCTGGCAACCGCAACCACCCGGAGCATGGTCCGGGCAGCACATTCGCTTTCAAAAAGATATCCTTCCAGATAGATATACCGGCTGTGCCTGAGCAGTTCTTCATCAATATCTTCGTAATCGATCTCACCTGAAACACCCAGGCAGGTGAGCATGGTTCTCTGGGCGTCGTCGGAGATCAGGACAACGCACGTCCCCGTCATCCCCTGCCCCGTGCTTTCCTTGAAAACAACACTGCTTTGCCTCATGTGTTCGGCGTAGAGGGCCCCGAGTCCGTCGTTCGCAATCTTTCCGCAAAATCCTGCACGGCCGCCCAGTTGTGAAATGCCATACATCGTGTTTGCTGCGCTCCCACCTGCGGCTGTCTGCAGTTTACCCGCTTTCCGGGCACTGTCCAGGCTGTCGGATCCGAGCAGCCTCCGCAAAATCTCTTCCTGACGGCCGTGCTCGGTGAGGTACCTATTCCCCTTCTCAAGGCCGAGTTCAGTAAGAAGCGAATCTTCAACCTGCACCTGGATATCCACTAAAGCGTTGCCAAGAGCATATACATCAAGCTCCATGAACACCTCACAAAATCTCTGTATCCGATCCTGTTTTAGCATTCAGATCCGAGATACAGCTTCTTCAGTTGCCCTGTAATATACTCAAAAGCCTTATCAACGTCGTCTATAATCTTGAAGAGTTTCAGCTTGGCCGGCTCCTTTATCTTCTGCGACCAGGCGGTGATTCGCTTCGTGAGTTCGATACAGGATTCGTGTGCGTTACTCACACGGATGGCTTTTTCAGGAACTACGGTACTATCTGGTGTCTGCTTTCTGAAAGTAGGATTATCGACAGACAGCGCCGAACCGAAAAAGACAATTGTGTTGTGAATGCCGTGCTTTCTCAGACGTTCTTTGGGCTCGATAAATTCTGCCAGGACTCGCAGATGCCGAGCCGAGCGACCATGTAAGAATTCGAGGTTGTCGTAAGCTTTTGTGACTTTTTTCTTTTTCGCCATAGCGTGTTCCCGGTTTGGTCCCTATTGATGACTATTATTAAGCAGAGCGTTAATTTTGGTTATCAAAATATCAACAGCCTCAGAATTCCTTCCCTCTCCAGGGATCAAGATGTCTGCATATCGTTTGGAAGGCTCAATAAACTCAAGATACATGGGTCGAACCGTTTCGGTGTATTGTTGTATCACAGAGTCCACGGTCCGTCCTCTTTCTTCTATGTCCCGTTTCAAGCGACGAACAAAACAGATATCCAGGGCCGTGTCGATAAACACTCGATAATCCATTAGCTCTCGCAGTCTCACGTTGTTAAGAATCAAAATGCCCTCCAAAATAATCAAGACGCCTGGTCTCACAGTCTTTTTTTCTTTCGAGCGGGTGTGGAGCTTATAATCATAAATGGGATGTGAGACAACCTCACCATTCAACAGTTGCAATAAATGTTTGGCCAGGAGATCGTGATCAAATGCATCGGGATGGTCAAAGTTTCTGCCCGCTCTCTCCTCATATGGTACGTCAGATAGATCCTTGTAATATGAATCTTCCTGAATTATCACCGCCTTATCTGATCCAAGGCTTTCAATGATGCTGTTAGCAACAAGTGTTTTACCTGAACCGGAGGCGCCGGCGATGCCTATTAGTTTTCCTTTCTTCATACTTTGCCCCAATAATTCTGTTGCCACAGGAAATATAATATAAGTGACGTGTGCAAGCAAAGGATTTCTCTGCACATAGCGATTCACCAATTGATGTGCGAATCGTCATTGAGCGGTTTAGAGATGACGAAGATAGAAAAAAGAAAACAAATTATATGCACTGAGACAAGGTGGGGCCAGTCACACCGCCTCCAGGTTTCACTGATCCGCAGCTCTCATCTTTCTATCGACAAATCTTTTCCTTTTAACATTGCCTTTTTGATAAGACTCGTTTTTAATGATAAATGACTATGAGATAACTTTGAACTGTGTCACCTTTTCAACTTATCTTGTAGTAACTTCGGCCTGGCTGCACCGTCAAGTTGGTGCTGGAACTGGTATATAATATTAAATCAGAAGCATGGTGGAATAATGCATAAATTTATTCGAGCATATGATGACCAGCCCACTATTCCGGCAAATGATAACAGGAAAAGAATCATTAGCACGATATCAGAGTTAACTCCAAGATTAGACCCCGAAACCCTAAGAGTCTGTGCGTCAATCCTTGCAAGCTCAATAGAGCCCAACAGGAAAATTGTAACTGAAGAACATGGCGCAGGCCATATTGCAGGTGCACTTTCTTTTCTTAATGGGAATGATATTGCAATTGCCCGTTGGACTTCGGATGAATTGGCAGATAAGCTTATTCCCTATTTTGGCAAAAATGCACATTATAGGGGAGGCCGTCTTGTCCTTCAGGGTGTGCAATCCGGCGATAAAGTCACTATAGTCGACGACGTTTTAGACAGAGGCGAAACGCTTGGAACATTAATTAACCTTATAGAAGCAAGAGGAGCGACTATCGATGAAATATACGTCTTAGCTGAAAAAACATACGGTGGCAAAAGCTTTGGAAGAGCAAACTTATCAGGCCGGAACATTAAATCATTACTCACCGTTGAAGTTGGCGGCAGAAGAAGCAGGGTGGAAACAGCCAACTGTCGTTTCACTAAGTATTGCGACAATCCAGAAATTGATGTTTCGGGGAATTTGCTACATTCTTCATATGAGGGAAAAGATTTAGTTGCAATAACGAGTCCAGAAGGAAAAGAAGTGCAGTTTATGATTGTTCCTTTAAGTGAACACTACCCCTGCACTCAAGCAGACCTCCTTAGAGAAACAGCTTTTAAGATTGGTCAGTATATTCCAAGAGCACAGATAGATAAAATAGTCACAGAATTTGATAGGTGCTCACACATTTTAGGTGCGGTCTCACTATATACGAATATGTCGATTGCCGGGGCAAAATGGTTTCCAGGACCCGAATCGCAGGGAACTGCTTTTTCTATGGAATATTACAAAGGTAATCTATACCCCTACGGGATTCAGCGAGGCGACACCGTTTATATCATTGAAGACACTGTAAGCAGCGGAGGAACTTTAATAGGCTTAATCAATTTGCTCCGGAATAACGATGTCTATATTGAAGGAGCAGTCTCTGCAGTGGTAAAGAAAGAATACAGAGGAATTCATAGAATTCAAGAAGAAACAGGTATAGATGTTCACAGGATCTTAGATGTCTCAATCGCAGGAGATAAAACCCAAGTGACATATGATAGACATTCAGCTTAAATCATAGAACTGGTTTCAAAATTTAAATTTGTGTTTGGCAAAGTGTGCGTAATCATAGCGACAACTATTGAAATATCACGCTCTTATGGTAGTATTCTGCCATGGCGTGCAATCATCCCCGGAACACTGCGAACGGGCGGCCGCGTGTGCCACCCGGCTACTTGTGCAAAGAGGTGAAATGATGCAAGACATAATGCCCAGACTGATTAGCTTCTTAGGGCTGTGGGTGATGTTGGGCCTGGCATGGGTGCTATCGGAAGACCGCAAGCGTGTTCATGTGCGGCTAATCGTAACGGGGATGCTGTTTCAGTTGGTTTTTGCATTGCTGATTCTGAGGACAACTCCCGGGCGTATGGTCTTTGATGTGCTGAAGCGATTTGTAAATGGAATTATTGCTTGTGGGAACGAGGGGTCAACCTTTTTGTTTGGAGAAGGATTTCGAGAACATTATTTTGCGTTTTCCGTATTGCCGTTAATCGTTTTCTTTTCATGTCTAACAGCCATTCTGTTTCATTGGGGCGTGATTCAGAAGATTGTCAAAGTATTGGCTTGGGCCATGGTGCGTGTGATGGATGTATCCGGCTCGGAGTCACTGGCTGCCGCTGCTAATGTTTTCCTCGGACACACCGAGGCTCCACTAATGGTTCGTCCTTATCTGGAATCAATGACACGCTCGGAACTTATGGCTATGCTTACAGGAGGGATGGCCACCATTGCGGGCAGTGTTATGGCGGCGTATGTCGGTCTTGGTATTGATGCGGGGCATCTGTTGGCCGCGTCGATCATGTCCGCGCCGGCCTCGCTCGTGATCGCCAAGATTATGGTGCCCGAACGAGAGGTTTCGCCAACGAAGGGACAGGTTCGAGTGGAGGTGCCGCGTCAAGGCCGAAATGTCATCGATGCAGCCTGCAACGGCGCAGCAGTAGGTCTGAAACTGGCTCTTAATGTCGGCGCTATGGTTTTGGCCTTTGTGTGTCTTATTGCCCTGATCAATTGGGGCCTGGAGCGGGGCCAGTTCTTCGTGATTTACCTGATGCGCGGCGCTGAGGTCGCAGAGGAGATGACTGTGGCCGCTCCACTGACATTCGAGAGAATCATGGGGTGGATATTCTGCCCGTTCGCCTGGATCATGGGGATCCGGGCTGAGGATGTACTCAAAGTCTCGTCCGTCCTGGGCGAAAAAACGGTGCTCAATGAGTTCATCGCCTATATGGATCTTGTAAAACTGCGTGACCAGTTGAGTCCGCGCTCGTTCACCATTGCCACCTATGCGCTATGCGGATTCGCCAACTTCGGCTCCGTCGCAATCCAGATCGGCGGCATCGGTTCGATTGCCCCATCCCGCCGGGATGACATCGCCCAACTGAGTCTGCGCTCTATGGTCGGCGGAACGTTAGCTGCTTTTACAACCGCATGTATTGTAGGGATGCTGATTTGAAAAGTGGAATTGAAAGGCCTAAAAGTGTTCTCAGAAATATTAAACGGAAAATCGCTGCGCCGTAGACGGTTTCACTCTCGTCTATTTGCAATCGCTCTTTCGTTGATCATGATAGGCAAGTTATCAGCATCGGTCATGAGAATTGATGGGGGATTTGAAGACTGGAAAGATGTCAAAGTATGTGCATACGATCCCAAGGGGGACGCCAAAGGTGCGTTTGATATTACGAAAGTATATGCCGCAAGTCAGGGCTCTATCCTCTATCTTCGATTCGACACAACCAACCTCTTGAACCTCCAGAACGGTCCGGAAGCTGAAGGAACTTTATTAGTCATAATCGATCTGCCGAACAATCAAGAACTGGTTCTCGATATGAGAGGCAGGCGGGCCTTTCTAAACGACAGCTTAAAGGAACGAATCCCCTGGGATCGTTTGAAGTACATTGTCGGACCGACCTATGCCCAGAATGAATTTGAAATACAAGTTGACTTAGGTGGATTCAATATAAATTGTGGCGATGCCATAAGCATTCAATTTAACGGCTCCGATCAGCTCAGCGCCCCGGTTGCATTTACATTTTCACAACCCCCTGAAACGCCTAAACGCCGTTCCCATCGACGATACTCTGGAACCGACGTGAGAATCGTGAGTTTCAATACATATTTCGAAGGTTTGAGCGATCATAATCGAGAAGATGCCATGGGCCGTCTATTAAATTCCGTCAATGGTGACGTCTATTGTTTTCAGGAGGAGTTGAAAACCGAAGGTCACGGTGAAATCCTGAAACGTTTGATGCCGCTGGAGAGCAAACGTCGATGGAATATCCACAAAGTGCACGGCAATGTCATTGCATCGAAGTATCCTTTGAAAGCTTTGCCTTCAAAGAATGACAGGTATGCAGCGGCATATATCAAATCGGCCGAAAACTACTTGTTCATAATTAATGTTCATCTATCGGCTATGGGATATATTGATAGTGAGGAGGATCGGCTTCGCATCCGGCAGGTGGATGATATTGTTGCTACGATCGATGAAATTCACAGGGGACAATATGACGAAGATGATGCGCCCGGCACACAACCGGGAATAGTAATTGTCGGTGATTTCAATTTGGTAGGCTCCAGAACGCCTTTAGATATGATCATCGACAAGAAGGTTTATGGCTTGAAAGATTGGTTGATACCCAACTTGATTGGTGAATCTGTTGTCACCTGGCGTGGAGGATCACATGCCTCCTTTTCGCCGGGTAAGCTGGATTACATTGTCTACAGCACCAGGACTCTTATTCCCAAAAATGGATTTATACTCAATGCCGAGTTATTAAATCGAACGGAACGCAAGCAATTGAGTTTGGATGTTGCCGACAGCAAACTAAGCGATCATCTGTTAATGACCGTCGATTTTCAGTTTTCAGATTCCCAGGAAAATTGATTTATTCCTGACCCTCCTCGTCTTCAGAAACAATATAGTGGATTTGAAGAAATGAAACAGATCATTACACAGTATCGTGGAGCATTCGGATAGCCTCGAGAATACTCCGCTCGTTTTGCCATAAGTCTTATCAAGTCATGGTCTATGTTACTGACATACGTCAATATTCAATGACCGATACGATCTCTTGCGCAATATTGGAACACTCTTCACCATATCTTATAAAAGGATAGAACAGATGCCAAAACATCCTCGATAGGCTGGGATTATCTTAATAACTCTATGAAATCACGCCCACACCAGAGATGTACCCATCAACCAATATGAAATCTCAAATCACAAATCCGAAATCTCCTTCCCCCCATACGCCACCCCGATTAGCCCCGCCACCTGTGGGCGGGGTCCTTTTCACCGACAACGCAGCCATCGCGGGCTTCCCCTGGGGATAGAGCGGGCTATTTGGATAGGCTCTTAATACAGTGATTTGACTTAGGCAGCGGTCTTTCTAACCGTAGTTGGTTTTATGCAACTTAGGACAGATAATTCAGCTAACAAATTTGCCCAGAGTCTGGTTGCGTCTGGGTCGCCTATTTAGTACAAAAGCGGCTGTTGACTAATGACCCACAAGATGCGTATAATTACAGCTATGGAAACATGCTCTGTCTTTATGGCCTTGGAAAAAAGAGTTGGGATAAAAGGCCGCGTAGATGAAATAGCAGTTAGGATGACGTAGTTGATTAGTGCTAATGGGAAATCCCGGATAATATCAATGTAGTAACTCATGAAAAAGAAATATCGAACATACTGTCTATTGTCATTCTTAATTCTTATTACAATATTTCTTGAATCTTGTGCCCAAACAATTCCAGACCCTGTTTTGCTTGAACAAATCGCAAGAATTAAAGCCATAGATAATCATTCCCACATGCGTCCAGCTACTGCTTACCAGGGCACCGAAGAAGAGCCTGCCGATTTAATTGAGCAGTCACGTTTTCACGAACCTGTAAATCTTCGTTTTGATAATCCTCATTGGATAGGTGCCTGGCGTGATTTATACGGATATAAATACGACGACATGGAAAAAGAACATCTAAGCCTTGTTTTTAAGCAGAAGCAACGCATCAAACGTGAGCAAGGTGAGAATTACCCAACTTGGGTTTTAGATAAATTAGGAATAGAAACTGCATTTGTTAATTGGTACCAACTCGGTTTGGGACAAACGCCGCCTCGCTTTTATTGGGTCCCATTTGCAGATGATTTTTTGGATCCTTTCCCAAGCGATAAAAAACCTGCAGTGACGTTAGCCGAATATACCAAAACTGTTGTGACTCCGGCGATTAAATCATTTAAACAAGAAGGTGCAATAGCCATTAAATTTCGTATTGCTTATTGGCGTCCACTGAATTTCGAAAAAGTATCCAGTGTGGAAGCGGCCTCGGTCTATGAGCAGCTCCTTCAGGGAAAGGAAGTTTCAATTAGCGAACAACGCAAACTGGAAGATTATCTTTTCCGCTATATAACTCAAGAAGCAGGGCGATTAGACCTAAAAGTGCATATCCATACAGGTGTTGGTCCTGATCCATACTTTAACATAAGTGGTTCGAATCCGATGCTATTGGAGTCTGTCTTCAATGATCCTGACCAACGAAATACCAAATTTGTATTGATTCATGGCGGGTGGCCGTTTGATAAAGAAGCGGGTGCAATGTTACATAAGCCAAATGTATATGCCGACTTCTCTGCACAGACCTTTTTTCGTTCCGCGCATGCATTGAGTAAAACGATTCGTGCCTGGTTGGAGTTTTATCGTGAGAAAGTGTTATTTGGAACCGACGCTATTGGAATTTCGCCATTAATAAATTGGGAAGAATATGCATGGCTTTCTACAAAAACTGCACGTAATGCGACGGGATTCCGAGAAAAAGACCTCGATCCAGATCGAGTAGATTACAGTTAGAAACCATACAATATTAGTCAGCATTGTTTGGTTTTTAATAGTATATAATTCTATAAATTATATACTATTAAAA
>JAIVYN010000112.1:0-12008 GCA_048635425.1 Candidatus Aegiribacteria sp.
AGAAGGGCAACGAGGCTGTCGATGCGGGAGAGAGGTTGGCCGAGAAATAGTTGATAGCTACTATGCGATGAATACGGCCTCCGGGAAATATAAGGCTTGCTCGGCCTATAGTGACTTTCGCGAATTGCTTGAAAACGAAAATGATTTGGATGCAGCCTATATAATGACTCCTGACCATCTTCACGCCACTGTTGCGATTGCCGCGATGAAAAAGGGCAAGCATGTTATTATGCACAAGCCCCTGTCAAATGTGCTCTATGAGACCAAGCTGGCGGTGGATACCGCACGCAAGACAGGAGCTGCCACCCATATGTTCTGTTCAGCAGATAACAGGACAACGCCCACAATATGCGAATGGATATGGGATGGTGCCATTGGGCCTGTACGGGAGGTCCACAATTGGTCCTCGAGACCTTTCTGGCCGCAGGGGATGACCGAGTATCCCCGTGAAAAACCGCCGATTCCGGATGGTCTTGACTGGGATTTATGGCTCGGCCCTGTTCAGCATAAAGCCTATCATCCGGCTTACACTCATGCCGTCTTCCGCGGCTGGTATGATTTCGGAGCAGGTGCGATGGGCGATATGGGCAATTACAGCTTTTACCAAATCTTTAAGATATTGAGAATTCCTTCGCCGGTGAGTGTGGAAGCCGGGCGCAGCCAATACTGGGCAATAGTTGATAATTTATGGAAGAAGCAGGAAAACAAAATCTCATTTCCCCGGGCATCGATGATACATTATGAATTTCCGGCACGTGAAGGTATGCCGCCGGTGTCCCTCTACTGGTATGATGGTGGTCTTCGGCCTCCGAAGCCCAGAGAATTGGAGGTGGATGGGAAAGATATGCCCGAAGAGGGACTTATGTTTGTTGGTGACAAAGGGAAGATCCTGGCCGGCTTTAGCGGTAGTAATCCACGCATTATTCCGGAAAGCAAAATGCAGGCCTACAAGAAACCTCCTGAGACATTGCCCCGTCCAATCGACGAGCTGGATCAATGGATACGAGCCTGCAAGGGCGGTGAATCCTCCGGCGCCTGCTTTGAAAATATATATCCCTTTGCCCAGACAGTTTGCTTAGGCGCGATAGCATTGCGAGTGGATAAGAAATTGAAATGGGATGCAGAAAACGTGCGGTTCACGAATTCGTCACAAGCAAACGACTTGATTCGCAGAAAATACAGAAAAGGTTGGGAACTGTAGCCTATGGATCACTTGAAGAACCATCGCCAGTTTCAGGGGACTAACAGACCGACAGCCGCTGAGCTTATTAAGCAGCTTGGTCAGTTTGACGGCTCTGGCGCACAATTTTTCGTGAATCTGCTTGCCGTACAGTGCTTTTTAGGCCAGGCCAATAGTGGTGCGATTCTGCGAAGTAATGAGCAGAAAGGTGTTGATGTCCTGGCCATATATCCGGCTCTGAGCTCGTTGGGGCGAAGTCCGACGCAGCCCGGAGGTCAGCAAACCGTTCCGGTATGGCTGAATCAATCGGCGGCACTTCTTCGTGAGGCTACGTCCACAGATGCGGTCATCGTCAAAGCCTTGCGGGACGCAGAGGAGAATGATAACCGGGCTACCCGGAGTTATGTCGTATTGGTCCCACTTAAAATGGCTGAAGCCGGACAAGCTATGGAAGCTTTTGTGGTCAGGGCAAGTGACAGAAATGCGCTCGAAGCCAGCAAAGAACAATTGGAACTGACGGCCAATTTGCTGGGTATATCCGAAAGGCGACTGGCACTCCAGAACAGACAGGCAGGCTTGAGAAGACTGCAGCAAGCAATGGAAACGCTTTCGGCTATTAACCGGCATAATCGGTTTACGAGTACCGCCATGGCCCTTTGTAACGAAGCATCTTCTCAGTGGCAGTGTGAACGGGTGAGTGTTGGTTTTTTGAAAAGAAGATATGTTCGACTGAAAGCCATGAGCCACACGGAAGATTTTAGTCGAAAGATGAAAATTGTCCAGGACATAGAGTCTGCGATGGAGGAGTGCCTGGACCAGGACTGTGAGGTTCTATATCCTGCTTCTCAAGAGGCCACCTACATCAGCCGTGCAGTTGGTGAGCTGTCCAGACAGCATGGTCCATTGGCTGTTTTGAGCGTGCCATTTCGGCAGAACGGAGAGGCCCGTGGTGTTCTAACCCTCGAGCGAGAGTCGAGCAAATCTTTCAATCTGGAAGAAATCGAGGCGATTCGGTTAGCCTGCGAACTATGCACAGCCAGATTATTGGAGTTGTATGAGCATGACCGCTGGATTGGTGCGAGAGTTGTTGCTAAAGCACGCAGCGCACTGGCTACATTAGTAGGCCCGAAATATACCTGGGCGAAGATTTTGGCGATATCGATATTTGGTGTGATACTATTCCTAATATTTGGAAAGGGACAATTTCGTGCCGAAGCACCTTTTGTCCTTGAGGCCACCTATCAACAAGTGGTCTGTGCATCCTTCGATGGTTATATCAAAGGCGTTAACGTTGAAGTCGGTGATACTGTCAAAGAAAATGAAACAATCTTAGCCGAGCTGGATACGGCGGAGCTGCGCTTACAATTAGCTGCCGCAAAAGCGGAAAACGCAGGATATCTTAAGCAGGTTGCGGCTGCTATGCGGGATGGTGAAACCGCACAGGCCCAGATTGCACAGGCCAACTCTGACAAAGCCCAAGCTCAGATTGACTTACTGAATTATTTGATAGAGCAGGGTAAAATCATATCGCCGATCAGTGGGGCTGTTGTCAAGGGCGACCTGAAACGCCAAATTGGTGCACCTGTTAAAAAAGGCGATGTCCTCTTCGAGGTTACTCCTCTTGAGTCATTACGGGCTGAGCTGCTGGTGCCCGAAGATTTGATTTTTGATATTGCTATTGACCAGGAAGGTTATTTGGCTACGGTGTCATATCCTTCCCAGCGACTCAAATTTATCGTAGAGCGAATCAATCCGATGGCTGAGGTGGTGGGCAACCGTAATGTTTTTAAGGTTCGTGTTCTTTTACTGGAAACACGTTCCTGGATGCGGCCGGGTATGGAAGGTGTGGCCAAGGTATCGATCGGCAAACGGCGATATGTCTGGATATGGACCCGAAGATTCGTTAACTGGCTGCGAATGAAATTGTGGTTTTGAGTCGAACCACGGATTACACAGATTACACTGATTTTTTATTTGTTTTTAGTCCGTGTAATCCGAGAAATCTGCGTTTAAGAATCGAGAATCAAGAATGGCTGTAGAGCGTCCAACATTTCACGAAGCCTGGTATCGCGTTGCTGATTTACACCCGCGATTATCATCGGGCGTGCGGGTTTACAGACAGCATTTCCGGGGACAAATGTGGTACGTCTTAGAGAATCCATCCAATAACCAATACTCGCGCATCAGTGACGAAGCTTATCGGTTCATAGGTATGCTTGACGGCCGACGGACTGTATCTGAAGTATGGCGTATATGTAATGAGCAGCTCGCCGACAGTGCACCCACTCAGGGTGAAGTAATACAGCTTTTAGGCCAATTGCATGGCGTCAACCTTTTATATGCGGACCTGCCGCCGGACAGCGAAAGTTTGTTCAATCGCTACCGAAAGCGAGTCGGACGAGAGGTCCGGGGACAACTTATGAACCTGCTGTTCATTCGGATTCCACTGATAGACCCTGATCATTTTCTCGAACGCTGGGTCAGCATATTTGGGCGGCTTTTCAGCTGGTTTGGGCTGATTTTATGGTTAGCATTAATGGCGACCGGATTATACTTTGTGGTCGGTAATATCCGCGAGCTGTTCAATCAAAGCTCTGACGTCCTTGCCCCAGATAACCTAATTCTACTTTATCTTAGTTTTGTGCTAATCAAGATATTCCATGAGTTCAGCCACGCCTTCGCGTGCAAGAAATTCGGACGGCTGAACCAAAGTGGCGGGCAGGTACATACCATGGGGGTCATGTTTCTGGTTTTCTTCCCGCTACCTTATGTGGATGCCTCCAGCGCCTGGGCATTTCGGAACAGGTGGAACAGAGCTATTGTCGGGATGTCGGGTGTTATGGCAGAGCTTTCGGCCGCGGCTGTAGCGGCAGTTATTTGGTCCAGTACATCGACAGGAACGCTCCACATAATTGCCTATAATGTTATATTTGTCGCAAGCGTTTCCACATTACTGTTCAATGGAAATCCTCTTCTGAGGTTCGACGCTTACTACGTTCTTTCAGACTTATTAGAGATACCAAACCTTGGTCAGCGATCCAGAAACTACCTTTACTATCTGGTCAAGCGGTACTGCTGGGGGCTGAAAAGGGCACAGAATCCCGCATATACTTACGGCGAGCGTGTCTGGTTTGTTTTTTATGGCATAGCTTCCATTGCGTTCCGGATTTTCATCTGCATAAGAATATTGCTGTTTTTGAATGACAGACTGCCGGAAGAACTGTTCATCCTTGTACCTTTGTTTGCTTTCTCTGCAATTGTGGCCTGGGTGTTTGTCCCAGTCGGCAAATTCTTCCAATTTCTGGCCACAGGTGCTGAACTTACTCGCCAGCGGACTCGAGCAGTGGGATTGACCTTTGGCACCTTTTGTCTGATAGCTGTTTGTATAGGTTTGATTCGTGTACCTGACTATTGGCGAGTCGAGGGAGTTGTTGAACCGGTTAGCTTAGCCATAGTCCATGCGAAAAGTGATGGTTTCGTTGTCGATTTTCTGCCCTCGGAATCGAAGGTTTCTTCGGGTGGGCCGCCACTGATAAAAGCTGTCAATCCTGAGCTGGAAGCCGAAAGAAAGAGTTCGGTTGCTGAGCGTCGCAGCCTTGAGGTTCAGCGGCGAATTGCTGAAATGCAGGAAATTGCCGCGGCACAAATATTAGATGAACAAATCGAGGCTTTGAATGAGAAAATATCAAGACTTGAATACGAACTGGCCTCGCTGAATCGGGAACCACCACTGTCGGGTACATGGGTTGCACCGGGTATAGAGTATTCCCGCGGAATGTATTTTAAACGTGGTCAAAGTATTGGCTTCGTGGCGAATCTTGATGATGTTATGATTCGGGCCACCGCTGGTCAGAGAGTTGCTGCAATGTTAGTAGAGCAGGCTCTTAAGCAGGTCGAGATTCGAGTTAAAGGACAACCGAAGTTGTTGCTTACGGGCGAGATTGAGCAAATTTTTCCGGCTGGACATGAGTTGTTACCATCAGAGGCTTTGGGCTACGCAGTTGGTGGGTCTGTACCAACAGTTTCACAGGACGCCCAAGGCACAAAGGCCGCTGAGATGTTTTTTGAGATACGTATCAAACCAAGTTCGGACTCTTCAATTCGTTTGCTCACCGGACAGCGCGTTGTAGCAAGAATCCAGATGAATTCCAAGCCGCTTGCAGTTCAGTGGTGGCTTTCTGTAAGGCAACTTTTCCAGCGGAGGTTCCATATTTAAGATGGAAACACCTCCAAGTGCAATATGGCAGATGCTCGAGCATCGGATATCGGATAAACCTCTGCCCAAAGGACTCGATGCTGCATGGGATGCGAGCATAGGTTTGGTAGGCCGGTTTTTGCCGCGAAGGCAAAAGTTTTTGCGCCGGTCAGAAAAAGTGCTTGTACAGGAGAAACATTTTTCCCAAATGACCGATGCAAAGCTCCGTGCGGCTGCTGGTGAGCTTCGTGAGATTTTTCGCCGCCGCCGCGACAATCATTCGGACCTTGAGCGTGCCTTTGCATTGGTCCGGGAGGTGGCGGTTCGGCAGATAGGTGAGAGCCCTTTTCCTGTCCAGATTGGAGGTGCTTTCGCTCTTGAAAGCGGCTGTATTGTAGAAATGGCTACTGGTGAGGGTAAGACCCTAACCGCCACCATGCCTGCGACAGTTGCCGGCTGGCGTGGCCAGGGCTGCCATATCATTACAGTTAATGACTACCTGGCCCAACGCGATGCCGAATGGATGGGGCGGATTTACCGCTTTTGCGGTCTAAGTGTTGCACATATAGAACAGGCAATGTCAGCCGCTGATCGGCGAGCAGCATATTTGGCTGATATAACTTATTGCACGAATAAAGAGGTTACAGCCGATTTTCTCCGCGACCGGCTCGTTCTGGGTCGTTTGAGAGGATTGAGCTCGGCGCTTCTAACTAAAATAGCCGGGCCTCACGAAAGAGTTCGGCAGGGTCAGTCAATAATAGATCGTTTAGTACAGCGCGGCCTCAATTTCGCCATTGTGGACGAAGCGGACTCTGTTCTTGTTGACGAGGCAATTACACCGCTGATTATCTCCGGTCCGGCTCCGAACCCGGAACAGGTGGAGGCCTTTCGCCAGGCGGCAGATATCGTGAACAATTTGAATCCGGATACAGACTATCGCGTTAATCCTCGCTATCGAGAAGTCGAACTTACCAACGAGGGTAAAGGTCGATTAGCGGACTTGGCCGAGACTTTTGGTTATATCTGGCAAGGCGCCCGCCGTCGTGAGGAGATTGCGACCAAAGCGTTGGTTGCTAAAGAGCTGTATTCATTGGATAAACAGTATGTTATTGATGACGGCAAAGTTGTTATCGTCGATGATTTCACCGGCAGGCTCATGCCGGACCGAAGCTGGCGCGACGGCTTGCACCAGGCTGTTGAGGCTAAGGAGAAGCTTGAAATCACTCCTCCCAAAGATACGCATGCTCGTATCAGTTTTCAGCGGTTCTTCCGGATGTACCGTAAATTGTCCGGTATGACCGGGACGGCAAGTGAAGCCGGTGCCGAATTTTGGCAAATTTATCACCTGCCTGTAGTAGTAATCCCGACGAACCGTCCATGCATAAGGGAAAACCTGCCGGACATAGTCTTACCCGCGGGACCTACTAAGTGGAAGAGAATCCTATTAGAGATTCACCGTGTTCATGAGACTGGAAGGCCGGTTCTTGTGGGCACCCGAAGTGTCCAAGCCAGCGAATACATCAGCCAATTGCTTCAAGCGGAAAACCTGGATCATCAGGTACTTAATGCTGTCCGTCACCGTGAGGAGGCCCAAATCGTTGCAGGTGCCGGTCAGACCGGAAGGATCACGGTGGCGACCAACATGGCGGGCCGCGGCACTGATATTAAACTTGGCCGGGGGGTGGCAAAATTGGGAGGACTTCATGTTATCGCCAGTGAACAGAACGAATCTGCTCGCATAGACCGACAGCTCTTCGGGCGGTGTGCGCGCCAGGGCGACCCTGGAAGCGCGCAGGCAATAGTTTGTTTGGAAGATGAGTTTGTGTCTCGATATGCCAGAAGTCTCGTTGCTTATTTGAAAAAGCGGCATGCCTATACTACTGATGACATCTCTTCAACTACTACCAGAGCCGTATTTCGTTTAACCCAGCTTCGCTCAGAAAAGCTGGCACTGCGTCAGCGTAAATCAGTTATGAGGACCGACCACTGGCTCGAAGAACAGCTTAGTTTTACGGGACCGGAATAGCAACTTAGATTGACTATTTTCTATTTGATTTTAGATGTTAGCTCCTTTTTCAATAGTCAATTGTCAATATTCAATCATCAATGTTCTATTGGGTAGATTCTCGATTCTTGTCGAGCATCGAGTATCAAGCATCCGGTATCGAGTTTAGCGTTCAGAAACAAACGGTAGGGCGGTGCTGACTTGTCGTAGCTCCAACACGGTCCCCGTGGTTTGAGCTAACCGTGCTAAGGAAATATTGAAGTCAGCAACAGCCTTTATTTCCGCCATTTGGGCATCTGCTAAAGCCCCCTGTGCCTGAAGTTTGACTAATAGAAACTCAGGTGTCAGTCTCTGGCGAATCGGTTCGGAATCCTCTACGGCTTGCAAGTGAATTCTTGATGCTTTGGCTGCCTCTTCCTGAATTTCTATCTCTTCACGGTTTGTTTCGATCATTCTAATCCTCTCCTTAGCTTGTATTGCCACCTGGTCAGCAAGATTCTGCAAAGTAGAAATAGCTTTTCTGCGTTCAAATCTTCTCTTGAGTAATTCAGCCTCTCGTTGACGATTGCCAAGGGGATATTCAAGAGACAAACCAACTGCATAACTCGCATAGTCGCCGCTATTGAAGCTGTCCTGTGCCAGGCCTTGGCTTTTGTCTAAACCCTGTATTCTGCTTGAAGCAATCAAATCCAGTCGTGGCATCTCCTGGTTTTCTGCAACACGGATGTTAATATCTGTGATAGTAATCGCAACTCGGGCTTGCTGCATTATTGGATTTTTCTTTATGGCCAGTCCCAGGATTTCTTCTTGTTTCCGCTTGTCTCTGGTGGGGAACGACTCAACGTCCTCTGCCGTGATAGAAGGTATAGTATCGGGTACAATTTCCACCTCATCGAGCATACTCACTTGCGGGTCGGCCATCAATCTCACCAGAGCATCCTGTGCGTCAATAACTCTTTTACTGGCTTGAAGCAGTACAGCCTCGCGAGCTTTTGCAGAAGCCTCCATCTGCTTGATCTGCACGTCAGTAGCGTCAATTTCTTTTCGGCCCAGCACTTTTTTCAATGTCTCGAGCGTTCTTTGCAATAGCTCCTGTAGAATCTCAAAGTCACGGCGAGCCTGCAGAAGCCGCCAATACGCCGATATAACCTCTGTCGAAACATCCTCAGCTTTTTGACGAAAACCAAGAACGGCAATCTCATGATTGAGCCTTGCTATGTTCACGCCTGCAAGGTTAGTTTGCTGCCAGGCGTCACGCAACAGCGGCTGTCTTAATTGAAAAGCGAGTATTGGCTCATACCGTGTGGGAAGCGCCCTACCCCACAAATCGTCCCAACTGCGGGTTAAGGCATAACTTAAAGACCATTCTGAACCGGTAATGCCTCTTTGCTTGATTCCTGATTCCAACAAACGAGTATCTGATTGGCCGGACTGATAAATGCTATTAACAGGATTATCGTCTTGTTCGAAATTCACACGCCCGAAGGCAGTTACGTCGAACTCTGCAGCCTCTTTTGTTATGTCTTGCTTGGCGATCGACGGGTCGAAACTCACTACCCTGATTTCCGGACTATTGGCAAGAGCCCTGACTATGGCTTGCTCGATTGTCAGCTCGAAAATCTTTCTGCCCGTGTTGGGATCTATAACAACTTCAAGCTCAGGTGGAATTCCATCAGGAGCAGGAGTTGGCCTAAGTAGAGCCAAAGGTCGCAGCGGGTCAGCTCGCTGCTGGGGGCCTCGATCAGCCAGAGTTTGTCGGTAGGAAGCCAGGACACTCTGGTCATCAACTTCATCGGAAACACAACCGAGCATTGCCAGAAGACAGAGGACAGAAAACAGAGGACAGAAAACAGAGGACATAAAACGGAGGACGGAAAACAGAGGACAGACTCTGACTTCTGATTTCTGACTTCTGACTTCTGTAACTGGATTTGAATGATTACTAAATAGAACAGCATTTTCTTTAAGACTCATTTTTGGATTCCTCTATCTATTTCTTTTTACCTCTTAAAAATTCCACAGGAGAAACAATATGCTTCAAAAAGTGAAGATTTCTAACGGGTTGAAGTTGGAAAAATAATCTCAACGTGTTCGCCGGCCGGCCTATTCGATTTATTAGGTACTTCTATACGTACTCTTAATGTGCTACTGGCTGCATCGGCGACCGCGGCAATGTAAATAATTCTTCCTTCTAAGGACGCCCGATTTGGGTTTGGAAACCCGACTTGTGCAGTTTTTCCGTAGTTGAGAGTAGTTGCTTTGATTAGAGGTACAGGGACGTCAATCCAAAGCGGATCAATCTGGACAACCCGAACCACATCAGCCAGGGCATTAATTGATTCGCCGGTTTCTACATGAATATTTTCGATCCTTCCATCTATTGGGCTTTTCAGATGCATCTTTTCAATCTGCACCTTTAGCTCGTTGTATTTTCTTTTTGCCTGTTCGTGTTCGAATTTCGCAAGCTGAAGCGACAGCTCGGCCATCGTCACATTCAACTTCGCGTGTTCGACCTCTAATTCTGTTGCGGCGTTGCTTGCCGCTGCTTTCTCCAGCTTTTTAAGGTCAACTTTGCTCTGGGCCAGGGAAGCTTCACTCGCCTGTATTTGAGTTGTGTCCTCGCTTGCCGCCTGAAGCTGGGCCAGCTGGATCTGCTCTACAGCGTCGTCTTGCTGGATCAGCACTTGCCCGTCTTTTACCCACTCACCCTCCTTAAAATAAACTTTGGCAATGCGACCTGGCTGAACATAGGAGAGGGTTATGTCCGCGCTGGGATTAGTAACTGCTCTGATCCCAACACCTGAAGACGCAGCTTTCAATGCACTCAGCACTACAACACAAATAATCCAAGAACCCATAAAACTTTTTTTCGGAATCATACTATCAAATCTCCCATATCTTACAAAATTACTCTACTATTGTACCCATATATCGACCAAAACTGCAACTTAAATCCTGCAAATTGTCTTCCGGAAATGCGTGCTTCGATGGCTAATAAGGGTAGGATTGTCCATAAAGTAGATTATGAACGCTTCTCTGTATAGCCACAATCAGGTTTTGTTGTCTGCCCCGGCGCCGTGTTCCCATACCAACAACCGCGTCCCCCGGTTCCTTAAAAAAATGCGATCAAACCCGAAATCTCGATACAGAAAACCAAAAAAAACGTTACTTGTGAGATACAAGGTGGCACTTTTAGGTGGGCTTATAAATAAAGAAAAAGGGCGAATTGTTTTCACATAACCTATTCAAAGGACCACGTAATGATGGGAACTGATACTTCGACGCTTGACAGGGGGCTTCGGCCAGGAGCAGGGCCTCCCAGTTCCATCGTAACAGTGAGACCATGGAGGACGATAAAATGAAGCGCATACTGAAAATGCTGCGAGGTAACCGGCGTTCGCGACAACGCCCCCAGGGCTTGGGAACACCCATGTTTGAGCGTCTTGAGCCCAGACTTTTGCTGAATGCAGTCCCATATATGCAGGACTTTAGCCTGGGCAAGCCTGTTGGTGCCGAAGGATGGGAGTACTTTTCGGACAATAATGAAGGGCGGATCGAGGTGGTAAGCGGGCGTCTGCGTATGGACGACATAGTAGGCAACACCACGTACTCTCTGAACGAGGCGATTTTGCATGTGGACCTGAGGGGTAAGACTGGAGTAACGCTGACGCTGGACCACGGGAGTCTGTCGGATGAATCAAATACCCTTCCCGGCAGCTTTATGGATCATTATAAGGGCGATGGGATAGCGTTGAGTGTGGATGGTCAGAATTGGGTGAAGGTCACTGATCTGACAGTTAATTTCACGAATCAGTCTTTTGCTCTGGATGCTATTGTGCAGCAGGCCCAGATCGCTGCCGGCAGTACGGACCTTTCGGATGTACAGATAAAGTTTCAGCAGTATGACAATTATCCGGCGGCCACAGATGGTCGTGAATTCGATAATATTCAGATAACCGGGCTTGTAGCTCAGGCGGTTCCGTATATGCAGGACTTTAGCCTGGGCAAACCGACTGGTTCCCAGGGTTGGGAGTACTATTCGGATAATGAAGGTCGGATCGAGGTGGTAAGCGGTCGTCTTCGTCTGGACGACATGGTAGGCAACACCACCTACTCTCTGAATGAGGCAATTTTGCATGTGAATCTATCGGGCAAGGCTGGTGTAGCGCTGACGCTGGATCACTGGAATCTGTCGGATGAGGCAAGTACCATTCCTGCGAGCTTTGTGGGCCATTATAAGGGCGATGGGATAGCGTTGAGTGTGGATGGTCAGAATTGGGTGAAGGTAACTGACTTGACTGTTAATTTCACGAATCAGTCTTTTGCCCTGGATACTATTTTGCAGCAGGCGAAGGCCGCTGCCGGCATTACGGACCTTTCGGATGTACGAATCAAGTTCCAGCAGTACGACAACTATCCATCGGCCTCAGATGGACGTGAATTCGATAATATCAAGATCACGGTTATCTCTGCCGAGCCGGAGATGGACGTTCTGGGCAATAGTCAAATCATTGCGGACGGGGATACAACGCCGAGTGTTGTTGACCGCACGGATTTTGGGAGTGTTGCTGTAGGCGGTTCGTTGACTCGGACGTTTACGATTAGGAACACGGGGGCTGGCTCTCTTA
>JAIVYN010000113.1:0-12055 GCA_048635425.1 Candidatus Aegiribacteria sp.
AAGTTCGACACCGCTATCTGACTACTTCGGTGCAATTGTCGGTACCTTGCAATACGATCTGGATGCCAATAACATTTCGAATATCACGGTTTACAATGACGGCTCATTTCCACCTGTTGCGCTGCACTCCGCAAGCGGACAAAACTTTGAGGGTGAAATTCTTATCGACGCCAATGACCTCAATATTCTGCAAGTTTACGCCACGGGCGGCAGTGGTCAGATTACCCGCACAATAAGAGTTCAATACGATATTGAACCCTACGAATATCCTATCTTCGATTTTGGCATGGCAACAAAAGGACCTGTGCACTTTCTCGGCAATCCAACCATAACAGGCATAAATTCCAATAACGAAGCCGATATCTTTATTGACAGCCAAAATACCAATCTTACAATGCTTGTTACCGGCAATACAAACTTTGACGGTGATATCAGTATTGGCAATTCAACCGGCAATGTGGACTTCTGGGGTGATGTCCAAATAGGTGGCGATACAGGCCAACCAGCAATAGATAACCACGTCACTATAGGCGCCGAGACTCCGGAATTCCCTCTCCCCGACACGCAACACTTCTTGCAATACGCAACAGGCGATATCATTGATAGTTCCACTGACATATCAGATCATATGACCTTAACCAATGCTACAATAGAGGCCGGAACTAATCCAAACTTTGTGGGCAATATCATAATAGATGGAATTCTGTACATCGAACAGCCCAACATCGTTACATTTGAAAGAAATGTTGCGCTTAACGGCATGATAGTTGGTGATGGCGATGCGTACAATCCCGGAACAAACAGCATAAGCTTCTGCGGCAATTTTGCAACCAACCCGTACCCTCCAGGGTCCGAGTTTGACGCGATTCGCTCCGAAACCGGCTCTTCAATAGTTGCTCCAGGTTTTGCTGCCTCTTTCTCGGGCAATTTCGCTGCATTAGGTGGTGTTATGGCGGTAAGCGGCGCACACTTCTCCGGTAATGTAAGCGCTGTGGTTAAAGGCACAATCCTTAATTACTCTGAAAACCCGACAGTAATAGAGGGCAACTCCACCATGAATTTTGACCGGTCTGACAATATCAAGGTCCCTGCCGGCTTTGATACTCACCGCATACTAACATACAATCCGGCTTCTTATGAAGAGCTTGCCAACTAATCTATGCCGGTGGCTTAGATTATACGTTTAGCAGAATTCGCCGGAGTAAGTTTCATCGGCCTGGGCCCCCCTCGGCCGCCGCAAAGCTAATATCCCGCCATCGAGAGGAGCAATCCTATCTGGTTGCCCTGTTTTTTTCTGGTTTTTACCTTTTAGTTCTTGGCCTCAATCATGTATCATCTAATTATTAATAAACAAAAACTCGTGAAAACAATATGGCAAGCGACCTTAAAAACTTGTTACCTATCGGCGGTAATTGGCTGATTGAAGTAATTGGAGAAGACCCCGTAAGTCTTGAGCCGTATCTGTACAACGGAGAAGACCAATTGCGTGAGAACGACAACGAATTTAAACTACCGGACGTAATCGGAATCCTGCCCATTCGAAACGCCGTGGCCTTCCCCGGGACGATAACACCGTTGGCGATAGGCCGCCCCAGAAGCAAAGCCTTGCTCGCCGATACCACGCCGAACGATTCTATCATAGGACTCCTCACGCAGCGCAGTCCTGATACCGATAAGCCGAATTTCGACAACCTCTACTCAATCGGGACCGCCGCCTCGGTGCTCAAGGTCATAAAATTGCCCCAGGGCTCGATCCACGTTGTGGTCCACGGCATAACCCGCTTCAAGGTAATAAAAAAGGTAGCCACAAAACCATACTTGAAGGCCAAAGTCCGGATGCTCAACGTCAAAGTAAAAATGACAAAAAATCTTAAGGCACTTATCGTCGGCGTCCGCCAGGCGGCCAACCGAGTCATCGAACTAAGTCCCCACGTGCCTGAAGAAGCATCCGTGCTGCTGGAAAATATCGAAAATCCCTCCGCCTTAGCTGATTTTTTGGCGGCCAATCTCAGTATCAACATCGCAACGAAACAGCAATTGCTCGAAGAGCTTGACGCAACCAAACGACTTGAACAAATATCAGTTATCTTAGCTAATCAATTGGAAGTTCTTGAGTTAAGCTACAAAATCCAGGGCCGGGTCAGAGAATCGATAGATAAAAATCAGCGGGAGTATTTCCTGCAGGAACAGCTAAAAGCCATTCAGACCGAGCTTGGACAAAAAGACCTCAGAACCGAAGAGCTAAAACAAATCAGCAAAAATATTGCAAAAGCCAAAATGCCCAAAAAGGTCGAGCAAGAGGCACTTCGCGAATTGGACAGATTGAGTAAAATACCTCCCGCTTCACCGGAATATAGTGTCATCCGAACATATCTGGATTGGATCTGCGAACTGCCCTGGTCAATTCAAACCAAAGACCAGCTCGATATAAACAAGGCCCAGCGAATACTAAACGCCGACCACTATGACTTGCGCAAGGTAAAAAAACGCATCCTCGAATTCTTAGCTGTCCGCAAACTAAACCCAACGGGCAAAAGCCCCATACTCTGTTTCGTCGGCCCGCCCGGCGTAGGCAAAACTTCGCTCGGAAAATCCATCGCACGAGCTATGGGAAGAAAATTCGTTCGCATTTCACTCGGCGGAATTAGAGACGAGGCCGACATCAGGGGACATCGTAGAACTTACATCGGAGCGCTGCCAGGCAGAATACTACAGGAGCTGCGAAAGTGCGGCAGCAAAAACCCCGTATTTATGCTCGACGAATTAGATAAAGTCGGTAGTGATTTCAGAGGAGACCCCGCAAGCGCACTGCTGGAAGTCCTTGACCCCGAACAGAACTTCAGCTTCACCGACCATTACCTCGACCAGCCTTTTAATCTTTCGACCGTAATGTTCATCGGCACTGCAAATTATACCGAGCCTGTCCCGCCGGCACTGCGTGACAGAATGGAAGTCATCGAGCTGCCCGGCTACACAGAAACCGAAAAACTCAACATCGCAAAAAAATATCTGGTTCCCCGCCAGATTAAAGAGCACGGCCTAAGCAAAAACCGCTGCACCATAAAAGACGATGCAATACTTTCGATAATCCGGGGCTACACACGCGAAGCGGGCGTCCGAAACCTCGAAAGAAATATCGCCGCTATCTGCAGGGCCGTCGCCACGGAAATTGCCAAAGCTAAAAAGAGACGAGCAACCATCGACAAAAAAGACCTTGCGAAAATCTTGGGCCCTGCGCAATTCGAATCGGAGCTGGCCCTGCGAACCGGAATACCCGGCGTCGCAACCGCTCTGGCTTATACACCCGTCGGCGGTGAGCTGCTCTTTATTGAATCCGCCTATATGCCCGGAAAAGGCAACCTGCAACTGACAGGCCAAATCGGCGACGTTATGAAGGAAAGCGCACAGACCGCGTTCTCTATCATAAAGGCAAACGCCAAAAAGTTAAAAATTGACGCCAACAGATTCAGAAAATTCGATTATCACATCCACGTCCCAGCAGGGGCGGTTCCCAAAGATGGCCCAAGCGCAGGTGCTGCAATGTTTACATCGCTGGTCAGTCTTCTCCTCGGTAAACCCACTCGCCCGGATGTAGCGATGACAGGTGAAATAACTTTACGTGGCCTGGTCCTGCCTATTGGCGGCCTGAAGGAAAAAATCTTAGCTGCTAAACAGGCCGGTATAAAAACCGTTATCCTCCCAGCCAGAAACAAAAAAGACCTCCCCGATGTCACCAAAGAAGCCAAAAAAGGCCTAAAATTCAAATTCGTCAAAAACACAAACGAAACCCTAAAAATCGCAATTGATACAGATTGAATCCCTATCGTCATTCCTGCGAAGGCAGGAATCCACTCACCGTCATTGCGAGGCCTGTTTTGCAGGCCGAAGCAATCTCAAGAACATTGAATAAAAGCAAATTCGTCCAACTTTGCAAAGAAGGCACCTCTTTTATACACAATGTCAGCAAGAATGCAATTACAGTATGAGTGACTCACCGCAAAAGGAGCTAACCCGGACCAAGAAAGCCCTTCTGGCAGCGCTTTATTCGGCTTGAAATTTTGACCAGTCGAAATCCGTACATCGAGGACAGAAGTAATCATCACCCAGGCTTGAGTAACCTCCCTCGCTAAGCACAATCACTGCATTACACTTTGAACATCGAGTAGGCTCATAGTCTGGTATATCCTGCAGTATTTCAAAATTATATTCGTTTGTGCCGTAATAAACATACATCTCTGGCATAATATGGTTTCTACATTCCTGGCAGTTTTTCCAATCGCCGGAATGCCCTTCATTATAATGAAAGCCGCACAGTGTATAGCGGCTATGATTTCTATAGCAGCTATTTCGTTCATATGAAAACAGAACATACTGGTCCTCATCATCGCAAATCCATTGGCCACAACATTCTGTTTTAGTTAGATTGGTCGTTTTTCCACACAAACCGCACTGGGTCTGTTCGGTCAGCCTACTGCGATTCTTCGATAAGGCCCTTCTTCTCCTTTTGACCACAACTTTTTTTCGCTTTGTCATCCTTTTGTCTTTCAACTGTTCATATCTTACATTGTAGAAACAGCGTATCAAGAATAATGTAGTATTTTCTCCTTAGCCATCATTTCGACTCACCGCTCCGGCCACCTTTATCACATCAACCATTTCAGCTACATCGTGCACGCGGACGATTGAAACGCCCGCTGCTGCACAAAGGGCAACCGTTGCGGCGGTGCCGAATATCCTCTCGCCGGGTTTCTCCTTGCCGGTGAGCTTAGCGATAAAGCTTTTCCGACTTGTCCCTACCAGCACTCGATAACCGGCAGCAACGAATTTATCTATATTTCTCAAAAGTAAAAGATTGTGCTCTAACGTCTTGCCAAACCCGATGCCGGGGTCTATGAAAATCATATTTTTCGCAATGCCGAAACCCTCCGCTCGTTTGGCCCGTTCTAAAAGAAACTGCAAAACCTCGCTAACCACATCCTCATATTTCGGCTCGACCTGCATCGTTGCGGGCGTGCCCTGCATATGCATCAAAACAACCGGCACATCATATTTGGCCGCCAGCTCGGCCATCCGCTCATCACTCAAAGCTGTTATATCATTTATCATACACGCCCCTGCTTCCAAAGCAGCTTTAGCAACTTCAAGCTTATATGTATCAACACTAATCGGCACATCTATCTTTTTGCAAAGCGCCTTTATCACAGGAACCACACGTCCTATCTGCTCATCATCCGAAACCGACGCCGAACCCGGTCGAGTCGATTCGCCGCCCACATCTATTATCGCGGCATCGTCGGCTGCCATTTGCAGACCGCGTTCAACCGCCCTGCCGCTATCGAAGAATTGACCGCCGTCACTGAAGGAGTCCGGCGTAACATTCAACACCCCCATCACAACACAGCCCGCCGAAAAATCCAACCGCCCCCTTGGCCATTCAATTATATCCTCACCACAACTTTTCAACTTTGTTCTCTCTTAGTCACCCCTGAAAAACAGGGGACAGAAATCCAGATATTTAACCCGCCAATTTATTGGCGGGTTTACGTTTAGCCGTCGCCGGCACGGCGACGTACATTTAGCCCACCGCTTGTCATTCCTGCAAAAGCAGGAATCCAATCCCTTTCAGCTTTTTGGCCAAAGTGCTGCTTCTGTCTTTAACAATAACTTTCGTATTTTGAAATTCCCTGCGGACGGGATAATTCTTCCGCAGGCTGTCAAAAAATTCGCCTCTCTTTTCCACCGCCTTCTCACAAATCCTCCGCAGCCGGACGTCATCTTCTCTGACATCGTAAATCTTCTGCACAGCATTAGCCAGCGCAGCCTGTTCACTATTTGTGTTCGGGTCTATTCTCAACTGGCGCACAGCAGGTTCGGGCAAAAAATCCTCGATATCAAACTTAACGCTAAGCCCAAAATATTCACAGACCGCCTTATAAATCATAATCATACCCGCAATTTTGCCGTCCAGCGAATAGCCGGCAATGTGCGGCGTGCCGATATCAACCATTTCCAAAAGTTCCGTATCGATATTCGGCTCGTTTTCCCAAACATCAAGCACGACGGCCCGCAATCGTCCCGACCGTATCGCTGTTTTCAATGCCTCGCTGTCAACCACACCGCCGCGAGAAGCATTAACAAATACGCACCTTTCCTTAAGTGATTTGAAAAACTTCTCATCAGCCAAATGATACGTCTTGTCAACACCCTCAAACGTCAACGGCGTATGAAGCGTTATAAGATCGCAATCAAAAAGCTCATCTAACGGCAGATATTTTGCCTCGCCGGTTTCTCTTTGCAAAGGCGGGTCGTTCAGATAAATCTGCATCCCCAAAGCCGCGCACTTTTTTGCCACCCTGCTTCCGACATTACCAACGCCTATAATGCCTATTGATTTGTCTTCCAGGTCAATATCGTACTTTCGCCCGATTTCGAGCAGCCCGGCAATAACATATTCCGCTGCAGAGTTGGCATTCGACCCCGGCGCCGATGCAAAACCGATATTGTTCCGCCGCAGAAAGTCAACGTCGATATGGTCAAAACCGATAGTGGCGGTAGCCACAAAACGCACTTTGCTGCCGGTGAGCAAATCAGCACCTACCGGCGTGATACTACGAACCAAAAGAACATCGGCATTTCTAACAATGCCTGGCGTTATCTCTCGGCCGCCAACAATTTTAACCTCGCCGATGGAAGAAAAACACTCTGCCACAAACGGTATATTTGCATCGGCAATTATCTTCATCTCGTCGCTTCGCCTTCTTACGGGACTTTTTTCTAACCTCTTTCACAAGAAAGTCTTATGGATAAGTATATTGAATTCGATACGGATAGCAAGAAAACTATAATATCGGGGCTGCCTCTTAAAAAATTTGGAAATTTTCTCTTGACGACAAGGCAGCTTTTCTGGTATAAATATAATGGCTAAGGTCTGTGGGTTTTGGCTTATAAAGTGTGTTTTTTTGTAGTTTTTCGATAGAGGACGAGATATTGCGTATTACGCAAGGCACAGGGTTTTAACAGATTTGTGCTTTGTAAGTGAGTATTTTTTTGCATCTCAAGTAACGACTAAATAGTGGATTTTTGAAGGAAGGAGGTAGTAACAAGTCATAAGTTATTTCCAGATTTCGATTTGCAATTCTCGTAGGTACGTTTTCTTGATAATTTTTGAAGAAAACGGATGTTTTGGTGTGTGGCCAAAACACAACTATTTGTTATTCTAACTTTTTGAAGGAGGAATATTATGTTTAGAAATGCATCAATTCTCATTGTTATCGCGTCCATGTTGGTCTTTAGCGGCGCGGCGCAGGCGGCGCGCGACATCACCGGCCCGCTGGACATCGTGGTGGGAGTCCCTAACGACGGCATAGAAGACGGTGGCAACGACAGCGGTTGGCCGCCCAACGAATTACCACCTTTTGCCGTTGACGACCAGGTGCTGACGAAGTACCTGCACTTCAGAGGAAACGTACAGCCCACGGGGTTTCGAGTCACGCCGGCTGTAGGTCCTACCGTGGTTACCGGACTGACCTTCACCACGGCCAACGATGCAGAGGCACGCGACCCCGTTGAGTACGAGCTGTCCGGCTCCAACGAGAGCATCGACGGGCCGTACACTTTGATTGCAAGTGGCGATATCGTCGATTTTGCCCAGGGGACGGCGTGGCCACGACGCACAATGAACGAAACGCCGATCCAGTTTGCCAACACGGTGCCCTACAAGCACTACCAGGTAATGTTCCCGATCGTTCGCGATCCGGGAAGCGCCAACAGCATGCAGATTGCGGAAGTGGAATTGCTGGAGCTCACTCTCAAGGCCTCTGGTCCGGCCCCGGAGGATCGTGCTGTACACGAGGATACCTGGGCGAACCTTGCCTGGATAGCGGGAGCCTGGGCAGTCTCGCACGATGTGTACTTCGGAGAGATTTATTATGACGTGGATAATGGAATCGGTGATACCTTCCAGGGCAACCAGACCGCAAGCTTCCTGATCGTCGGCTTCCCCGGTTTTGCCCTTCCGGAAGGCCTTACTCCTGGCTCGACTTATTACTGGCGAGTCGACGAGGTCAATGACGCCAACCCGGACAGTCCCTGGACAGGCGATGTCTGGAGATTTACGGTTCCACCCAAGAATGCCTGGAAGCCCTTTCCGCCTAATGGCGCCAAATTTGTAGACCTGGATGCGGACCTTACCTGGAACCTTGGTTGGGGTGCCAAAATGCACACCGTCTATTTCGGCGACAATTTCGACGATGTAAACAATGCCGCCGATGGCCTGCCCCAGATACCTGCAACTTATGAGCTCGACACCCTTGAGTTGGACAAGACTTACTACTGGAGGGTGGATGAGTTCGATGCTCTCGAGACGCATAAAGGCGATGTCTGGAGCTTCACGACCGCCGGGGGCGGGGGCGGCATCAAGGGCGAGTACTTCAATAACGAAACATTGAGTGGACCGCCGGCCCTGACGCGCATCGACCCGGAAGTCAACTTCAATTTTGGTAGTGCGAGTCCGGGGGCTCCGATCAGGGACAGTGGTTGGTCGGCCCGCTGGACGGCGGACCTCGAAATCCTTTTACCCGACACGTATACATTCAGTGTCAATAGCGAGGGTGGCACCCGGCTGTGGATCGACGGCGAGCTGGTCATTAACATGTGGGTGTCCTGGGTCCCCACCGAGTACGCCTCCATGCCGATGGACCTGGAAAGTGGCACCCATTCGCTGCGGTTAGAGTACTACCACTACTCCGGCGGCGTGCAGGAGTTGTACTGGACGACGCCGACAATGCCCAGGGAGATCATTACGGCAGGCCCATTGCAACCACCGCTGAGAGCCGGCAGCCCGAATCCGCCCAATGGTGCCGTGGATGTAAAGCAGACACCAATTCTTAGCTGGTTGCCGGGCGACCAGGCTGCTTCGCATCAGGTCTATTTCGGCACTGACGAAAATGCTGTACTCAACGCTGCTGCAGGCTCGCCTGAGGACAAAGGCACTAAGGACCTTGGTTCAGAGAGTTATGACCCCGGACAACTTGATTGGGATACCACCTATTACTGGCGCGTTGATGAGGTCAATGACACCAACCCCGGCAGTCCGTGGACTGGCGCCGTCCTGAGTCTTAAGACCGCCAACTTCCCTGTCATAGAAGATTTTGAGTACTACAATGACCTTGAGCCCGATAACCCGGAGAGCAACAACATATTTTACACGTGGTTAGATGGATTCGAAGACCCGGCAAACGGTTCTCTCGTTGGTTATGAATTTCCTCCTTATACCGAGCGAACTACCGTTCACGGTGGTAAACAGTCGATGCCGTTATACTACGACAACAGTGTTGCACACTCTGAGGCGGAGCTGACATTGGATTATCCGACTGACTGGACCGAGGGAGGTGTCACAACACTGACGATTTGGTTCTATGGCGACGCGGAAAATGCTGCTGAGACATTGTATGTCGCTCTCAATGGCACCGCGATTGTTACTAACGATAATCCTGATGCAGCACAGATAGCGATGTGGACCGAATGGATTATCGACCTGCAGGCCTTTGCAGACCAGGGCGTTGACCTGACCAATGTCAATACCATTGCCCTCGGTTTAGGCGACAAGAACAACCCGCAGCCTGGCGGTACAGGTACGATGTACTTTGATGATATTGTTCTACATTAACTACCATCGGCACCATAAGCCGAGATTTGGCTGACGGTTAGGTGCGTGGTTGATATAGTAGATTCGCATCAATTCGGGGCCTATAGTGATTGATTCGCTATAGGCCCCTTTTAATTGATTATTGTAACATGAAACTTGAGCCGCTGTTCATTCAGCTTCAAACAGTGCCGGCTCTATACGCAGATGACAAAGAAAATTATTGATTTGTATCTCTTTTTCTCGTGGATAGAAGTATCAAGTTCCTTAATCCCTGAGTGTCTCTGGCGGTGAGCCATCGCTGCTCGAAGTGCTTTTCCTGGGCAATCTGAGCTATGGCCATCAGGGCCCGCAGGTGGTAATTACGCTCGTCTTTGCTGCCGGCCAGAACGAACATTATCCTGACCGGGTCAGGAGCGTGCGGGAAGTTAATGCCGTCACGGGCACGGACAAGCAGAATATCGAATTTGTTTTCGCCTTCCACTACTATGTGCGGTATAGCAAAGCCCGGCTGAACTACCGTACCGCCCTCAGCTTCACGATGGAGAAATTTCTCAAAAAGTACGAATTCGTTTGTCCCCAACCTCTCGGCTAAAATAGCCGAGGCCTGACGGAAGATTATTTCGGCGTTTTCTTCACCCTGAATATCCAGTATTTCACATTCTCTTATAAGCTCATCGAATCTGTCCTCGATTATATCGTCCCGTTCGAGCAGAATGTCCCGAAGCTCATTCTCAAGGGTTACGGTTTTAAGCTCTCTGTCGGTAACTCGTTCTACCACGTGCATAACCGCCGAGGCCCTGCTGACCCGCCTGTAAACATAGAGCCAAAACCAGGCGGCGCTCAAACCGACAAAGCCCGCGGTAATCAGTAACGGCACCAGCCCCATATCTATTATCAATGCACCATAAGCGATGATGGCAAAGATATGAATATATGGATACAACGGCGATTTGAACTTCGGCCGATAGCTTTGTATCCTGCTCTCGCGCATTATAATCACACTGGCATTGACAAGAATGAAAAGTATTATCATTAAGGTCGAGGCAGTTTTGACCAGCACCTCTATATCAAGAAAAACGATGGCCGCAATCATAAATCCGCCGGTGAGCAGTATGCTGATATGGGGCGTCTTAAAGCGGCCGCTGACCTGCGCTAAAATCGACGGCAGCAATCTGTCCCTGCTCATTGCCAAAGGCGACCGCGACGCAGCGAGTATGCCGCCATTTGCCGTGGTTACAAAAGCAGCTATGGCAGCGAAACCCAGGATTATAAAACCCGGCAGACCCATAAATTTACTCGCCGCAAGTGATATTGGGACATAGGTATTAGCTTGTTCGGCGCCATCCACAACTTTAACAAGCTCTTGTTTATCAAGGACACCTACTGTAATTACGATTACACCAATGTAAAACACCGTTACAACGAGCCAGGCCATTATCATCCCCAACGGCAGGTTTCTACCGGGGTGTTTTACTTCTTCTGCAATGCTGGCAACTTTGGTCAGGCCGCCGAAGCTTATGAAAACCAGGCCCGCCGTTGCAAACACCGCTGCCCAACCCTTTTCCAGAAACCCCTTGTATCGGACAGCTTCAACGGCCCCGGCCCCGAAGAGCACAAATAAGGTCAGTATCGTCAGTAATATCCCCACAAGCAAAACCTGAAATCTGCTTGTTAGCTTGACGCTAAAGATATTAAGTGCCGTAAATCCGATGCAGCAAAGGGCAGCTATTGCCTTGAGGTGCCACGGCTCAAGTTGTGTGGGAAAGACCCTTCGAAGCACAACCTCCACGAGGACCGCTATCCCGACAACAGCAAAAGCGCTTTTCAGTGCCAATGAAAACCAGCCCGCCAATCCACTGAACAACCCCCAAATCGGGCCTAAACTCCGTTCGACGAAAAAATATGTCCCGCCCGCTCTCGGCATCGCCGTGGCCAGCTCCGCTTTGCTCAGGACACTGGGAATTATCAAAATCGATGCGAAAAGATAGGATATGATGACAGCGGGGCCGGCCTTTGTAAAAGCTATGGCGGGCAAAACAAACAAGCCTGAGCTTATCATTGCCCCTGCCGCTACGGCAAATACGTCAAGAGAACCAAGCTGTTTCCTGAGTTGAGCCATCTTAAAACATCCCTGTTACTGCTCGTATCTCGCATTATACCAGCAAGGCTTAGTTTTCAACAGAAATACTAATTCATTGGACAAAGCCTTTCACATTCTTTATTATAACTCGTAAATTCGACTTATGCTATAGTTTCAAAGTATTGAGATTAAAACCGCATTTGGCTTGAGAGGGAAAGTAAATGGTTAACAGAAGATATTTTCTTCGTTCTGCCGCAGCCGGCGCTATAGCTTTGGCCCTACCACAGGCCCTTTTTTCAAAAACCAAAGGGCCGGATAAGCCGAACATC
>JAIVYN010000114.1:0-12024 GCA_048635425.1 Candidatus Aegiribacteria sp.
CATAGCTGAACCGAGCGCCCCACTGGCCGGGCGATGGCAGTAGCTTGTGGCAACCGCCGGGAGCTTCTGAACAAAGCAGCAGTTAAATTTCCGGAATAATTAAATAACAGCAGGCAAGGCTCCACATCTCTGCACAGCGTAATGAATTACACAGGTTCGGCAGTTCTCTGGGAACTGAAGCCTCATTCTTCACCTTGCGAATCCTCTATAAGCTGTTTGGCTCGATCGATAAACTCCGGACTCAGGTTATATGGGATACTGCTCGTAAGTGGAATTACCCTGAGGGAAGCCCGCAGGCAATATAATTGCACGTTTGTTGGCTCACCTATAATTATGTCCATCCACTGCTTTTGTAGGGGCATTAGCATAAGAACAGATGTATTGATGCCAAATTTCGTAAGCAGAAAATTAATCCACAGAGGCACACTTTCTATGACAGGAGGTGGAGAAATGGGTACACGCAGCAACGTTGGTCGGAAGGCCTTGCCCTTAGAAGTATCAAGATGATCTTGTGCAATTTCGCGCTCGATATGATACAGGATACGGAGAAGACCTTGATGATTTGGGCCTCCCATTTCCGGGTACTCGGTAAGCTTCGCCATTACGTCCGTGCGAACAGCCGGCAAAATGGGCGAAGGCTCACATTGTTGAGTTAATTGGCGAAGCTCCTTTTGGGCGTTTTCGATGGTCAGGCGGACGTCAGCCGCAGAAGTCGTTGCAGTACAAGTTTTTTCGACTCTTTCCAAAAGCGGCAAGATATTTTTTAGCACCCACTCCAGTGGCAATTGACAACACTGAACACAAACCACCATTGGATAACTTGTACGTCCCTTACCGTCCCGAGAAGACCACAATCGCCCGACAATTAAGTTACCATCCATACACCATACAAGCGTATGTTTGAATTCTTCGATTGGCTGATTTTCCTGGAGCTTATCCCAGCTTCCGGAGTCAATGTTGCTGCCAACACCCTGAACATAAAGAATACGTTTTACAGCGATAAGAATGTCAGTTTCGAGACCAATATCATCAATGTGGTCATCCCAGCCAGGGTGTTTGCCGAATGCAGCAACAAACACTCTTTCGGATGAGACATCCTTTCCCTTCGGAATGAAACGCCTTGCGAATCTTTTAAGAGGAGAGCTCAATACCTTCGTCTCGCTAAATCAATACCTGCTGCTTCGGTTATTATCCATGTTACGGTTTCAGGAACCAGTTATTGCCTCTATAAAATTCGGATCGACCGGCTGTTTGCAATCACTGTCATTGAAGAATTCAAGGTGCAAATATAATACCCCCCCCAGATTATCTTTGTCGTCAACATTAAGTCTAATATATCCTTTTTTCTGATTGTCAAAACCCTGACGCAACATTCTAAGACATGCCCATGGTTCCGGGAATTTTAAAATCTTATCCTTAAGCGGTTCGGGGTCAGATGGATACTGGTAAAATTCGACATTAAGCTGTGGTCCGGGATATTTAACCGTACATACGTTCAAATCCTCCCTCGAACGCGTGTTAAACCGCTCGCTCTGGCGAGTCCCCTGGACAAACTTTAATTCTGTGAGGTAGTCAGACAAAGGAACTTCGTCCTTCTGCAGAAGACTACGTTGTGTCTTTTCACTCAGAAGTTTTATCCTGCAATAGCATGGACTTCCACTTTTAGGAAGCCCCCCGAAGACTTGTTTGATTTGCTCCATCTCGACTAATTTCTTCTGAGATTCTACTAATGGTTCCTGTAATCGCTTAAGTTCTATATCTACCTCATCAATGCCTGTCTTCTGGCCAGCTCCGATTGTCCCATCGGGAAAACTTCTCTGCGAATAAGTTCTATCAAACAACAAGCGCAACCTGGTAAAATCATCTTCCATTAAATCATCGTTGCTGTCCGGCTCCAGGGGGAATTTGCTGCTATGCTTTCTTAGCTCATTAAGTGCTTCTGTTTTATCGCTTTGCACCTGTGATGTTAGTTGACGTAATAGGCTGCAGGTCAGTTTGACCAAGTACATGTCCACAAATTGTGCTGGTGACTTATAAGAAAAAGGCGCATAACTATCGCGGAAAGCGGCCGGCCGCAAGCTCAATACGGTTCTACGTTTTGTCTCGGCATTACCCTTCAATTCTGTCCAATTGTCAAGCACCCGCCGGAATATATTTGTAGTATCATACTTTTCTCGTTTGACTTTATTCAAATTCCTGCTGAATAGTTGGATGTCATTAGTGTCAGGCGGGACAAACTTATACTTATCAAGCTCGGTAAGAACCGCTTCGAGCGGCTCACCAAGACCAACTCGCAGCTCTTCTAACACTGCAGTAGCTACCACATTCTCGTATTGCTCCGAATCACGTTTGGCCTTGTCCTCAATCACACGATTAGGCACTGTTTCGAACCAGTAACGCAGGTACTGTTCTGCATATTTTGTGTAAGTTCCGTTTGCAGCCGTGTACTCTTTTTTGAGGCTCGTTTCCTGGCTCAACTGTTTTTCTAATATATCTCCAAAAGATTTCCAGGCACCGAGCATAGCTGCGGCGGCGTTCGGATCATATCTCCTGTCGATAATTGTTGTTGAAATGTTTGCCCAATCCCATTTACTTTCTTTTTCTATTAACTTCTCGAGATCTTCGATGTTCTTAGGAGCTGCATCTAAGCTGCTATTCATGATTTGATAAAGTTGTCTTTGCTGAGCTAAGGCAAGGGCCAAGCTGGAAATAGCAGATGCTTCCTGGAAACGAGAAACAGCGGGGTTGGGATCATAGTCTCGTAACTTGCCTATATTACGACTTGCTTCTGTGAATGCTTCCTCCGCCTCTGAAATGGCTCCAACCACCTCATCTACGATATTGGAGATGGACTTTGTCGCGTTAAGTTGTTCATTCGCCTGCGAATATATTTCGTAGCGGATTGCATATAAACGTCCTCTTCTTGGGTCGCGCGGAACCTCGGCGTAAAATTCTCTATCAAACCGAGCAAGTTCTTTTCCAAAGCCGCTCTCACTTAGTCTGTTTTTTATTCTCTCAAGAGCATTCTCAAGCTCGCCCCGCATATTACTAAGGAATACGTGCTCGGCCTCATTGACGTCCTTTAAGTCGCTAAGAAGGAACTCGTAATTTTCGCTGACATCTTGTAGGGCACGCTTTGTCTGCTCGGCCCACAGAGGTACAAGTGATTGTGGATTTTTGAGGGTAACAACATAATTGTCAATACTTTCCTTGGCTCTTTTGAGATTCTCAAAGCTTTCGTTCCAGTTACTGGTAAATTTATTGGATTGTTCAACTGTATAGTGATTGTCTGATTTGGGACCAAGGTCATCACCAAGAGCTAAAATACGGGCTTCAGCAGTATTGAATTTTTCAAGAGCATCTTTGAGGTCCCTTATAGTCTGGACCTGGGCGTAGTCTCGATTTTGTGCTCCCAAGCGGTTCGGATCGTTCCAATATTCATTGAAGAGTTTTATTCCATGTTCTACTGCGATTTCGAGGTATTGAGAATTAGGATCTGTTGTCCGAAATAAAGGAGGCCAAGCTCTAAGCTTACTCACACCTTTATCGTCAATTCGAGCATAGATCATCCCCAGCGGCCGATGTAGTTCGGCCTTGTCATCCTTGTGCCTTTGAATTTGGTTTGGGTCGTGTTTAAAAACATATCCAAAGAGGGGATCCAAGAAAGTTTGAGCAGAATACTCTCCTTCTTCATTCATGGGTTTAGCCGCTTTGACCCGAATTAATTGACGCAAGGCCCTGGTCTCAACATCTTGAAGTGTCCAGCTACCATTTTCTTGTGTCTCCATTATGTCTCCGGCCGCATCCAGGAACGGGCGTAGAACACCTTCCTCATAAACAATACCCTGGGCTTTGTTCAGGCTTTCTGCTTCAATACCCTTTAGAAACTTAGCTGCCGGGGCAAAAATCCAGGGTATCTTCCATCGGGCTACTGAGTCGGCAAGCTGTGCGGAAAAGTTGAGTCTTGTAACGTCCCCTCCAGGTACCTCTACCTCTGCTTTGCCAATATATCTATAACTATCTTCTCCTTCACTCTTTAACACTTGTAGTTCATTCGTTTTTCCTTGAGAGATTTTAGAGATTAGGTTCGCTGAGGTTACCAAATAACCTTTCATTTCGCCGACGGACCTGCGAAACGAAATAGCTATGTAGATAGTAAAAAAGAGAAGTAGAATCACACTGGCAGCGGCCGAAAATAAAACTGTGGTTTTTCGTCGCGAATGTAACTTTTTTGCATTCGTTGCATTTGTAACCAGCCCCTTCTCACGGAAAACCTTTTTCATAAAAAGGTCCCTGAGAAAATACGCCCTGTCGCGTTCCCATACACGTCCATCTGGAAGAGAATCAACCGGCACTCCGACTGATTCGGCGAGGTCTTCGTCCAAAGCTGAGCCTTCTCGCATTGAAGAGGTGAAGTAGATACCGCGGAAGAAAAGCGGCTTGCAAGACCACTGACTGCCGACACTGAAGACCAACTCGAGGTATCGGGCCATTCGCGGAGCGATTTTAGTAAGACTTTGAGGGAATGCATACAACGTGTCTGTCTGGCACATCTTTTCGGTTCCAGGTTCATCGGATCCGGATATTATGTCCTGCAGTAATGCAAGTCTGCGCCGGTAAAGACGGCCCTGAATTGTTTTCAAGTGCTGGTCAATAAAACCAGGATTATATGGTTCATCGAGCGGTGCAGGGTTGGACCAGCCCAATATCTGGTGCTGAAGTTGTGGGTCTTCCAGGTTATCAAAGAAATCACGGAATCCATTAATCAGGTCGCTTTTAGTAACGACCACAAAAACGGGAAACCTGACATCCAGAGATCGCTGGATAATATCAAACTGCTTGGCAATCTTGGAGGCTTTTTGCTCAATTTCATCGGCAGTATCTTTAATAAGACTATCAGAAGGAATTACTAAAAATACGCCGTTGACCGGGCAACGCGGGCGAGACTTTTTCAGCAGCGTTAGGAACTCTTTCCATTCACTTGAGCCCCCTGTTTCTACCTCTTCGAACATCAAGCGGCCCGCCGTATCAAGAATGACAGCGTGATCGGTGAACCACCAGTTCATGTTAAGTGTACCACCAGCACCTTGAAACTGGTCCTGTAGGCCTGGGGGAAAACCGATATTACAATGACGTATAGCTTCAGTCTTTCCCGAACCTGGCTCACCTGTAAACATATACCATGGAAAGTCGTAGAGGTTCTTGCCGGCAGCGCGGAACTTCTCGATACCATCTTCGAATTTTTTCCGCAAATCATCCACGCGGGCCATGTGTGCAGCTTCGCTAATTCCCTGCGGTGCTGTCGCAGCACTATCAACAATACCGCGTTCCATCGGGGCTGACTTGCGTTTCTTCTGCCATTTTAGCAGGTACCGGTATAGCAAAAGAAGCAAGACTATAATGGCAACTCCGATAAGCACGATCCAGAGTATCTGGCGGGGAAGAATATACCACATTGCTGCCATAATACCGCCGCCGGATACTACCAATAGTCCGACCTTGATGGGCGTCGGAAGGTTCATAAAGCTTGAAATTCTTGGGTTCATATTAGTTATCACACAAATTTTGGTCTACTTGATATTGTTATATGTCACTCGGTGACATAGGCCGACTTTTCATGTTCAATGATCGTATCAAGCGAATTGTCCACATCTTGTAACGTCCAATAAAGCAAGCAAAAATACGCTATGCTCCAAACGATAATGAGACCTATTAAGGTGATTCCGATACCTACTAACTTTGTACTTGGTGGCTCAACGAAATCTCTATCATCTACATTTTCATAGGCCTCCGGGCAAATGTAAGACTTTTCATCGGCATCCATCATACCAGAAATGCGAGCGGAAATTTTCGACATTAACCTCTGGATACTTTCCGGCTGTCCGGCATAAACGCCCGTAAAACCCAAACCGATACAAGTGTAAAATATCACTAACCTCTCAGTTGCAGCGTCACTCGAATCCACAAGGTTTTCATCCAGCAGGTCAAAAAATTTCTCGTCTCCAGCTAATTCGTTTCTTTCACGACCCAGCTCGTACCAATCGTAGGCAAAAGTCAGTTTGCTCTCTTTAATCACGAAATCAACAAAGAAAAGCAGAGGTAATTCAATCTTCTCGTACTGGGTGGTCAATCCTGCATTATTTAAAGACTCCGCTCTCATCACCTCGAATATTCTCTTAATCTCGTTGCGTACCTGGTCCATTTCCAGAGTGCAACCCGAGCGTCCTAACCGACTGAGCCGACATATATATTGGAAAAGCGGCTCACATAATTCAAGCAGTGTCATTTGTTATGCCTCCGTATCCGGAACAGTCATATATAGTGTAACCTCAAAGTCAGAAGATTCAATTCCAGGCCATCGCACGGCGCACGCCTTTTCTTGCGTTATCCTCTCCCAGAGCCGCGCACTTTCACTCCTCATCACCCGAAAATAATGAAGTCCTACCTGTGCTGGAAGTTCAACGGGTGGATACAATTCTTGGGCAAGCTTCACACCGAAAACCCGCTGATTTGCAAGACTCTGCGGCATAAGTTTAAATTTATCGCGATCCAGGACCAATTTCGCCAGCTCCGAAGGGTCTTGCTTTGTTTTGATAGCAAGAAAATACTCATTTGGCAAGGATAATGCTTCGTCACTGAGAGTTGCTACCAAGATTTTATGCTCTTGATCCATCGTAAAGGGAACTTTAAGAAATCTGGCCTGAACTACGCCCTTGAGTAGCGACCGAATCCTGGTAGTAACCTCGTTGAAGGCAATTGCCGGGCTGTCGTGATCGTATTCGGGAATCTCAAACTGGTCCCGGTCGGGACGCAAGGCAGCAAGCTCAGCAAGTAGCCGTCTAAGCTCTATATACATTACGAATGGTGTAACACCGCTGGGGGCATGGATGAGAGAGCCAAGGCTGGCGCTGAACCGATTGAGCGTTCTGAGACGGAGCATTTGCTCGAATTGAATACCACGTATGTTTTCAATGCTAAAGCCGCCGCGGTTAATTTGGACTACCAATTCATTCCGGCTGGCCATAACCTGGTTAGTTATATCTCGGAGCAGCTCGCTCAATACGGGTGAGCCACTAATGACAAGACATGCGGGAATATATGCCGGGTCTCTACGAGGCAGTCCGATATCCTCACCCGCAGCGTGGACAATGCGCAGCAACGGTAATACTTCGAGATCTGAGTGGTCATCAGTGTCAAGCAAAAGCCTGGCGTTTATCTGGCGAACAAGGATTGGCTGCGGATTTTCACCCGTATTCTCATCGGGTCTTTCGACCTCAACTACCCGATAGGTATGCTTAGTACGCCAGTCCTCACTACCTTTTTCGATAACATTGCCTCGAGAAGGATACCACACCGGCACACCAAGACTGATGCTTAATGGACCACTGCTTGATGCAAATGCCTCTTTTATGTCAAGCGACGGAAGATGAGCATTATCAGGGACGTTCACTTCAAGCCCGCTGGGCATTATAGCCCGGAGTCGGTCGAATGAAACTCGCATATTTTCCAGCTGATCGTCAGAAACTTTTGCCTCTATCACACCATAGGGATAGCTCCAGCCCAGACGGCGTTCCCTTGTGAAATTCTCGAGGATATACCTTTGCATGGCTTGGAGATGGTGAGGCTGAAGGAAGAGACCTTCGCACCAATGAATTTGGCCTTTTATCGTCATAACGTACTACCCCATACTTAGGTCACCGACTCGTTCTTTTCACTAAAGATTCCACGTAGTCAACGATGGCTTTTCTTATTTCCGTCTCGATGGTGTCTTCGGTCAATGTATCCGCCAGTTCGACATATTTTCGCCAGCATTTTACTTCGTGACTAACAAGAACACTTTTATGCTCCATTCGGACCAGGGCTGAAATCTCGGAGGGTGAAAACTTGGCGAGATGACTTTTGGCGAACTGGCCGCCAACTCGGCCAACTGCTGTGGTAATAGCTGCAACAAGGCGTTGCAATTCTTTAAGTCCACTATCAACTTGTTCCTGCGATACCTTGGAGTCATTGTAAATGAACTGTCCTATGGCATCTTTCAGATCGCCGGGCGGACGAATGTTTGACCGAGGCGACAATTTACGCCATGTGTTCCAAACCAAAGGCTCAAGCCTGTACGCGAAATCAACAAGTAAGATAATCAGTTCAGTAAGCCTGTTGGTATTAAAAGACGTCCCATCATCAAGCTGAAGCTTAGCCTTCAGTTTTTGAACTGATTCATCAGAATAATCCTGTTGGATTTGTGGCTCTAATTCTCCCTCTTGCAGGTTTTTGACGACAATTTTTTTCTGGTCGTTAGAAAGTGTCGGGGCGATTTCGAGAAGGCTGCGGATAAGAAAATCGGGATCCCTAAGCTTACCAACCTCCATTGTGGGACTATCCTTAGCACCCCGTTCTTCCAATATCGGCTGAGTACTGACCTTCAAGGTGGGAAATCTTGCCATCAATCTTTCCAGGAATTCATTCCGCTCATCGGGCAGGACCATTTTCAAGGCCCGTTCAACCTCCTCGCAGAGGTACTCATCTCTGGTTTGGTCGCTCTGGTCTGCGAAATCCACCTGGATCAAACGAAGACGATTTGTCGTCTCGAGAATGCGGCTGTCTAACTTTTTATTATTCTTCGCAGACACAGTTTTCGGTCCTCTCGGAACAGAATATTGGTATCTAAATAAAGACTATTATCCCCAGTTTTTTCGCATTGTCAACAATAATTGTAAGTGCAAATTTAGTTCTTAGTGGAATACCGCATTTATGGAAATATGTTAGGCAACCAAATTTCTCAGTACAAGATTGTCCGCATCCTTTTCAAACTTTTTACTCCTAAGCCATGTCGACCATCCCAATCGGCCCATTTCTCCCAAACAAATACTTGGAACCTCTATAGCACTTAATATCAACTGAAGCTCCCAGCTCAATTCATCTCCGACGTAATTCTTGATCCATGCGATAAGCCGCCGAATACTATCGCCTCCCGGTAACATACGCTGGTATTCAGAAAGATGCATCGGCCCAAACCTAATCCTGAATTTTTGCTGACATTCCCAAAAACGAGACCCTATAATTAATGTGGAACCCATTTTTCCGTTTTCGATAGATTCTCCTAATCGGCAACAATGCTCTTGTGGAATATCGATCCACTGTCCAACAAACTGTTCAATATATACCGTTATTCCAAAATAGTCCTGAAGAATCTCTCGTAAGCCTTCGGCATTCTTGGTCTCGCAAACAAGGCGCCCGGAATAGTGAAGTTTACCGACGTCAGGGACAGCATCTCTGTTACGGAATGAATCTTCTCCTATTCCAAATAGACTCCCGATGTAAACTGCGAACGGGTCTTTTTCTGTGCGATCATGGCTCACACTTTGCTGGTTACATGCCCATGCGCGATAGAAAAGAGATACCATTCGATGATTAAAAACATTAAGGAAGCATTCAAGTGTTTTGTCTTTATGGTTGTGTAATCGATCATGTACATATTCAGTTATAGGCAGAGGCAGAGGCCCGTTGGTACCGAGAAGTCCTAAAAAATTAACGACCATCCGGCTGGGATATTCGTTTGTAGCTTCGGAATAGGCCTTGATGGCTGAAGGCGCAAACGCTAAAGACACATTTTGGCAGAATCTGACGGGATCATACTGAGGTCGCTGTGAATGTCCGATCCGCGGCAGGTCCGGGTGGGCGCATTCGAGCCGTCGCACCGCTTGGAAAAAGTCGAAACTATAGGGTTTGTCCCGTAATGCTTGCGTTAAAGAATGGGACGCAACCCGTCTCTCATGGTCCATCGCATAATCTCTCCACGTTCAAGTGTGTTCACTACGGTTTCGGTAAAAGAATTAATCGAAACATATTTGGCGAAAAATTGTTCAAGAACAGCACCAAGCAGGAACACCCCGCTTCCCTCGAATGCTGCTTCTTCGAGAGTTACTCTTACCTCCAATCCGCGTGCAAACGCCATTGCTCCCGATGTTGTGATTCTACGAGTGATCGGCTTGCAACCTATCGATTTGATGCCATCAATTTGCTTGTGAGTTTGCAGGTCACTGGTGTCACTATATAGTCGCAAAATGTCGCGGAGTGCTGAGGCACCTTCACGCTCATCAGTATCGGTAAGCGAAAGATAATTTAGTGACAGGTGATTGATAATGCGCCACGCAATTTCCCCCTCAGCGTGAGATGGCTTGGGCAAGGTTGGGGCCCCAAGGCAGCGAATTGATGTGCAAGGCGCTGTCTTGTCCATAGTGAAGTCGGAGCTTCCAAGTCCAATTGGCATATGGAGGGGCAGATCACGGTTTGTACACAGGGCCTCCACGCCTAACTGCTTTAGATCAGTACTATACGGTGCGGCGGTTGAATCAACAAGAGATATGTAAACTTCGCTGCCTGTATAACTTCTCGATCTTCGGCCTTGCAACCTTGCATCCTGTGACTGGGGCCTTGGAACTCGGTTCGTGACATAATAGCCGCCTGTACGGCTGTCTCCCAGATCTTTCGCTAAATAAAAAGGAAGAAACTCTTGTAGCTGGTCTGACAGGGCCCCATACCCCATTACCTTGGAAAGCTTGTAAACCTCGAAGTCCCGTGCTCTGGTTCGGTCCGGAACGACATGAAACTCAAAGACTTTGTCTGATACGGGTATGCGGTCCAGCCGTTTTTTAAACAGGTTTATTGCCGGCGAACAGAATAATCCGAAATTATCAGCATTGACCGCACCCTCAAGCTCAATATTCGACTCGCGGAACAAGATAATGATATCCAATTGATTTTGTTCACAGCTTTGGATTGCGGTGCTCAAACCTGTAAGCTCAACGAATATAAATCGTTGAGGAAATGCAAAGTACTCGTGCAAAAGACGATATCCCTGAAAAGAGCGCGCATCGTAAGGTAGTAGTTTTTGTTTATTTTCGAAACCCACGCGCCGAATACAAGAAGCGTCAATGACCTTTTGCCACTTCATGGGCTTAGTCGTTGGTTGGGCCACAACCGCCACGGCGTTTGCAAAAAACTGTTCGTACAAATGCATTGGGATCTCGCCGGCCCCCATAAGATAAAAGGTCAAAGAATCCAGTTTCAACTCGCTAAGGCTAAGCCCCGCCGTGGATTGAATCCGGATTTTAATTCCAGCTTTGACATTAGATAGGTTAGGGACTTCAAGCGAGGCCAGCTCGCGTGTATAGTAATTTGCTTCTTTGACCTGAATGGGCCAGAGGGTCACGTCATGTGCAGTACGGTATTCGCATCTGGTTTGCTCTGTTTTGCCCAAAGTGCTGTAAAACGAAGAGTCACTTGGAATTAAAAAGCCGTCAGCTAATCCACTCTCATCCAGGTCTGGCTTGAACTGGACAATACACATAGATGGTGTGGGTGCCAAATAGTGGGGATAGATGGTTTCGAGCAAAGACTGTGTAAACCTCGGAAACTCTGCATTGAGTTTGAGCTGCACTCGGGCAGCGAGAAAAGCAAATCCCTCAAGTAATCGTTCAACAAAAGGGTCCTGGCACGGCTGAAACTCATCCAGTCCGCCAAGGCGGCCTGCTATTTTGGGGAACTCCTTTGCAAACTCCGCTCCCATTGCACGAAGATGCGCAAGTTCGCGATTGTACAAGTCCAGCAGACGTCTATCCACTTGGCTCACCCTTTAATTTGTGGTGACCGGTTTCCAAATCTACTTCTGTCTTAACGAAAAGGTGGTCCGGCAACGGTTGTGCCCACAGCTCACCCTCTATTTCGAACGAGATGGTACGAATGTTTGCCGAATCCAGTGGAGTGACAATACGAACAGACAGTTGTTTACGCGAAATTCGCGGCTCAAAACATAGAACAGCTTGCTTCACTTGTGATTCAAACTCAGCCGGACTGATTGCTGAGATAGTTGCACCGCATACATCGGGTATACCGTAGTTTAGCACTGACCGTGCTGCTTCGCTAAACTCATATATGTTGTCGTGCAATGGGTGTCTCTTCGTATTTAATATCATCTCCAGGTCGCGAAGTACTGCCCTTTTGTATCTTCGTAGTGATACTACGCGT
>JAIVYN010000115.1:0-11818 GCA_048635425.1 Candidatus Aegiribacteria sp.
GCGATTCCCCTGACTCTGTCGAATACGTCCGTTCCTTTCGGAAAATCGAATCGAAAAGTTTTCCCGTCCACCTCAACATTAGGTATGAATTCTGTTACCGTCAATTCGTACTTTATTGTTCCAATTTCGTCGCTAAAGGTAGTTCTGTAGGCCTTTTTCGGATACCAAACATCAGTATTATCCATCTTTGCCATAGAGATTTGTTCGACTTTAATTTCCCTGTCAAGCGTGTTGTCCCAATACCATTGATATTTCATCAGACACATCCCCTTGTCGTGGGCCATCCAAAACACTTGCTTGATTTGTCGGGGTATTCCCTTATGGTCTTTTCCGGGTACTGTAACCTCAATGACATGGCACAATTGGCTGCCAACAGGTTCAAGTTTAGGAAGCACCGAAACCATAGATCTCGATATTGCATAACCTAAAGTTCGACTCAAGTCCGGTTTTGAGTTTGGGTCTTCTATCAAGTAAGTCCCGGAGGCATTTCGTCTTCCCACCAGCCTTCTTCGTAAGAGCATATAAACCTTCAGGTCATTCTTCGTCTCGGTATTCCTGCCTATCAGGCCCGCAACGATCGAACCATGTTTAGTACTGCCCCAGTACTCCCTGGTAATCTTGCCATCAAATGCATGCTCCATAAGACTCTCAGGTCTGTCAAAGCCATCTTCGGCTATAGAATAACGTATATGATATCGTTTCCCATCTTCCACCCTTTCGATGTGCTGGTATTTAACAGGATGTGGTTGCTCCGGATTGTTGGCCGGAGGTTGATAATCTACCAATCGAGTACAGTAAGAGACATGCATGGTTCTTATCCCTGCATAGCTGCTCTCCCAGCCAGCCAGTATCGCCTCGGCATCCAAAAAGGATTTCGCCGGAACAGATAGACCTGTTTGAGCTAATGGTTTGGTAGGCGTCGCTTTATTCTTCTGAATCGCATGTTCTGTCTCGATGTTTTTTTTGAGTTCCTCGTCCAGTTCATCAATGCCAAAGCCCTCTGCAATGACAGTTTGCTCCCAGTTAGTGAGAATCAACCAGGGAAGAGATTTCACGCCCCAGGTGAAATGGCTTTTTTCTACATCGCCTTGAACCATACCGACTGGGAAGGGGATGTTATACTTTTTCACCCATTCCTTGAGTTTGTTTTCATCAATCTTCGAGGCCTGTATTGCGACAACAGTTACGCCTTTTTGTTTTAACTGCTCGGCCTGCCTGGCGAGTCGCATAATGCAATTCCGCGACGGCCGCTGTTCCATATCCCAGAAGCAGACGAGGAGCATCTTATCGTCAGCATTAGCTGGCGGCGGCTTAATTTTTAAGTCTTTTAGTTCGGGTAAGGGCTTGCCTATAGGAGAAACATATTTCGTATGAACCAGTTGCTGTCCGAGGATAATCTTTACGTTCTCGTCACCTCCTTCGGCTTGGATGAAACCAGAGCCCCCGCCGAGGAGCTGCCACGAGTCACGCGCTGAGTGATACTGCAGCCACTGCTCATTCTGTGCCGGGGCCGCTGATGTAAGGACAATCAGGCTAATCCCCACGGTGAGCCAAATATAGGTTTTGTTTTGCATTTTGCGGAACTTCCAAATACGGTTAATTATTTGGCCGGAGCGAAAGCCAGTTATGTTCGTTATATAAATATAGACGTGGATTTCAGTCAAAAGTTACAGATTTTAAGTATTTTTGTGAATATTTTTTCTTCGTAAACCCTTGCTGTATCGGCAGTTCTCAGACAGAGGTGCTGTTTTCGGATGTCTTCGGATTTGGGTTTTGCCCGCCAAGCCAATTGGCATTCGTATCAGACTCTGCAATCGTGGGCATCGACTTTATCCGTAAGCACGCAAAAAATCGCTTGCCCTTCGATTAATTCTGATAAATCACGATTTGTCGTGTAGCGGTTACTTTGCCGTAAAGCTCCAGCGTATCGTACTGCACCTGCACGTTGAATGTCTCTTCATTACCATCGAGTGTAAGGTCGGCCGGCACTCTCCACGAGTACTCGTAGGTGCCGGCCCGTCCGAAGGGCATCACGCCCTCGGCGACCTTTTCGCCGTTGGCACGCGTGATAAGCACCTTTGGTTGCAGAGACATGACTTGTTTAGAGGTGCGTTTTTGACCATTGGAAGTAACGTATTCTTTTTTCTGCTTTCGCGTAATGTCTTCGAGGTACCGGATCTTAATATCCAGTTTTGGATCTATCAGGTCAGCTTCCACCCGCAATTTCCCTCCCAGTTTGACCCGATGACCCTTTGGCGGCGAAACAAACATAATTTCCGGCTTGTTGGAGAAGTCAAGGACAAACGGCTTGTCCTTGTGAATTTTAATGCCATAAAATATAGGGCTCTCGCTCCTGTCGCGTAGTTTGCCATCTGAGCGATAGTTCCTTGAAATTGTGATACGCAAAAGACCAAACGTTATCTTCAGGGACCAGGGCAAATAGTCCCCGACAGGCAGCCGGCAGCTTTTAACCGACGTCAACCTGCCATGTTTCAATTCTCCTCCGACAGCCACAACCATATCTTCGGAGCACAGCGAACCCTGCACGGTCATCTCCGGATACATGTCGCGTCCGCCGGCACCAACCTCGAAAGTACCAAAATCGCCGTCATAAGGCCGCACGAACAATTTGTCACCTGCCGGTGTAGCAGAAAAGCGATAATATGTTCCTCCAATTTTATGCATCGCCCTGAGCTGGTTTGCACCCAGCCAGCGAGGATAATCCTGGGTACTGATTTTCGGAATCAAATAAAAAGCCCTGCTCGTTTGTTCAAACGGGCCGCCGACAGAATAGGTATATCCAAGCAAGGCGTAATATCCGGCTCCACCAATATCGATCTGGCCCTTGCGCGCCTTTGTGGCTACGAGGCACAACTCGGAATATCCACGGCGAATCGTCAATCGCGGCATCATTTCGATAGCACGCCGGCCGGGATCAAAGTCAAAAGTTACGTCAAAACTCTCGAAACAGACATACTGTTCAATGGACGGATACCTCAGTAACGTCCCTTTGGGCGGATTCTGCAGAGATGTTAGTGGCGTATCATTCGTCAGGTCGAGGTCACAATTGTGGTCGAAATAAAGCCGGTCGTATCCCTTGCCTGTTCCTGCAGATTCGTCAAGCGCGAAATGGTATCGGCCTGGCGTATGAGACTCAGCGGTTCTCCCAGCGAAGTTGATTGAGCCGTAGAGCGGCTTTTCCGATTTAAACGCAGGATACTTAATCGGCCTGTGGGGCCGTCTATTGCAAAAAGTGCTCTGACCTCTGAGAAAATCCTGGAATACCTCGCCCACGTCGAAGACAGAAACTTCGTTGAGATTGAATACAAACTGCTTGGTTTGTTCCTCTGTTTTTTCTTTGCAGCCGAGCGCATTTACCATCAGTAACAGGCATAATAGAACCAAGCTGCTGAGGATGAAAAATCTCGAGAAAATTGTTTTTTCTGTCATATCAAGCTCCTTCCGCGGAAAAGCTCGAATTGGTTCAATCCCTCATACTAATATCTTAGATGTCCATAATACAAAAATGGCACGAAAAGTCAAATATAATACAAGGTAAATTCGTCATTTCTCAGGTGCGGCTGAATTTCCCGGTCGTAAAAATGCAGTCATACCTTTACTAAGCACGTAGTACTTTTCATTAACGAAAAGTACTACTATCCTGCCGGGCTTGAGTTAATGGATGCGGAAAGCTCACGAAAGTGTTTCGTTGTTCTGGATTAAGGATGAGATTGCTGCGGCCTTTGAAAAAGGCACGCTTTCGGAGATGAGACCTCCGTTAATCACGTGTGAAAGAGTATTAGTTCTTAGCATCTATCTGGTATCTGCGGTCTTCAAAACTTGAGCGAAATCATCCTTTCGACTGTTCGGGGATTGGCAGGCCGAGTTCGGTGAGGACCTTTTTCATGTCCTCCCAGACCCTTCTGCGGTTTTCCTGCGAGTAGTTTCGCAGCAGATAGGCGGTGTGATATGTGGCCATAAGCTTTATAGGCGGTCTGCCGAGGCCGGAATAGTATTCGTGGAATTGGCCGCGCAGTTGACCTATCGGCTTGGTGGTGTTTAACAACGTCTTGGCTGCGTGAGCACCCAGAGCTACGATGATTTCAGGATTTATTATCTCAATCTGTCTTTGAAGGTAGGGCAGGCAGTTTATTATCTCATCGGCGCGAGGGTCGCGATTCTCCGGCGGACGACACTTCAGGATATTGCCTATAAAGACCTCGCTTCGCTTTAGACCCATTGCCGAGATTACCTTATCTAAAAGCTGTCCTGCTCTTCCGACGAAAGGTCGGCCTTGTGCATCTTCGTCAGCTCCGGGTCCTTCGCCCACGAACATTATGCGGGCGTTGGGGTTGCCCTCGCCGGGAACTGCATTTGTCCGCAGCGACCCCAGACCGCACTTGCGGCACTGGTGAACTTCCTCGTCGATTTTTTCAAGCTCGGCTGATTTCTCTGCGGCGGCCATCGCCTCGGCTTCGCTCTGGACAGGACGCCTGACGGTGGGGACATGATTGTCCTGCTGCTGTTGTGGTTCGGGTGTACCGGTTTTACCCTTGAGAGCAAAGCCGGAGAGAAACTGCTCCATCTCAAGATGCTGGCGAACAACTTTATCAATGTCCACATCTTTTTCCATCGCAGCGAATTGTAACGATGTCGTGAGGATTACGCAATAAAAAAGGCGCTCGCCGAAGCGAGCGCCTTTCTGACACTCATAAGACGAGTGTTCATTATACTAAACCCTGGTCGAGCATTGCGTCGGCAACTTTTACGAATCCTGCAATGTTTGCCCCCATAACCAGGTTGCCGGGCTGACCATACTCTTGGGCGGCCTCGAAACACTGCTTGTGGATAGAAATCATAATGGTTTGGAGCTGCTGGTCGACTTCCTGGCGAGTCCAGGAGAGCCGCTGTGAGTTTTGCGACATCTCCAAACCGGAGGTGGCGACGCCGCCGGCGTTTGCGGCCTTACCGGGACCGTAGAGTATCTTGTGGTTGAGGAATTGCTCAATGGCCTCGGGTGTGCTCGGCATGTTGGCTCCTTCTGCGACAAGAATACAGCCGTTCTTGAGGAGTGTTTTCGCATCCTCGCCGTCAATCTCATTCTGAGTCGCGCTCGGGAAGGCACAGTCGCATTTAATGCCCCAGGGCCGTTTACCCTCAAGATACTCGACGCCAAACTTCTCGGCATATTCCTTGATGCGCCCGCGTCGAGCGTTCTTGAGGTCCAGGACAAAGGCGAGTTTCTCATCATCAATGCCGTCAGGGTCATAGATTGTACCGTTGGAGTCGGAGAGGCTGACGGCCTTTGCACCGAGCTGGTTGAGTTTTTCTACGGTGTACTGTGCTACGTTTCCGGAACCGGAAATGGTACAGACCTTACCTTCGAAGGTTTCGCCACGTGTCTTCAGCATTTCTTCGGCGAGATACACACAGCCGTATCCAGTGGCTTCGGGTCGAATTAGTGAACCGCCCCAGTTAAGCGCTTTACCGGTCAAAACGCCGGTAAATTCGTTGCGAAGACGTTTGTACTGGCCGAACATAAAACCAATTTCGCGACCACCGACGCCGATGTCCCCTGCCGGCACGTCGGTGTCTGGGCCGATATGACGGAAAAGCTCGGTCATAAAGCTCTGGCAGAAACGCATAACTTCATTGTCACTCTTGCCCTTGGGGTCAAAGTCTGAACCACCCTTACCCCCACCCATCGGAAGAGTAGTAAGAGAATTCTTGAATATCTGCTCGAAAGCGAGGAATTTAAGGATACCGGCAGTCACCGTAGGATGGAATCTAAGGCCACCCTTATATGGGCCGAGTGCGCTGTTGAACTCGAAGCGAAATCCACGGTTGATCTGAACGTTGCCCTTATCGTCCTGCCAGGGTACCCGGAACATAATCTGCCTTTCCGGTTCGACAATCCTCTCAAGGATTTTGGCATCGACGTATTCAGGATGTTTTTCCAGTACAGGTCCTAAAGAGTCGAGAACCTCTTTTACCGCCTGATGGAATTCCACCTCGCCGGGATTACGTTTGAGAACCTGCTCGTAAACGGCATCAGTAACAGTGTTTGCAGTCATTTGAGAAATCTCCATTAAAAATCAAAATTTGTATTTCCTGTGACTACTACAATAAGTTAAACTAATAATAAAACTATATAATTATGTTGCCGATGGCAGTTATAACTAATATAATATAGAATAAGATATTGTTCAGTGTAACACAAGATATTAATAGTAATACATAATATTAGGACAGCTTATAATGCATATTGAGACGCTAAAAGTATTCTGTGATTTGGCAGATTTACGAAGCTTCTCAAGAACCGCTGAAAAACATCTTCTAAGTCAATCTGCAGTCTCACAGCAGCTTGCACAGCTTGAGCTTGCACACAAGTGCCAGTTGATAGACCGTAAGAAAAGACCAATTGAGCTTACAAAGGCAGGCCAGCTGTTTTACCAGGCCTCCAAAGATATGCTTGATAGATATGAACAGCTAAAGAATGAATTGAGCACCTTGCAAAAATCCTCTGTGAGCAGAATAAACGTGGCTGCGATTTTCAGTATCGGGATGCATACACTGCCTGATTACGTTAAGAAATTTATGGTCAGCTATCCAGACGTTAATGTCCATATTGAATACTTTAGTGCCAGCCGGATTTATGAGCTGGTTTTATCGGGCGATGTCGATATCGGTCTTGTGGCTGTTCCTAAAAGAGACAAAAGACTCGATGTGTATGACTTTGAGGATGAGCCGCTGGTCCTGGTCTGCAGTCCGAAACATCCGTTGTCATACGAATCGCAGGTCGATATTCACAAACTGCAATTTGAAAGATTCATCGCTTTTGAGAAAGGTGTTCCTACGCGGGCGTGGGTAGACAATATTCTGGGGCGTTATAATATTGTTGTCCGGCCGGTGATGGAATTCGATAACATCGAAACGGTCAAACGGGCGGTGGAAATAAACTCGGGGATAAGTATATTGCCTCAAACCGCAATTCTTCAGGAATTAGGCAGTGGAACAATAAAGGCGATTGCCTTTTCGAATGAAAAATTTGTCAGGCCTACCGGAATAATTCTTCGAAAGGGTAAAATTTTAGGCCAGGCTGGCCGATATTTTATTGAATTACTACGTAAGAAACCGCAAAGTATGAAAAGTGACTAAAGTGCAAAGTGAACTAAAGTGTAATGTGATGTCGATTAAAGCTGTGATATTTGATTTGGATGGCACGATAACCCAGCCCTACTTTGATTTTGACGCCATTCGGGAAGAAATAGGCTTAGCTAAAGATTCCGGGCCTGTTCTGGAATCGATGGAAAAGATGACTGCTCAACAGCGGCAGGATGCCGAGAAGATACTCCATTATCACGAGCAAAAAGCGGTAACGGAATCCAAACTCAATGCCAATGCGAAACAGACACTTTCGGCACTTCGTGCAGCAGGAATTCACATCGGGGTATTGACGCGTAACAAGCGAAGCAATGCCCTTGCCATCGCTCGCAAGCACAAGCTGAAATTCGATGCTGTTATTGGCCGGGAAGATGGGCCGGTCAAGCCCGATGCTTTCGGGGTGTTGCAGTTGTCTCGGCAGTTCGGCGTAAAGCCGGAAGAAACTTTGTTGGTGGGCGATTACCTCTTTGATTTACTCTGTGCAAAGGCAGCAGGTGCAGTTGCGGTGCTTCTGGCCAATCACAATCAGGCCGACGAGTTTACCGAACATGCGGATTTTTGTATTGAAGATATCAGCAGTGTACTTGAAATTATCGAAGGTAAAAAGTAGCGCAGAGAGGAAAGTAAGTGGTGAGTAGTAAGTGGTGAGTAGTGAGTAGTGGATATTCACTCACCAATTAACCAATTAACCACTCACCAATCATTAAGTAAGGAGATCGGAATAATGAATAAAAATATAATTATCAAATTGGCCGTTATCCTGTTATGGATGTTGAGCACCTGTTGGGCTTGTGAGTGCCTGAAAAGTTCAGATACGGAGCAGCCGGTAGAAGAAAAGGTTAATAAGGTTGATGCTGTCTTAAAACAGTTGAATAAGAAAGCCCTGGAGCTTACGTCCTATGAGGCGCAGATTGAATATGGGTTCCTTCAGCCATTGTTATTTGGCTCAGAAACTCTCAGGAAAGGTACTTTGTATTATGGACGGTTTGACAAGAAATCGAAGCTGAGAATAAATTTTGAAACGCTTAAGCAAGAAGACGAGGAAGAAGGAAAATACTCCATACAATATATCGTGCTCGACGGCGCCAGTCTTAGTCTTCCCGGCTACGAATTCCAAGGCACCTGGCTGGTGCATATCGACTACGAAATCGAGTCAGTTAAGTATTATCAGTTAGCCGAGGCGAAGGAGCCGAATAAGCCGGTGGATGCTTTTGATTTGGCCAGCAGGAATTTGCCGATGATTGGTTTTACTAAGATAGAAGATTTGAAAAAACAGTTTCAGATAACGTTGGTTGAGCAAAAAAAGTCCGAGCCGGAGGACTTTATTCAATTACACTTGAAAGTTAAGCCGAATTCGGTTTATAAGGATGACTATGTATATATCAATTTCTGGATTGATAAGAAATTAGGCCTACCAGCGAAAGTATTCGCCGTTTCAACCGAGCCGGCTACCGAGCCGGTAGAGCAAAAGGATATTTACGAGATAAAATTTATCAAGCCGAAGGTCAATAGAAAAATCGACGGTAAGGTCTTCGAGTTTAAGATACCCGAAGGTTTCGGTGAGCCGGAGATAATTCCGTTAAAGAAAAAGGGCGAACGAAAATAATATGGGTTCGGTAACAATCGCTCATAAAGATTTTCAGGAGCTGATAACAAAACGTGCCCAGACATTGCTTGGCCTGGCCCGCTATCTGTCGCAGTGCAAATCGAGCGATAAAATTCTGGTACGTCCGTTTCTGGGCGAATTGTTTTCGCAATCTTTGCAGCTTGAGGAGCTTCTTGACGCCTACGATGCAGGCAACAGCTGCCGGTGGTGTTCGTTCAGGTCACTGACGGCGGCGATTAAGCTTTTTTCCGATGTAAGTTACGAGCTGCTTCACATTCAACACTCATTGCCCGCATACCGGCTTTTGCCGATTGAGCGGGATTTCGTCAAGGCCACAGAAGAAGCGCTTGAGTTTACCGGCGGTGTGCTTTCGCGGGCGGCCAAGCAAATGGTCGTCAGGGCCTCTCAGCTTGGCCTTACGGTTCCGTCGCGAAGTTTGCGTGAGAAATCTTACATCGAAGAGCTTCCTCCCGGCCGACTACCACACGACTGCGAGACACGCAGGATAGAAACAGTCTCGGAGACAGTAACTTTACTTGCCACTGCCTTTTTGAACCTGGCCGCTGAAAGTAAAGATGTTCGCGCTGCCAGTCGGGCCAAGCCTGAAGAATATGCTTCCTACGTCCTGGACTCAATTAGTGAGGAAAAGCTGCGAAGTCTCGAGCTTCGGTTCCACAACCTTCAGTCACTGTACGATACATACGTCTCAGGCACCGAAGCAGAAGAGCTGGATACAGACTTGCCTGTTCTGCGAGGCCATATAAGCGTTGTTTTTCATCTGCTGAAAACGGCCACATCGTTTGCTCACTATTACGAACGTCATGTGAATAAAGAGCTATGTGAATCGCCCACCCGGTTTGAGCCGCTGGTAAAAGCTGAGGAGCTGCTGGCGGTCCTGATGAATTACTCAGTTACGAGTATTAGTCTGTACATTGACTGCGCGGAATATCTGTGCCAGAGAATGCTCAAGCGTTACGCCGAGGTTGACCAAATCGAGGTGCCTGTTCCTCCGTATCGCGGCTTCCACGTTCGCCCATCCACGCTGATTTCCAAGCTTGTCCTGCACTATGGCAGCGAAGTACGGATGCAGATGGATGAGGAGGATTACGATGCCTGCTCGCCGCTGGAGCTGTTCCGCGCCAACGAAAAGATAAACGCGCAAAAACGACGGTGGCTGGCCTCGGAGATCGTCCGTCTTAAGCTTGTCCAGGAACAAGCAGGCCGGAGCGACATAAGTGCCATCGTTCGGGGCGTTGTACTGACGTTGGCCGAGCGAGGTAAACTAATCCTGTATGAACAACCTCTGCAGCTGCCGGAAGAGCCAACTGGAAAGGAAGGAACACTGCTGGAGAAGGTTACTGACGAAATAGCCCGGCTGCTGGCAATGGGTAAGATCGATGTGGACGCCAACCTGACCGCAACATTTATCGGGGACAAGCGAGTCCTGGCTGATATCAAGCTATTAGCAGAATCCGGATATGGCGAGGACAACTTCGGCAACAACGTTCCTCTATCGGAAAAACTTGGGTACCTGCGCCGCTGAGCCGGGGAAATAAATCCGCTAAATAAAAAGGTAAATAAATTGTTAATGCGAGCACCTGACCCGATTTTCAGGAAGTATGCAAAAGAAAATGGACCAACAATGTCATTGCGAAGGAGCCGAAGGCGACTGTGGCAATCTCATTTATTGTAGAGGTGAAATAAGTCGATGGAGATAAATCAGTACTATGTTTACACAATGACCAATCAAAGCTGGATAACGAAAGAAAAAAGAGGAGCTAATAAACAGTATTAATAGAGAATGGTATGATCTGTATGATAAGTTATGAGATTGCTTCGCGGAGTTTATCCTGAGCAAAGCGAAGGGCTCGCAATGACGGAAAATGGATATAGAAAGGATTAAAAATGGCAAAGGGAATTGTTGTCTATTACTCAAGAACGGGTAATACGAAAGAGATGGCCCAGATAATAGCCAGGGCCATGAATGAGGCTGACTTGCCGACCGAATGCAAGTTGGTCAGCGATGTAAAAGCCGATGACGTGTTCAGCTATGATGCGATAGTATTCGGCTCTCCGACATACTATGGCCAGATGGCGGCACCGATTAAGCAGTTGATAGATGATTTAGTAGGCAGACACGGCCAGCTCGACGGCAAAGTGGGGGCGGCGTTTACCAGCTCGGCAAATATCGGCGGCGGCAATGAGACCACAATTATGGGCATAATAGAAGCGATGCTTATCAGCGGCATGGTAGTCCAGGGCGACCCGAATGGTGACCATTATGGGCCGGTTTCCATTGGCAAGCCCGACCAGAGAGTTGAGCAGCAGTGCCGGCGCCGTGGTCAGAGAATCGCAGAATTGACTAAAAAACTGGCAGTCCGATAAGCCGGTAATTCTGCCTTGAGAGTATTATAATCTTCATTAACGCCCGAAAAGAGGGGAAAATCCATCAAATTGGAAAAAAATAAATATTGATTTTTTTACAAAAAAAGGCATTTTTCTTTGACAAAATAGTGATGTGCCGTTAAGTTTTTACCGATTTTAACCCAAAAATAGCGGATTTAATCCGAAAATAGAAATCTAACCCCACAATGTGGAGGAATATTTAATGCAAGAGTATGAAGACCTGAAAGTATTGATTGACGAAATTGAAGCTGATATCAGCAAAGCCGAAGGTGGAAACAAGGCAGCAGGGACACGAGTCCGCAAGCAAATGCAGAAAATCAAGCAGGCTGCTCAGGTTGTTCGCAACCGCGTTCTTGAAATCAGATCAGCCCAGTAAACCACCCCAAGCATTTTTTATGCTTATTCAGTTGCGCATCGTGTGTTGCGTTTGTTGCGCGTGGTGCGTATTGAAGTATTGCGCAGGAATAGTTGGCAGGCAGTACGCAGTACGGCAGCGCAGAGCGTTTTTTTTCGAGGTCAGTAATGCCCCCTCCTTTATTGTTTAATTTGTTGCAAATCGACCTTAAAGCAAATCCTGTTTTTGACAAAGAAGCGATTGGCAAAGTAAATCCACAGCGATTTGAGATGCAGCAGCTCGACGGC
>JAIVYN010000116.1:0-11652 GCA_048635425.1 Candidatus Aegiribacteria sp.
CTGTATCGGCTGTTTGAATCTTCCGGGTAAAACGTAGCCAAGTAATTCCTGGGCAGCACCAAAAGGGCAGATGTAGCCACAATAAATATTGCCGAAGATTATTACCAAAAGCGGGACTCCTATAACCAGCAAAAACGCACCCGTTAATCTTAAAGCAGGCGTATGCACGGACAGCAAGGTTGCTATTTGTTCACTGGAATACTGGGTGTTCAAAATGATGCCGCCAAGCACAAGATTAAACAAGAGCACAGCCAATCTGCTCCAAAATCCTCCCCGGTAGATTACAATCAGGGCCAGAACGAAAGCACCAATCAAATATATGCCATGGTTGTCGGGCAGATATGCCGCCCGGTGAATTTTTTCTTTGGGCCCTGCTTCAACAGCGCGGCCAAGAACTTGCGTGGCGAATCTGCGGCCTGATGTCTGAAGTGCTGAGAGAATAGCTTCAGAGCTTACGGTAGCACCGGTTACAGCGTGAACGTCAGCGAAAGGCCCAGGCTGGAAGAGCTGACGTTCACTTAAGGAGCCGCGCCACTTGCTAAGAAGCTCCAGGTACGCCGGTGTTTCATTCGACCTTATTATATGGAAGTTAATCAATTTGCCGCCGGGGTCGTCCACATAAATGGCGAGATTCATCCTGCCACCAAAACCACGAACATCGGGTGCCAGGTCCTCAGAGCTGAAGATATACCCGGTTAATTTATCGTTGGCGTCCGAAACCCTGAAATAATTGATTTTGCGGGCACTGTCGCGAAGAACTGTTGATTCCTGCTCAAGATGCAATTCGCCGGCAAGTCCACCTATGAGGGCGGATGCCGAATGTTGCGGCAGCGACGGCCTCAGACGTGCACCAGCCTCGGCGAGCAGGTTCGAGCAAAGGACGATAGATATCCCAACGCCGAATAAGACGTAGCCGAGCTTGCGCAATCTAAAAGCGATTGTATCAAAAGAACATACTTGTTCGGCCTTGTATATTCTCAACAAGGCAGGCGGTACATTTGCCAGAATCAGCAGAATAAATCCAAACAGCGTTATCCGTGCCCCGAGTACAGGGACAAGTGCGAGACTCGTCAGCAGTCCTCCCACTGAGGCGCCAATGTGGTCAGCAGTTTCGAGTTTGCTTCCGGCCAGACCGGTCTCGAAAGCAGAATCAGCCAACTGCCTGGCAGCTATCGGAAAATAGCAGCCGGCACATAAACCGCATAAAACAAATGCAACCGCGAAGGTCAGGTGTGTCAATTGCTCGGCAGGCCAAAAAGCGATTATGCACAGGATTAACGAATGCACAAATATCACCGCAAATAACAGTATCTCCGGCTGAACTTTTTTTACGCTTGCTAATAAATGTCTGGTTAGGGCGGCGCCGATGGTTAAGCCCACCATAAACATAGATGAAACAACACCAATATACAGGTACAGCGAGCCGAAACGGGTTTGGTACAGGTACATCAGGACAATTACTACCCCGATAGCCACCCAGCCGGCTGAGAAAACCAGGAAGTTGCTGTCGAAACCGGATTTATGCCGTAAGGCATCCGCCGCAAGGCGTCCCTTTCGGGACTGCGGATTACCCTGTTGAGCTGTTCTCAGGATATAAATAATGCGCAGCACCACAAAAACCAAGACAGGGACAATAAAAGCCAACGGCCCGGCCAGAGCTAAGTGTTTGATAAGTTTCGTAACCGGTGCTCCCGATTGCTTCGCTGCCAGCAATAAACTGTACAGATGTGCCAGAGGCCTGGAATCGCGATTAATCAAAAGCTCTTCAGGCAAATCCGCACCTGCATAGTATTTGACAGCAGCAGCGGCACGCTCCGGCAAATAAACAGAAAGCAAGGCCTGTGGAGTAAAAACACGGCTGGCATTCTCTATCCCCGCAAAACGGTCTCGCAAAGTAGCAGGGTCGCCGGTGAGCCCCTGCTCGTGGCTGGCAGGGGCAGATGCAATAAACCACGTGTCCTCACCGGGCGTTATAACAAGCTGTGAGAAAACTTTCTCAAGAGTCAATTTAGTCGAAGCACCAAGATTAATAAGCTCGGTGCCCATAATGTTTTCACCGCCTGCTACGCGAACCTGGAAAATACCATTTGGTTTCAAAGCTTCTTTAACCTGACGATAAAATTCGAGAGTATAATATCGATTCAGGGCCGAGGTGGTTGCATCAGGTAAATTCAGAATTACTATGTCAAATGCTTTTTTCTCTTCGGCCAGCAATGAACGAATGTCACCGGCCAGCCGATGTAATCGGTCATCAATAATTTTGAATTCCGAAGGTATAACGCTATCGACCTTCTGCACATATTCACTGTCGCAATGGGCCCAGCTTATTGTCTGAATTTGCGGCAAGTGCAGGAATTGCTGACATAGGCCCAGCCCTGAGCCGATGACCAAAACCTTTGTGGAATCAGGTTTTTGACACAAACCTATAGCTGCTATTCGACCGGCGGCGCTGTCATCGGGTAATGCTTCGATGACACTGCCCTGGGACATTACTACCCATTGGCTTTGATAAACACCATAGAGATATTCAGCCTGGGCTGTTCGAAAAGAGCCGGTTAAAGAATCGGCGGGAAGTAATTTGGTCCATTTCACAACTCTTATATAGCGCATTAAGGTTTTATCAACTCTGATGAAAAAGCAAAGCAGGATACAAAGCGGAATCAAAAACATGAGCAGTGCTTTAACTTTGGCGGTTTTTTTCAAAGCGGGAATACCGTGCTGCCTTGCCTTTGTAAACTGTACTAAAACCGCTGATAACGAGACGAAAAGAGCGAGTATAAAGAAAATCCTTGCCGGACTTATGCCAAGAGCCAAAAGAACGGTTACTCCCAGCCCGCCGACAAAACTTCCCGCTGCTTCAATAATATAAACCTGCGAGACCCAGCCGCGACGAACTCGCAGCTCGGCAGTGGAAAGTTTTTGGTCTTTCTCGACCCATCGGCAGGCAGTAGGAAACAACATTCCCGTGATGATACTGACCGGTGCATTTACGATTATTGATACAATCAGAATGGCCCAAACGGACCACAACGCATACGATTCGATGCCCACAAGCTCGCGTGCCTGGATGATTAATATCAATTGAAGGATAAAGGCCGGCAGATAACTTAAAAACAAAAGCTCTATGTTTTTAAGTAATTTTTCGGCGATAATATGCGCTCTATAAACAACTATTGCTCCCAGGCCCACCCATAGAAACCATGAGGCAAAGAAAATGCCAACGCTTATATCGTTGCCTTCGAAGGTAGTTATAAACTCGCGAAAAAGTAAGGCCTGGGCGGCAATAGTAAACAGGCCGTAACTGAATATCAGCAAACTGCGAGCCCCGTTAGAAATTCGGAGCAAAGGAGCAGCGGTTCCCCCTCGCGATTTAATTCTATCGGGGCGAGCAAGTTTCATTTTTGGTTCCCGCCAAGCAGGGTCCCTTCACTTTCACCCCATCCCGTCTTCGACGGGCGGGGTTCACCGAAAACATCCGCCTGGAAGACCAGAAAGCTCGCACCTTCTTTCCAGGCATCGGCAGGCAACTGCGCTTTCAAAGACAATTGCGTGAGCATCTGATTAACATCCCAACCATACTCCGGTGCAACCTGAGGTAGATAAATAGCGGAATGACCATCTTTGCTCAGAACAACGCCATCTATGCCGATCCGGATTTCATTCGACGAAGCAACAGGTTCAGGCGCCGTAAGCGCGGAGATTTCGATTGTAATATCGTTGCATTCCTCTTCTGTTACCGGCAGAAAACGCCTGTCATTAACGCAGGCGTTAATCGCGTTTCGAATGACCGACTTGTACAAAGGCCGCTGTGGAAAGATATCGCCTATGCAGCCTCTGAGCTGGGAATGTTTCTTGAGCGTTACAAATGCCGCGCGGGGACATTTCATTGCATCGCTGATTGAAACACCAAGCTCAGATGCTTGTGGAACTCTTCTGGTACGCAGTGCATAAATTATTGTTTTGTTGGCCAAGGCCAAAAGTTGTTTCTTATCATCCTCTGTTAATTCCAATTCGGGATTATTGGCCTGGGGCTCAATCTCCTGACGGCTCTGCCACGAACCGGAAAAGGCAACCGAGAGGTAACTGACGGAGTTGGTAAAGTCATTAGTTAACTCGCCGGAGGTTGCATATTTTATCAATTCGGCCTTCGCCGGCTCGTTTAACATCGAAAGCAATATGGCAATAGGAACATAGCCACATATCGTTGCACCGGTGTTGTATTTATATTCCAGGAAACCTTTAGCATCCAATCCGGCTATATATTCATAAGCTCCCATATCAAGCTCTTTGATTTGCTCAGGTATGTTTTCCTTGAAAGGTGCGTAGCCAAAGTTCGATCCGAAATGTACAAAATCCGAACTTATAATTATCAGTGTTTCGGCGTCAACCAGACTTTTCAGAATGTTACCGGCTTTGGCGATTGTTTGTAACGAGCAACTGCCGGCCACAATCGGCACAAGCTTAAAGTCCTTTTGGCTGTATTGCAACAGCGGTATCTCAATCTGAACGCTGTGTTCGTTCTTGTGTGCCTGGGGTACGTTCTGAAAAAGTGAATATTTTAGAAGTTTGTTTATAAACTCTACATCCAGCGGTACTTGTCCCAGTGGTGTTTCGTAATGCGTTACTCTCGGGACACTCAGTATCTCTTCCATCGGGATACGGTGACTTGGGCCGATGACAATGATTCGTTTATATTTTTTGTCAGTTGTTTTTAGCCCACAAACTGCGGTTTGGCCCGAGTACCGGTATCCCGCGTGTGGTAAGATTAATGCAATTACATTGTTTATCGGCTTGACCTGAGCTTTTTGGAAGAAGCTTTCAATTTGTTTGCTCAGCGCTTCTGCATCGGCAGAATACCATGTGCCGGCAAGCGATGAACGGAGAACAATTTTCGGTAACTCTGCCGGCTCTTCCTTTTTGAGGGGTATTATTCCTCCGGTGGGGGGAGTTTCTGAAATATACGCTCTAAGAAAAAAGATTCCGGCAATACCCAATAATACAATCACTAAAACCAGCAGAAGTCCCCATCCGAACCATTTTTTCAACTGCTTATCCATATCAACCGCTCCATTTGCTTTGTTTGGAAATATCTCGTAAGGGCTTCAAGGGACCAGGATATTTTTTAACTCGAATAGCCCGTACAAACTTTCGCGGCGTCGTGTTTTTAGCCAACCATGAAATGCCAACAACAATAGCCGAACCTGCTTTTATTAACCTGCTAATAAATTTTCTTCGTGTCATTTCCAGACTCCGTAAATTTCTTTTCCACAATCCGGGCAACAGCCATCCTTGAGCCGGTTCTTCAGGATAGTATAACCGCTGCGCTCAATGAGCGGAACTTTGCAGCTTGGACAATACGTGTTCTCGCCTTGTTTGCTGCGAAGGTTTCCTATATATACATAGTCCAGCCCCTCACTCATTGCGATTTGCCGAGCCATTTCTAATGTGTTCAACGAAGTCGGCGGCAGATTACGCATTTTGTAGCGAGGATAAAATCCTGAAAAGTGCAGTGGTGTCTCGCCGCCCAGATTCACTTTGACCCAACGGGCAAGCTGGCGTATCTGCTCCGGTGTATCGTTCAGCGTCGGAATAATCAGGTTCGTAACTTCAACGAGTATTCCACTTGCCTTGGCAAGAACCATAGCATTCTGGACGGGCTTTAATGTCCCTGAGCAGACCTGACGATAGAAATCGTCTGTAATTCCCTTCAAATCTATGTTCGCTGCATCGACGTATTTTAGCAGCTCTTTCCACGGCTGTTCATTTATATATCCGGCTGTTACAAGAACATTGCGTATGCCGGTACTTCTGGCCAATTTTGCAGTATCGTAAGTATATTCGTAGTAAACAATAGGATCGGTGTAAGTATATGCCAACGAAGGACAATTATTGCGCTTGGTTAGCGACACTAACCGTTCCGGCGGAACAAAATATGCGGATATGTTTTCATCTTCCGGATTGGCTTGTGATATTTCCCAGTTCTGGCAGTTTTTACAGTGGAGGTTACAGCCGACGGTCGCTATCGAGAGAATCGGTGTGCCCGGTAAAAAATGGTAAAGCGGCTTCTTTTCGATTGGGTCGATATTAATCGAGCACGGATATCCATAAACTACCGTTCGCAGCACGCCGTCGATATTGATTCTCACCCGGCATTCGCCGCTTTGGCCGGGCTCAATCAAACACATTTTTGGACATAGTTCGCACTGAACCTTCAAATTGAGACTCACTTTCTACTTAGCACCAAAAGAGCTCTCGCCGTGATGCGTCGCAGCGGGTCGGCTCACGCCGTTTTGATGCTGGGTTGCTTCTGCCCTGTAAACCTGCCCGCCGTGGCTCGCTTGGCGAAGCCAAGTCGCGACAGGCACGCCCGAAAATCATCTTGAGTTATTTTCTAATGATTATAACAAACTCTTTACAGTCCACAATAGCTGAGCAAATCGTCGTAAAATCCCTCCGGAGCTATTGATTTATAAAATAATCATATTAAAATGGTGAAAAAGGTCGTTGCGATACAAATACATTTTTCTGGGAGAAGCTTGATATGTGTGAGCAGGTGAAGACAATGGCAACAAACAAGGAGAAGATAGGCTCGCTGGTAAGAGATATTGCAGGAATTAGACTGGCAGTCTTTGTGTGGGCAGTGGTGCTGGGATTAGTCGGCAATGCTTTGTCTGCAGATGCGGCACCCCCGTGCATTCTTGCGAATGCAAGAACGGGGGCAAAGAAGGTTAAACCAATCCAACTGCATCCGGACAATCCCCATTATTTCCTGTGGCGCGGCAAGCCGACAGTTTTGATAACGTCCGGTGAACATTACGGGGCAGTGCTCAATCGAGCCTTCGATTACAAGAAGTACCTCAAGACTCTTGAATCATACGGTTTTAACCTGACTCGGACATTCAGCGGGGCATACTGTGAGCCTCTTGGAGCATTTAAGATTCAGAATAACACGTTGGCGCCGGCAAAAGGTCAGTTGATATGTCCCTGGGCCCGAAGCAATACACCCGGCTACGCAAATGGCGGTAATAAGTTCGACCTCACAAATTGGGACAGAGCCTACTTCAAACGCCTTCGCGACTTTGTCGCGGAAGCAGGCAAGTGTGGCGTTGTGGTTGAACTGGTATTATTTTGCCCTTTCTACAAAGATGATATGTGGAAACTTAGCCCTATGAACGCCGCCAATAACATAAACGGCATCGGCAAAATGGAACGCACTGAGGTTTACACGCTAAATCATCCCAAGCTGTTGGCTGTGCAGGATGCAATGGTACGCAAGATAGTCGAGGAGCTAAGGGACTTCGACAACGTCTATTATGAAATCTGCAACGAGCCGTACTTCGGCGGCGTAACGCTCGAATGGCAAAACCACATCGCCGAGACCATCTTCAAGGCCGAAGCAAACTTCAAGGCAAAGCACCTAATCGCCCAGAACATCGCCAACAAGTCCAAAAAAGTGGTCAATCCGAATCCTAATGTGTCTATTTTCAATTTCCATTATGCCAAACCACCGAAAGCTGTTGCCGAGAATTATGGCCTGAATAAAGTAATCGGCGACGATGAGACGGGCTTTGCAGGCAGTGAGCCAAAGCCATATCGACTTGAAGGCTGGGATTTTATCATCGCCGGCGGCGCAGTCTTTGATAATCTCGATTATTCATTTACAGTTGGTCACGAAGATGGGACTGCAAAAATCAATGCCCCCGGCAGCGGTGGACCGGTGCTGCACAAGCAGTTGGAGATTCTCAAGGATTTCATTAACAGCTTCGACTTTATCAGAATGAAGCCGGACAATTCAGTCATCAAAGGCGGGGTTCCTGATAAGGCAACCGCACGTGCTCTGGTCCGAGTAGGCCGTGCTTATGCCATTTACATCAATGGCGGCAGTGAAATGAAACTGATTGTGGAGCTGCCAAAGGGAACTTACAGAGCAGAATGGGTGAACACAAAAACGGGAAACGTCGATAAGACTGAGACGTTTCAGCACGCCAGCGGCAATCGGACGCTGCCTTCACCCAAGTATGTTGACGACATCGCTCTGCGGATTCGGCGAGCACGGCCAAGCAGGTGATTGTAACATTCATAGAAGAACAACCGCAGGTATATAGAAAAACGTATGGATTAGGGTCGGCAGCAACATATTGCTTGATTAAAATTTCGAACTGAAAAAAATGTTTTGCATAAAGTAGTTTTACGATGAAAATCTATCAAATGCTGCACTTTCCCCTAAAGGGAGCGGGGACAGGGATTTACGTGGATGCTCTGGCCGGGTCCCTGATAAAAAGAGGCCACGAGGTCAGAGTTCTCTGCTGCGACCACCACGCTCCGAACAAGGAGTATTATGCTGAGGCAGTTCTATTCAACAACGGCGAGAATGAGAAATACGACCTTGATTTTGATTTTCCGGTTTTTGCCTCTCATCCAATGAGCAAAGGAAAGAAATTTGGTGAGCTAAACCAGGACCAAAAAGAAGCCTACGTTCAGGTTTTTCGAAGGAAGATTGGACAGGAGATTTCCGGGTTTAAGCCGGATATTATACATGCTCATCATGGCTGGATCATTGCTTCGGTCCTTGCAGAATTAGATATACCCTATGTCATAACCCTCCACGGGACCGAGTATTACGCCTTCAAAAAATACAAGAGGTATCAAGAACTCACCCTGCGCGGGACTCACGGTGCCCAGATTATTATGGCATTGACCGAGCAGGAAAGAGAACAAGCTATCGATGCTTACGGCATTGACCCTCAAAAAATTATAGTTGTTAAAAGTGGTACCGACACTAATATCTTCAGGCCTCTTGAGATTGACAAAAAGAGTCTGCTGAAAAGTTATTCTATCAAAGATACAGACAGACCCGTGATTCTTTTCGCTGGAAGATTAACCGCTCAGAAAGGGCTCGATACTCTCCTCAAAGCAGCCGGGATTTATTCGCAGGAGAACGAAAGGCCAATAACCCTTATTGCAGGAGATGGTGATTTAAGAGCGCAATCAGAGCAGTTGGCAAAACAACTGCAATTGGACGATATTTACTTCCTCGGCAGTCAAGACCACCAACAAATGGTCAAGCTATTTAATATCGCTGATGTTGTAGCCGCTCCTTCAAGATTTGAGCCTTTTGGTCTGATTGCATTAGAGTCCCTGGCCTGCGGCACGCCGGTTATTGCAAGCAATACTCAAGGCTTCAGGCAGACAATCAACGAGCAGGTGGGCTGTTTAATAGAATTAGACGATTACAAAACCTTGGCTGAGAAAGTTACTACATTCATCAGAGACGGTTTTAAAGAAAAAGTAAAGTACAAGTCCGCAGCTTATGTTCAACAGAACTTTAGCTGGGCCAGAACAGTAAGCCACATTGAGAGCGTTTATAAACAGATTTTGGGGCATCCCACAAAATAGCAGGGTCGTCTTAAGTAACGACTACATGTCCGCCGGTAGGTGTCCTGTGGAGAACACCGAATTCAACAGAACGAGATAAGGTTCGCGATGAGTTAGATACGAGTTTGCTATTGATGTTATCGGTGTAAGTATGTATATTGTTGCTATATAGTTGAAGAGTTAAATTCTAAAGAGGGTCCTTACTGTGCAGATATTTAGGGTTGTAATTGCAGCTTTTTTCATAAGTGTCGTTTTAGGCACTGCCAATTCAGAGCAGTCCCAGGTCGGTGCCCTCTCGGAGTATTATGGGTTTGAAGAAATAGAGATAATCAAATTAGACTGGGGGATAAAAGACTTAAGGATTGCTGATTTTAACGGTGACGGCCGAAATGATATTGTGATTGTTAATAATGGAAAGTCCAAGATAGAGCTGCTGATTCAAAAAGAGTTTGTCGGGCCGGGTGAAACAGAAGTAGCCGTTGATCCTAATGACATAGATGTAAATACAATCACCCCCCCTACCCGTTTCGAGAGACACAGTATAGCGGTCTCGCAAAAAGTGTATAGCCTGGTTTGTGGAGATTTGAATTCTGACGGAATGAAGGATTTGGCTTTTTATGGCGAGCCGAAAGGGCTTTATGTGATGTTACAAAAGTCCAACGGTGCTGAAACAGATAAGCCAAAATCAAGTCCGGGCCTTAAATTGAGCTGGCGAACAATAAAGAAATTCAAGATTGATGACGGTCTTTTAACTTCCAATATGTTAGCTTGCGCCGACCTGAATAATGATGGTGCGGACGACCTGGCGCTGGCCGGTCGTGACGGTATTTATATCGTTGTTCAACAAGAGAGCGGTTCGTTGGCCGAGCCTGTAAAATATCCTACCTCTGCACAAACATTAAGTCTCAAAGCCGGCGATTTGAACGGAGATAAAATAAACGACCTTATACTTATAACAAATGATATAGAAAAGCCGGTACACGTTCGATTCGGCCTTAAAACGGGACAGCTTGGCCCTCAAATGCAATTTTTTATTCAAAGGCCGTTTACACTTAAACTTCATAACCTCGATGGTGTGGCCGGTGAGGAAATATTAGCTGTTGACAGCGGAAGCGGGCGGTTAATCTGTTACAAACTTGCCGTTGAAAACCAGAAGGATGCCGATTGGCCGATTCTATTCTACCCTCTTGCTTCAGGAGAAGGAGATACCAAACGCGATCTGGTAATCGGCGATTTCGATGGTGACGGCCTGGTTGACGTAACAATTAGCGACCCCGGCGCGGCAGAACTTATCTTCTATAAACAAATGCCAGGACTTGGATTGGCTGAGCCGGTTAGATTTCCTGCTTTTGCCGATATTACGAGCTTGTCCGCGGTGGATATTGACGGCGACGGGAAAACCGAATTAGGTGTTTTGAGCGTTAAGGAAAAGGTGGTTGGCTTAACTAAGTTTGAAGACGACAGATTATCATTCCCGAAGCCTGTCGATTTAACAGGTGAGCCGGTGGCGATGGAGCTTGCCGATGTTGACAACGACGGCAGCGTGGACTGTATTTATATATCCATAGACAGCAGCAATATTAGAAGCCTCAGAACAATCTACAATCTGTCAGCAACAGAAAAACGACGAGTTGATTTGGCAAAGAGTAGAGGTAGAAAGTCTAAGATTGCCGAAAAAGTTGGTGAAACCGGACCTGCTTTAGAGCTTAAGAAGCTTACCTCTAATCCGGACGGTCTGAAAGTGCTTGACGTTGACCAGGATGGCTTACAGGATGTCCTCATATTTGTCAGCTATGAGCCTCCCATATTAGTTCGTCAGACAGAAAAGAGGAAATTTGAAGTAGTTGACTCACCGAAGGCGCAGGCCAGTTTGATTAAAGATGCGTCTCTGCGTTCAATTGCCCTGGCCAATGTGGACGGCAAGGCGGGTAAAGAGCTTCTGGTAGCACAAAAGAACTTCGCCAGAAGCCTGGTTTTCTCGAACGGCCGGAGGTGGAGTGTTATCGACCAATACAATGCCAAGAGCACGGAGAACCAAATATTGGCTGTCGCTGCTTATGATATTTACGGTGAGGCTTTGGTGGGACCCCGCAAGGCGGGAACCCAAAGCAGGCCCGCTATTTTACTGCTGGACGGCCGAAAGGGTCAGCTTCAGATACTTAAAACCGGTAATGACAAGACCGGATGTTTGGCAGTCCTGCAGCAAAATTACTGAACGGAGTCAGCAGGAAGGGATTCAAGGGTTGGGAAACCATTCATCAAACCGGGCCTGAAAAG
>JAIVYN010000117.1:0-11462 GCA_048635425.1 Candidatus Aegiribacteria sp.
AGCGAGGACAAGGCTGGCAAGGAAGCAAAATGCAGGCCTACTGGTTGGTAGTCCGAGTTTTGCTGACACCGCCAGCCGAAGCCGCAGCCAGCCAAAAATGGAAGATAATTTATTTACAAGTCCTAAGGACAACTTTTATCCGTTTAGTACCCAACCCTTCCGGTATCTTTTCCGAATGTAGCGGTCAGCCTCGGGGCAGTTGGTGGCTTTGAGTCTTCTGGCGTCCCACTGGAGTTTCTCACCCACGCGGTATGCGACCAGTGCCAGCATGTTATTCTCGATGAGCGCACCTGAGTAATCGAAGTTACAGAGTGTCGGCTTGCCTGTCTTGCAGCCAATAAGCCACTCCTTGTGATGGCCGGGTGACGGCGGAATCAGCTCCTCGGGCTTGGGCGAGTTGTAATGCGTCATGTCCCCTCTTAACATCATAATCCGGTAGCCGTAATCAGCCAGGAGCCAGCCCTTGTCTCCCTTGAACAGGACGCCCTTAAACAGTTTTTCCCGGTCGAATGCCTCTGCCGGCATACCGGGTTTCTTGCCGCCGTCGTACCAGTAAAGCTTGACTGCCGGGCGCCAATCGTTGGCCGGATGGTCCCATTCGGCTGTGAGCCACTGCGGACACGTGTCGGTATTGATGGGTGTCCCCGCGGCCTCACATGTCGTCGGAAGTTTCAGGTCAAGCGCCCAGTATGCCATGTCCATCATATGACTGCCCATGTCTCCTATCTGTCCGCTGCCGAAGTCCCAGTAGAGGTTCCACTTCAGGCACCCGCCGATGTATCCCGGATTATAAGGGTGCATAGGTGACGGGCCGACCCAAAGGTCCCAGTGGATGTTATCCGGCACCGGCTTGACTTCCGGAAGATAACTACCTCCTTCGGGCAGCCGGCTGCACCAGACACGGACTTCCTTTACGGTTCCAATTGCGCCGTTCTTAACCAGTTCGACCATCCGCCGGTAATTGTCCGAGGCGTGTATCTGCGTGCCCATCTGCGTGGCCAGCTTGTTCCTGTTCTTGATGTACGTCCTGCGAACCATGCTTGCCTCGTGCACTGAATTGGCTAACGGTTTCTCGCAATAGACGTGCTTGCCGCGGTTCATCGCCCAGACGTTGACAAAGGCATGAGTGTGGTCGATCGTCGAGCAGACGACGGCGTCGATGTCCTTCTGCTCAAGGCACCTGCGCCAGTCAATATATGTCTTAGCCCTGGGAAACTGTTTGGCAGCCGAGGCGAGGTTTTTGTCGTTTACATCGCATAGGGCCACGATGTTCTCGCTCTTGACGTTGTTCATGTTGGCACGCCCTTGGCCACCACAGCCTATGACGGCGATATTGAGCTTTTCGTTCGGCGAATTGCCGGCCTTGAGGATACCAGACTTCAGGACCACGAGTCCCGCTCCGGCCACTGCGCTTTGTTTAAGAAATGTACGACGTTTCATTCGAAGCTTCATAAGTTACCTCCTTCATATAAGGTCATGCTTGAACATTATTTTTTGAACAAATTCTACTTTTTAACATATTCCCAGCCAGTATATAAGACTGTTCAAAAAGAATCCACTTTTTTCCTGGGCCTTTCGTTTTTTGAGGGTGTGGCCAGATTTTCTGGCAAGCGATGTTAAGAGCCTATCCAAATAACCCGCTCTATTGCGGCCGGCTGCAAAGCCCGATGCCTGCGTTGTCAGCCAAAAATGTTCTCAACGTGGAGAAAACCACGCCTCCGAGCATTTTTGGCCTGCCGCCTTGGCCTCGAACTTTTCGCTCGGCCTCATAACGACCCGGTTATTCGGATAAACTCTAAATATGGAATTTCTGCTTTGTGCATCAGTTATTTTATTAGTAGTCTTTGAAATGTCTCATCCATTGGGGCCAGTCAGAGGACTGGACATTGCCGGCTGTGGTCCATGGGCCTGCTGTATCGAAGTTACGATGCCACTTCAGCGTCCACATCTCCTTAAGCCCTACCCTTCTGACTGACCAGTCCAGAAAAACGCTGTTTACAGACCCATCGTGCCGGTTGATGCAGTAATGGGCCATTCTATTTCCCGCTCCCCAAACCGGCGGTATATCCATATATTCCGGTGGTGGGTCGGTGTTTTCTGGACCGCCATGAGGGTGGGCGGCATCTAAAAGCACCGGTATATTACCAGCGCCGTTAACATTGGGGGTCCTCCAGAAATTTTCAGCCGGCCGTCCACCCGGACTTCTTCCCGGCTCCGGATCATAAACCCAGTCGTTTATCCCGTAACTACCATCGTCACCGTGCCAGCTCCAGGCCTTAAATCGAAGCGGCCTTTCCTCCTGCTCTATTTTTGCGGCCATTGGGCAGAGGCGCAGCTTGGGGTCCCGGTAGAGGGGGCGCAGCGCTTCTATCCACATAAACCCCTCAATATTATAGCCAAGACTCCTCATAAACTTGCCATCGTTATCATCGGCGTACATTGAAAAGATAACGCCCCATTGTTTCAGTTTTGCCTGGCAGGCAACCAGTCGTGCCTGTTTTTTTACACGATTCAGGGCCGGCATCAATATGGCCATCAACAGGGCGATAATGGAGATTACCACCAGAAGCTCTATTAACGTAAAGCCTCTTCGATTGCTCATAGCAACGCCCCTTTATTTAGTAATCCTTAAACTTTCTCATCCATTCTGGCCAATCACTCGGCTGACACCCACCTGCCGTTGTCCAGGAGGCGTTTATGTCGAACTCTCGATGCCACTTGAGTTTCCACAATTCCTTAAGCCCGGCCTTCCTGACAGAGAAATCAAGAAAAACGCCATTTATCGTCCCGCTGTGTCGGTTGACGCAGAAACGACACATATTATTAGATGGCCACTGACCGTCATATTCGGGAGGTGAATCGGTGTGCACCGGCCAGGCATTAGTCCAGAAAGCATCCAAAAACAACGGTACATAAGATGCACCTTCAACGTTTGGACCTCGCCAGCTATTTTTTAGAGGACGGCCCCACAGTGTGGTTATCTCTCGCGGTGGATTATTACAATAGCCATTTACTCCATAGCTGCCGAAAAAACCTTCTGTTTGTTCTTCCGACTGTCCGATACCGCTGCCGGCAGCAAAGCCGAGGCCCCACGCTGAAAACGGATTCTGGCCTCCCTTAAAGAGTGGTTTCGTGGCCATGGGGCAGAAGCGTATCTTTGGATCGCTGTAGTACGCCAGAAGGACCCCTATCCACCTGTAATCCGCTGCTTGCTCAGATACATGACCAGGCATGAAATAGCCATCGTTATCGTCCGCGTACATCGACCAAATAACGCCCCATTGCCTCAAGTTCGCTTGACAGGCAACTGCCTTTGCCTGCTTCTTTACTCGTTGCATTGCCGGCATCAATATCGCCATCAATAACGCAATGATGGCAATAACCACCAGAAGTTCTATTAGTGTAAATCCTTCTTTTTTGCGCATAAGATTATTTTTTCTTCTACGGCTAAAAAAGTCTTTTCAAAAAACTCTGACCATTTGGAAAGACCATCTCAGAAAAAGTGCCGTTGTACCCGACTGTTATTTCTTAATAACTCAAACTGACCTATTCTCTGTGTCATTCCCTCGAAAGCGGGAATCCACACTTTTGCCACGTTTCTGGATTCCTGTTTCCACAGGAATGACAAGTTGAGTTATACCTTTGTTAAGGCAGCATTTACGTCATAGTTTGGCTTAAAATTGGTCAGTTTGAGTTAATAATCTTTAAGATTTTTCATCCATTGTGGCCAGTCAGAAGGCCTGACGTTTCCGGCTGTGGTCCAGGGGCCGGTTGTATCGAAATTACGATGCCACTTCAGCGTCCACAATTCCTTCAGTCCGGTTTTTCTGACTGAGAGATTCAAAAAAACGCTGTTTGTATGTCCGTGATGGCGGTTGATGCAATAACGTGTCATACTGTTATTCATATCGTCCACAAATTGCGGAGGTTCATTGCGGTGCGTGGGCCAGCCGTCAAGCCACATAGCATCTAAAAATAGTGGTATTTTATCTGCTCCTTGAGCGTTATTGATAGTTCTCCAGAAGTTTTCAACCGTGTCCGCCGAAGTGTACTCTTCTGGCGGATTTGTACACCAGCTATTGACGGCATAGCTGCCGCCGCTATATTCCTGTCCTTGTCCCTGGCCCCAGGCATAAAATGCACCCCCTGCAAGATGAGACCAGGTGGCCGAGCCCGCTGTGCCGGCAGCCTTTTCTACACGATTTCTCATAGCCCTCGGACAGAAAGATATCTTTTTCTCTTTATAGTATTTCTTCAACGCCTTGTGCCATTGAGCGACATGTCCACCCTGATGGTAGCCTGTGAGAAAACGTCCATCATTATCATCCGAGTACATCAGGAAGATGGAGCCCCATTGGTGCAGGTTCGACTGACAAATAACAGCCTTTGTCTGTTCCCTCGCCTGATTTAATGCCGGTATCAATATAGCCATCAACAGGGCAATAACGGCGATTACCACTAAAAGTTCTATTAGTGTGAATCCCTCTTTTTTGCGCACAATAACTTTCTTCTCCGTGTTTGAGAATTTCCTTTTTAAAAAACCTTAGCCAGCAAGAAAGGCCAGCCCCGAAAGACTGGCCTTTTGTTGTGCAACAGATATCTCTTAATAATCTTTATAACGCTGCAGCCATCGCGGCCAGTCGCTGGGCGTGACACCGCCGGCTCTTGTCCACGGGCCCATTGTATCGAAGGCGCGATGCCACTTCAATGTCCAGTTTTCCTTGAGCCCGATGTTTCTTATAGACCAGTCCATAAAGAGCATGTTAATAAATCCATTGTGCCGGTCGATGCTGAAATGGTTCATTTCCCCGGCTGTGCCCTGGTTGCCTATCCCGAAAGCATCCATATGCTCCACCGGCTGGTCGGTGTGACGCGGCCAGGCGTCATGCCATGTGCAATCACCGAAGACAGGAATTTGACTCATATTTTTGGCATTATTGACATTTTTCCAGAACCATTCTTCCAGGCGGTCACCACGGGCCGCATGCATATAGTTCGTCCAGGAATTTATGCCATAGCTGAAAGTGTAAAGGTAGGATCCACCTCCGGGCAGGGAAACGTCGCGCTGCGCGGCCTTAAAGGTACCCCAGTCGGCCGTACTTGCCATAACTCTGGTTGCCGTCGGGCATAAAAGCATATCCCAGTTATCCTTGTAGCTTGGCCTCAGAGCGTTCATCCACAACGTCGTCTCACCCACGCCCCAGCCTTCGTTGAAATAGCCGTCATGGTCATCTGTGTACAACTTGAACAAAAGGCCCCATTGTTTCAGTTTTGCCTGGCAGGAAACAGACTGTGCCTGTTTCTTCACCCGTGCCAGTGCGGGCATCAATATCGCCATCAATAGCGCAATAATGGCGATTACTACCAAAAGTTCTATCAAAGTAAACCCTCTTCGTCTCCTCATGATAATATTCCTTCTATTCTATTGTCAGAAATTAAGTTTTTCGCAAACTACAATCCATACTGAAATATGCTACCATATAACCGGCCTCAATTCAAGGGAGAAATAGGCAAAATTTTCTGCTGCAATAGTTATTATTTCGTCTTCTTTTGCAGCATCCCGGTCAGCAGTGGTATTAATTCTTCGGCAGTTACTTGTTTTTCACGCCCATCGTTGTCCTCTCCGCTTGCTTATGATGGTACTCCGTTCTTTTGTTAAAAAAATGTGTTATGCAGCAGTTATTTTGTTAGTAGTCTTTATAACGTTGGAGCCATCGCGGCCAGTCGCCCGGCATGACACCGCCGGCTTTCGTCCATGGACCGCTTGTGATACATGAACGATGCCATTTCAAGGTCCACAACTCTTTGAGCCCGGTATTTCTGATGGACCAGTCCATAAAGAGTATGTTAACAAAACCGTTGTGCCGGTCGATGCAGAAATGATTCATTTCCCCGGATGTGCCCTGGTCGCCTATTCCGAACCCGTCCATAACCGGCATCGGCTCGTCGGTGTGGCGAGGCCAGGCATCATACCATGTGGAATCGCCGAACACCGGTATCTTATTTGTGCTAACTGGTCTGCCGGCGGTCTCCCTGGTATCAGGTATTATAGCTGTATTGTTCTGGGTATTTCTCCAGAACCATTCCACCCAACGAGCGCCACGGTCTTGAGTCACGGAGTTAGTCCAGGAATTGATACCATAGCTGAAGACGTAAGAGTCGAGAAAGGCGGCCTTGTAGGTGCCCCAGTCGGAAGCGTTTTGCATGAGTCTTGTGGCCGTTGGGCACAGGAGCATCTTCGCATCATCCTTGTAATACGAATGCATCGCAGGCATCCACCGTCCCCCACTCACGTCCCTGTTATTGAAGTAGCCGTCATGGTCATCTGTGTACAACTTGAATATAAGGCCCCACTCTTTCAGTCTCGCCTGACAGACAACCGACTGTGCCTGTTTTTTCACCCGTGCCAGTGCGGGCATCAATATCGCCATCAATAGCGCAATAATAGCGATCACCACCAAAAGTTCTATCAAGGTAAACCCTCTTCGTCTCCTCATGATAATACTCCTTCTGCCTGCTGTTAAGAAAAAGTTTTTCAAAAAGCACTAACCAGCAATAAAAGCCAGCCCCGAAGCACCGGCCTTTTTTCCCGTACAACAGTCGATTTCTCGATTAGGGGGGGCTTTCGAACTCTTTAAATTTTGCCATCCAGCCGCTTCCATAGCTCCAGTCCACAGGGTTAGTGATTGCGTAGTGTGTTTTGTACTGCCGATGCCACTTCAGCAGCCACAACTGCTTAAGCCCCACCTTCTTAACTGTGAAATCCAAAAAAACGCAGTTTGTATACCCCTCGTGGCGGTTGATGCAAAAACGCCCCATACTACTGGACGTGTTAAAAGGCTCATCTTCATATTCACGAGGTGAGTCGGTTTCCCGCGGCCAGGCATCAATCCAATCACTATCCAAAAGCAAAGGTACACGATTTGCGCCTTTAACATTATCCTTCTTCCAGTAGATATCATCGTTGGGACATGGCCTACTCAAAACGAAGCCATTTATCCCATAGCTTCCGTAATGACCTCCTCTAACCCACTGGTCATTGTCACCGCCAGGCCGAATGCCCCAGCCAACAAACGGGCACCTGGCATTCGTACGCCGGCCATTCTCATCGTACTGGGATTTTGATTTCGGGGCCGTCGGGCAGCAGCGCAGGTCAGGGTCCATGTAGTACTGCTCCCACGCCGATGCCCAATGGGTGCGATGTGTTTTTGTCGCACCAGGTGTTGGAGGCCAATTACCGTATTGGAAATAGCCGTCGTTATCGTTCGTGTACATTGCAGCGGCAGAGGCCATCTGTTTAAGGTTGGACTGGCACATAACGGCCTTTGCCTGTTTTTTTACCTTTGTCAGTGCAGGCATCAATATCGCCATCAATAACGCAATAATGGCTATCACTACCAAAAGTTCTATCAAGGTAAAGCCCGTTAGAAATGCCGCACGAAACCCTTGCACTTTCTGAATTCGACTAATTTCTAACTGGGTAAACCCTCTTTGGCTCCCCATGATAATAATCCTTCTGCCTGCTGTGAAAAAATAAGTTTTTCAAAAATCACAACCCCTGCTCTGGTATTCTACCATATAATCGGCTGCGATTCAAGCGATAAATGGCCATTTTTTCTACTGCAAAAGTTATTATTTCGTTTTCTTTTGCAGCATCCTGGTCAGCAGTGGTATTAATTCTTCGGCAGTTACTTCTCTTTCACGCCCGTCAACGAACATTACCTCATACTTACCATCGGCAAGCGTGCGCTGCATCAGCACTGCACCGCTGTCCTTCGGGTCGAGCCGGTCTCCGTACCATACAACGTCTTCGCCCCGGCCAAGCAAATGCTCGTATCTTGCTCTTCCGGCTGATATGTCGCTCGTATCGGGAGCCCCCCAATATTTTATCAATAGCATACTGTCCTGAAGTACATTGCCGCCTGCCGAGTCCCTGCCGCCAAGGAAGGTAGCACAAAAAATTATTGTTATGATTATAGCTGCCGCCGCAGCCAGTTTATTTATTCTCAGGTCAATTATAATGTTGATGGTATCCATCCCTACCCTGTGGTGCGAAAGTCTGTGTGGGATTTGGCGTTTTATATCCTCGCCAAGGCCTTGGGGAACCGGTTCTGTCATCGCATCCGGTAATTTATTCAATAGCTCTTTCAGTTCTTCTTTTCCCATTGCGGCTTTCTTTTCCCTGGGAGCCCGTTTAAGTAACCTGCTTCCTCAAAGCAGTTAATGCTCTGTTTAGCCTGCTTTTGAAGGTTCCTTCTCTAACGCCTGCTGCATCGGCGGATTCGGCGATAGTCAACTGCTGTATGTAATGTAAAACAATCGTTTGTCTCAATTTTACGGGCAGCCTTGTAACAGCATTTTTCAACTGCTCCAACTGTTCGTTACGCTCGACTTTATCATACTGGGCATTGGTACTTTCAGGGACATCAAATCCTTCAAGGGTGGCCGTTTTCCTGCCCTTGTGCTTGCGCCAGTACAGTTTTGAGACGTTGCCGGCAATGCGATAGAGCCAGCCATTTAACGCTTTGCCGTCTCTCAACTGGCCAATATGGTGCCAGGCGTTGAGAAAGCTCTCCTGCGTCAGGTCTTCGCTGACCTGGCGGTCATGGCCGAGCCTTCTCATAAACAAATAAATCTGTTTGTAATATATGTCAACAAGCCCGGTAGCGGCGGCATGTTCACCAGCCCTTAATCGCCGAGCAAGCGAATCTCGCCTTTGCTCCGAGTGCTCCTTCAGCTTGTTGAGCTCTCGCAGTTTATTTATAGGATGCGCCGAATCAAAATCCTGTTCTGCTAAATTTGCCTTTTTTACCGTCATTTTAGCTCTTTTTTAAAGGCTTCTGCAAAATGGAGGTTAGGCATACTTTGAAAAGAAAAAATTGGTCTTTTTATTTTTTCTTTTCAAACAGTAAATTCTTGTGAAGCAAGCAGTTATTTGATTATTAAAGAAAACCAAAAACCTGATTTTCTTAAATAATATATGCCTAACCTCAATTTTGCATAACTCTATATTTTTTACTGAAAAGAGCAGTGTACCTTAAATCTGCTTTTTCTGCAATAATATTGAGCCTTGCATTATTTATTGAATCCAGGGTGTCCTTTACCGGCGGCATTGCGTAAGAAATTGTGAAATTAAAGGGTTATGCTATAATTGTCCTGCATAGAACTACGGTGAGCAGGACCTCGAATATAATACGACATACAAAATACGAAATACGAAACTATGACGTCTTTGCCGGCTAATATCGGTTCATTTAGTAAGCCTGTTCAGCAGTTGTGGGAGAAGATGAATCCGTGCACACTCTGTCCGCGTAAGTGCGAGGTCTATCGCGGAAAGGGCGAAACCGGCTTTTGTGGAATCGCTTCTTTGCCCCTCGTCAGTTCGGTGGCTCCCCATTTCGGCGAAGAAAGCGTTCTCGTCGGCAGCGGGGGGTCAGGCACTATATTTTTTGCCGGCTGTAATTTAGGCTGTGTTTTCTGTCAGAACTTCGATATCAGCCATCATCGCCACGGCCGCCGGATGTCAATCGAGCAGTTGGCTCAATCTATGCTTAGCTTGCAAAATTACGGATGCTCAAATATTAATTTCGTTACTCCTACCCACGTTATCCCGGCTATCACTGCTGCTATTGAATTGGCCAGAAAGAGCGGCCTGACACTACCGACAGTCTATAATACAGGCGGTTATGATTCTCTCGAAATGCTCAAGCTGCTTGAAGGGTTCGTGGATATTTATATGCCGGATATGAAGTATTCCGATTCCGAGGTTGCTGAGGAGCTTTCCGCCGCGCCGGATTATCCGGAGGTAAATTTAGCAGCCGTTAAAGAAATGCACCGCCAGGTCGGCGACCTAAAGGTTGAAAGCGGACTGGCTATGCGAGGGCTTTTAGTAAGACACTTAGTTTTGCCGGAGAAGTTAGCCGGCAGCTTTGAGGTTATAGATTTTTTAGCAGAGCAGATTAGCACTTCAACTACCATTAACGTTATGGACCAGTACCGTCCCTGCTACAAGGCCTCCTCACATCCGAAAATAAACCGCAGGCCGACTTTCGAGGAAATCGAATCCGTCCGCCGATACGCAATCGAGAAAGGCTTGAACGTGCTTCTATAACAAATTGTCATAATAGCAAATTCCTTAGCCTCAAAACTCAACTGATTTTATATCTGAGATTTGACAATTCTTTTGATTTGAGTTTTAATAACCTATTGAAAACCTGTTGAGAAAATGCGTCCATATAATTAACGACTATTGGCGTGAATGTTACAGAGATTATAAACTTCCTTTTCAGTAGCATGGTCGCAGTTGTGAAGGCCGATACTTTCGGTAGCAGGACGAGAATTATAGAGGTAAAGCTATGATTACAAAACTGGTCATCGTTAGTTTCAAGAGGATTAAGAAACAGTCCTATTCGTTCACAAACTTTGATCTCCTCGTTGGTCCGAATAATTCAGGTAAGAGCACCATCTTACAGGCATTGGCAATCTGGCAATTCTGTGTTGATGAGTTCCACCGTGCCAAACGGTACGGAAAAAGTGGCATGCAGATAGTGTTGCCGAATTTTACGGCTCTGCCCGTTCCAGAGTTCAATTTGCTTTGGACAGAGAAAAGAGACCGAAAATATCCTGTTGGTCCTGACGGAAAGAAGAAACAAGAATATATTTTGATTGAAATTGATTTGACTTGGAGAGGGGATAACGGTCAGGATAAGACATTCGGGGTAAGGCTCCGGTATCTTTCTCCGCAGACTGTTTATGCCATACCTGCAGATGGTTGGAAAGTCTTTCACCAATACGAGAAGGAAGGAACGCTACCAAGAGTGGCTTATGTACCGCCATTCTCTGGATTGGAGCCGATAGAAGAATGGAAGGATACTTCCATTCTGCGAAAACAAGTCGGAAAAGGACAACCAGGTAGTATTTTGAGAAACCTCTTACTCCTTGTAATAAGAAAAGACGAAAAAGAACATGAAAAGGAATGGCACGAAATTAGTTCTGTTGTGCAAAAATGGTTCAGCATTAAACTGGAAAAACCTCAGTATGAACAGGGTGTGGACACACAGATAAAGTGTGAATATAAAGACAATAAACGAAACTATGACATTATTGCAGGAGGGAGTGGTTTCCATCAGACCCTAACTTTGCTGGCATTCCTTTATGGATACAAGCCAACAACTATTCTTTTGGATGAACCGGATGCTCACCTTCACGTGAACCTCCAACGTGAGATACTGGATTACTTTCGCAAAATGTCGGGAGATCGAAACATTCAATTCTTGATTGCAACGCACGCGGAGGAGTTAATAAAGGGAGTTGACGCTAATAGAGTCGTCTCGCTACTCCAACACATACCCATTCGAGAGTCCTCAAAGCCTGATATTCTGGGTGCAATGGCAGACGTTTCAAATATGGAAGTAAACCAACTCCGTTCTTCGCCGTACTTAGTATATGTCGAGGGTGATACC
>JAIVYN010000118.1:0-11449 GCA_048635425.1 Candidatus Aegiribacteria sp.
CCGTCTTCTGGCGGAATCAACCGTCTTCTGGCGGAATCCGGCCTTCCTTGGACGGAACCATTTAGCCATTTAACCAAATTAACCATATTAACTAAATTAACCAATGAACCATCACAACCATCGAGAATCCAGAATCGAGCATCCAGTATCGAGTATCCAGAATCGAGTATCCAGTTATTTACGTGCCTATAAGGCACCTCTACATCTGTCGAGGACCCTCTACAAATCAGCTACTTTTTATGCAAAACAAACCCAATTTCCGAAAAGTCAAATGAATGTAAATCTATATATTACAAGGGTTTATGAAGATATATCCAATTGGACACTTGGTCAAAACAAACCCAATTCAAACCCAATCAAACCCAATCTCCGAAAAGCCCAAATGAATGTAAACTCATTTATAACAAAGGATTACAGAAAAAACGATGATTTCATAGTCCGAAAAAACAAACCCAATTCAAACCCAATTTCCGAAAGACCAAAAATGAACGCAAATGTCTTTATCACAAAGGATTATGAAAATGAAACCGCCTTCAGGCCCCAAAAAAACAAACCCAAACAAAGCCAATTTCACCTACCCCCAAAACCCCCCATCTTCTCACAAAATAACTCCCCTTTTATCCTCCCCGGCCAACGTATAATCCTTCATAACCACCAGGCGTTAGCCGTAGGTTTTTCCGGTCTCATCCACGTAAATAGTACCTGTTGCTCCTTTTATCACTTTAATTGCCTTTGGTACATCGTCCAGCTTTGGGATCTTGAATATTTTGCCACACTTACAGCAGTTTATCCTTCGGTCCGCGGCACTGCTATCAAGCAGCCAAGTACTGCCACAAGCCGGGCATTGGGCGATAATTTGCATCAGTATATTCCTTATACCATCAGCCGAAAAAGGAACACCATTAGGTACCAACCTAAACCTAAAATATTCTATCCGTGGATTCAATCGTTATCCATCAGAAATTTTCTTACTGTCCCATAATATCGCCTGAGCGCAAACTGCTTCGCTTTAGACACAAAAAAGCAGGGTCTGTGGCTGAGGTCAGCGAAATTTTGCTTGATTTAGCCGCTTGAATTTGCTAAAATGGTTAGTGTTGGGGGACAGAATGATAAAAAGAATTTCATGCAAAGTTATTAGAACTATTCCTCTTAGTATGTGCAGTAGAGAGCTGCGCCATGCAAGCAGGTCAAACGATAAACCTCATAACATTAGCAATGCTTCCAGAACACCAAACACAAAAAAGTACGTTTGGGAATCGGCTGCGAATGCTCAAGCCGGACACACCAATAACTCAGTTACCTATACAGACCGGTTAAACATTACAAGAATGTCCATCAACGATGGCCTGACAGCACAAGTACTCGATATTTACGTTTAAATTTGGCTTTTCGCTTTATGAGCTACAGTCATCGAGGCCGAGTAGGCAGTCTATATCAAATCTTTTAGAAGGTGTCTCAGGTAAAAACGGCATTGTGAGAGTATTACCGCAGATGCAATTATAGTGAAAAAGACATCAGGCGAGACCTCATTTATCACAACAGCCAAAGCTGTACCTGCGGCGGGAGGGTGCTCGACGTCCAAAGCTGCCATAACGAAGATAGCAATTCCCACTACGAGTGGATACTCAATAAAATATGGGAGTGTGATGAAGTAGAATATAGTGCCCGTGACCAAACCAACGAAATGACCGCCAATGACGTTCCTTGTTTGTGCGGAGACAGCGGTAGGCATTGCGAATACGATAAAAGCGGTGGCGCCCATTGCACTAATCACGACCATTTTGTCCTTACCCAGAATGAGGACAATAATAAACAGAGCAATAGCGGCCAAACAGCTCTGCCAGAGGTAATATTTCCAAAGCTTTTTGAATTTCTCCCCAATTGGTTTCCGCAGCTTTATATGATGTATCTCCATCGCAATTTTTTGTGTTCCCACTTTGCGAACCTGCCTCAATCAGGCTTAAGCCCAAGCTGCATTGGTGCAGAACAAAATGTGGTCACTTTAATATTTAGAGCCCCCACGTTACAAACAAAAAAACGGCGAGGTACGTGTAACCTTAGGGGTTCTAAGTGTACACACTTCCTCGCCGAGCTTATAGAATCCGTTCAGGCTCCTGATTAGACCATCCATGGTCGGCCCTGCGATTTAAGACTTTTTTATTTAAGATTTTTATATACCAAAGTTTATGATGTTCTTTGCAGCTCGTTTGATGTTTTTCAGACTTTCAAGCTCACCGGACAATAAAAGCTTTCTTGCCCGCTCGATGGCCTTAGAATCCGTTTTTGGTGTTTGCATCGCCCTGTCAATAAAAGAGGCATAATCGACCTGTATGGATGCACCCATATCATTATCCGGAAGAGCTGCCGTAGAGTTAGGCTGTCTGGATGACGATTTTTCCAGGAAGCCTTGAATTTGATTGGTATCTAATTTCTCAATCATTGGACTATAGTTCTTTTCAGAATTCTCTATCTACGATTCTTTTCGCACATTTTTAATAAAACTTTACAATTTTTTTCGAATAATTCATTTTTTCTCTAAAGTTAACGTCCTTTTTGGACGAAATTGCATGTTTGGTTATAAAAAACCTTCCTTTTGAACTGGTTCCCAAACACATTTTTGCATTTTAGAGCCTCAACTACAGCGTTTCCGCAACCTCATAACTCACAAACTTTATAAATTCAATTGGACTGACAGCCGCTAACTGTTCATGCAAAGGCGCATAACCCGAGCGCTTCTGTGAGCGAAAATAGTCCCTTATGCGATACTCGGTTGTTTTATCGGCGCTGTCCCAAACCTGCTCAATGGCCCATAACAACTGTCCATCTCTGAGGTCAATAAGCTTTAAGCGAAGTCCAATAGTCATATGAGGATAAGGTCTGAATTCAGTAATAGTCCCAATCAATACTGCATCGCACTTTAATGTCTCACGGATTGCCGATAACTGGTCAATGGTATATTTCGAGCCCAGGTCCAACTGCAAACTTCGCCACGAAGGGTCATTCTGCCGGACAACAGTTAAACCGAAAATCTGCTTCTTTTGCAACGCCTGGTATAGCTTTTCGGTTACATCCGTGGAGACTTTCGGATAACTCGAATTGTTGTCCAGCTCCACAATATCAACCCTTCCCACCGTAGTTAAGCTCTTATTCGGATTCAGATAATAGTAGTCGTCAGCCGGTGCAGAAGCTCTATAATAAGTAATGCACCCAGATAAAAGAGCTGCCAGCAATGACAATATTGCGACTCGTGACCGGTGCCCTACCACTGGCGAGATGTGAGTTAAACCGCAAGCGCCCAAAAACGAGCTGCGAGCGACCAGATATGATAATATGGTTCTCGAGCTATTCATTCGATTCACCTAACGTCAATGTTTTCTAATTTTCAGACTGGTTTGTTTTACTTAACGATGCGACGGTAGTCGAGCTTTTATCCTCACCCTGGGCCGACTTCGTCTTGACCTCTCCGCCAAGAACTTTAAGTATCTTAAGCAAAGCTTCCAGCTGGGCTGTTTCGGCGTCACGTATTTCATCACGGAAACCAAGGATATCGGTTTTCCAATTATTCAACTCAATACGCATTGTAATTAAAAGGTCATTTGCTTCGCCTAACTCCCTCTGCGTCTGCTGTAATTGAGCCTCAAGAGTAACGACCTGGCCCTTGAGCTGCTGGTTCCTTGCGGTAAGGTCCTTGTTTTCCTGCCGCAGTACAGCCGCTTCTTCAGAGAGTTTGGCATGCTCCTTCGACAATTCCATCGCGGACTCTACGACAGTCGGCTTCTGTGGAGCAGATTCCTGAAATCTTTTTGCTACGGATTCACTCTGCTGTTTTTCAAACTTCGGTGAGCTCAGTCGAGCCGTAGAGTCGGATAGGACAGTAACATCCAGCGGTTCCTGGACAGATACGCAGTTCGACAACAAAAATATAGGCATTAAAGAAATCATTAAAAGGATTGTTTTTTTGTTACTTTGCATTGTACTTTTCTCCATTTATTTTGTTTGGTCAGGTGCTTGAGGCGCACCATTTTGCTTTTGGGAAACCTCCGGCGCTTTGGCACCGGCATATTCACATCTTAAATACATTCCTGTCCCGCAGGAACAGGTTATTTCTATAACAGCAAATTCGGGCTGTCTTTCCACGATACGCACCTTTGGCTCAGCTAAGGCTGCGTCTGTCTGTTTCGGCCGGCCCGGTTCAGGCTGCACAATATCGATAGTGAATTGGCCTTCAATTTGAACGTCACTTTCCTTTAGAATTCGACCTGCTGTTTTTCCCATTTATTATTTTATCCCAATATTTACTACTTTAATATGTTTCCCGACCGTTAGTCACCAATCGGCCATTTTTAGTCAAGCACAGTAATCAATCCTGGTATTGTCGGAATTCCGGTCGCTTTGGTTTTCAGTCCACTCCCGGTCTGAATTGTTCATATCCTGCTCATCCCCGGACTCGTCCAACTGTTGTTCGCCTTCTTCCTCATTTTCCTGGTGTAACTGCGGGCGTCGTTTTTTTTCTTCACGTCGCTTGGCGGGAGTCAAACCAGTGATACTTTGCAAACCTTCGACCGGTTTTATCATATTGGAATCATAATCTGCCATCTTTCCAATGCCTCAATTTTACAGACAAGTTAAATATAGCACTTGCGTGCAGCTGGCTGACACGCGATTCAGTAATTTCGAAAATCTCTGCGATCTGTTTCATTGTCAGGTGTTGTTGGTAATAGAGCAGGATGAGCTGCCGACGCCTCTTGGACAACTGTTGTATCGCCTCGGCTAAGTTATCAATAAGCTCTGCTCGTTCTATCTGCTCATCAGGAGCGCTCGTATTAGCTGCGGCTAAAAGATTACCCAGCGCAGGCAAATCCTCTCCAAAGCTATCGAGTGAGACAAAATGCTGTGTGCGAGCGTTTTCGAATGTTTCATAAAGCTCACTAACAGTGATTCCAAGCTTTTCGGCTAATTCGGCATCAGTAGGGGTTTTGCCCGTCTGCTCGAGAATTTTCCGGCTGAGCTGCCGGGCATCTCTAATCCGCTTGTTGAGATTTGCAGGCAGTAAAGATGAGCCTCTTAATTCATCAAGAATGGCTCCTTTGATCCTGATATAAGCATAGGTTTTGAACTCGGCGTGGTAGGAGGGGTCGAAATTGCGGGCAGCTTTAACCAATCCAACAGCTCCTGCGGAGACCATATCTTCAAATGATAAGGGAGGCCTGAGGTACGTTACCACCTGCCTGACTACCTTGTGAACCATAGGCAAAAGCTCGGCTATCTGCTCATTTTCGACTCCGCCTTTGGTGGACTTTTTTTGGCCGGAATATGCGCGCAGGGCAACGCTATTTAGATGCTTTCGGCTATCTTCAGGCGTTTCCAAAGTCAATAAATCAGCTTTGGGGTCCCGAACAAACTGAGCTTCACAGATGTTTTCAGCCTTCACTGCCACTGTTCTTTTCCTTTTGTCGGTTCATCTGGTTTGTAATCATCGCACTAATCAAAATAGCGTTTATGGCCTTTACCGCCCAAGCTCCTGCTATATACGCAAGCACCGCGCCCACGAGTGCCCTTTTGCAACAGGTAAACGGCGAAAGACCACTAATCCAGCCTATTAAGCCCAAGCCGAAAAAACATACCACGGCAATACTTACTGCAATTGAGCGAACGTGTAACGGCATAATTCGTATCCCTTGTCTATTGACTATCGAAAGTGCCTAAAGTGAGCTAAAGTGACAGCTTTGCTGTCATTCTGAACCCTTCGCTTCGCTCGAGGACAGGCTCCGCGCAGCGAAGTGAAGAATCTCTTTTTCGTTGGCCAGATCCTTCGGCTTCGCCTCAGGATGACACTTACGTGTCACTTTAGGCACTCTAAACTTTAGGCACTTCAAACTTCAGGCACTTTCTAATTTCCTTTTATATTATCACGTTGCCGCCCCTGCTAAAGCAGGGGCAAACTGTCCTTGTTCTCCATGTGCTGTCATCTCAGTTTGCTGGATGGATATGGTCTCAATTGGCTCTACTTCGGTTCCAAGGACGATTTCGTCATAAGCTATGACCGGCAAGAGTGAGACTGTTCTTGATAACATTGCGGCCAGAGGTGAACGCAACCTTGAATCACATAACAAAACCACTTTGTCCCTGCCTTTATCCATAGCTGCCTTCCAGGCTTGCGCGGTTTTTCTGCTTATATCCATTGCTATCTCAGCAGGTAAAGCGAGGTTTATTCCATTCGCTTCCTGGTGCAAGTTTGAGACCATTTGGTGTTCGAGCGCCGGTTCCATTGTTATGGCCGAAACTTTGCCGGCCTCGTTTTTAAACAGCTCGGTAATGGTTCTATTCAAGCATTTACGAACCATCTCGGTCAAGACATCGGTGTTTTTGGTTTTTGAGGCGTTCTCTCCCAACGATTCAAGTATGACAGTCATCTCACGAATCGGTATTGCATCTGTCAGAAGGTTCTTAAGGACGCGCTGAAGCATTCCAATAGGTACTTCTCCATTTGTACCAACAACCTCACCGACCAAAGAGGGCTGAGTTTTGCGAAGCCTGTCAACAAGAAGCTGAACGTCCTCACGTGTCAACAATTCGCTTGCGTGTTTTTTCAGCGTTTCAGATAAATGAGTAATGAAAACAGATTCAGGGTCGATTACAGTATATCCGTTTAGCTCGGCCTTTTCCTTGTCGGCCGGCGCAATCCACAAGGCAGGCAATCCATAAACAGGTTCATTGGTTTCTATGCCCTCAACTTTTGTCTGAACATTACCGGCATCCATTGCGAGGAACATATTTGGCTCTAATTTTCCTTTTGCTACTATATGGTCGAGAATCCTAATCTCGTAAGTAGCAGGTTCAAGGTTTATATTGTCCTTGAGGCGAACCAGAGGAATAACGATTCCAAGCTCCTGCGCAAATTTTCTCCGCAGCGCTCCGATGCGGTCGAAAATAGCACTGTCTTTTCGAGGGTCCACCATACTAATCAATCGCACACCGACCTGGACTGAAACTCTGTCGATGTCCAGCAAGTCTTCAACCGGTTGTTTCTCGGCTTTTGTCGGTTGCGCCGAGTCTTCGAGCTTTCCGGGACGGGGTTTTCCAGACCTGGTCACAGCTCGTCCCGTTAAAGCAGTACCTGCCGCCAACAACAGAAATGGTATTGGAGGCAGGCCGGGCACAAGGGCTAACGAAGCAATGATGAAGGATGCTATCGTCAGTGGCTCGCTTGTCTTAAGAAACTGTCTGCTAAGGTCCTGGCCGACACTATACCTCGAAGAGATTTTGGTCACCAGAAAACCCGAACTTATGGAGATTATCATCGATGGTAACTGGCTGACCAGTCCGTCTCCAATGGAAAGAATCGAATAGGTCCTTATGGCACCGGCAACCGTCATACCGCGTGAGTATCCCATAGCTATGCCGCCGATGATGTTAATAGCAGTGATTATGATTCCGGCCTTTGCATCGCCTCGAATGAATTTGCTGGCACCATCCATTGCACCATAGAATTCACTTTCTTTAACAATTTTTGCTCTGCGTTCATTGGCCTGTGTTTCGGTAATAATTCCAGCGTTAAGGTCCGCGTCAATTGCCATTTGCTTACCGGGCATGGCATCAAGGGTGAAACGAGCAGCCACTTCGCTTATTCGCTCAGCACCTTTTGTAATTACTATGAATTGTATAACAACAAGAATTAAGAAAATTACGACTCCGACGACGAAACTACCGCCGGCGACGAAATCACCGAAGGTCTGGATAATTTCCCCGGCATTTCCTTGTAAAAGTATCAATCTGGTTGAGGCCACATTAAGAGAAAGGCGAAACAGTGTTACGAAAAGAAGCAGCGAAGGAAAGGTGGATAATTCGAGTGCCTCTTTTGAGGTGAGTGTAATTATCAAAACAGCCACAGCCAACGAAATACTGCAAGCCAGAAGTACATCCAACACTGGTGTTGGCAGACGGATTAGAAGGGTGGCAAGTACCGTCACCAGACCGACAGCCAAAATAATATTGCTGTGGGACATGAAAGGCATCTTGAGGGCGTCCGGTCCCAATGCTCCTGGTACATTTGATTTTATAGAACCTGCCATAACAATTGGTTCCCGCAAAGCGGGGTCCCTTTCTTCTCAAATTCAAGCACCGGTGACTTCAGCGTCTCCGAGGCCAAGAATCTGTTGTATCTTGACGGCGAATCGGCCGTCCACAACCACAACACTTCCCGTGGCAAACCGAGTATCCCTGAGATACAAGTCTGCGGGTTCACCAATAGATTTATCGAGTTCCAATACTGAGCCAGGTCCAAGCCGTAAAAGCCGCCGGACAGGTATCTCTGTTTGTCCAATAGCAACGGTAACAGCTATGTTCACATCCAGTAAGAGGTCAATACTTCCGCCGGCACCTGTGTCGCCCGTTGCATTAACTTCAGAAAATTCAGCAGATTGCGCCTGTGTTTTTGAGTCTTCTTGTGCCGTAGCGCTTTCCTGTTTTTCTTCCACGGCTTCAGTTGTTTCTGCCATATTTTGATTTCCTTAAAAAAATTGGTGATTGGTTAATTAACTACTCACTATTTACCACTCACCACTCACTATTTACTCTGTATCACAAGGCAGTTCTGTAATTAGCACAGCGTGCTTGCCCTCTGATTTTACAGGCCAACCGCGAAAAGCAGTTTGACCGCTAACTACCAACTCGATCGATTCATTAACCTTTTTATCAAGTAACAATATATCTCCCACCTCAAGAGACATTATCTCTTCAAGAGTAAGCACCGTAGAAGCCATTTGGGCCGTAATACAAATCGGTATTTGCTGCATATTGCCAAGTATTGCTTTTGAGATATCCTCGGCTGAGAAGCCACCAACAGTTTCAGCGGCTTTGCCCACAACAGATTCCAGCTTGCTGCAGAATAATAAGATGCAAGCTTCAGACCCGCTTTCCTGGTTTTTTCTCTTGACGTCAAGAGTAATTTTACAGAGCTCTTCTGTGCCTTTCAGTTCGAAAGGAAAGAGTCCTCGGACAATATTCTTTGCCGGCTGGAAGTCCCAAATATTCTGAGAAAACGCCTCAATAAGGGCAGAGAGCAGGTCCAACAAAAGCGATTCTTCCAATTGCGACAAATCTCTACCTGAATTTTCTTCAGATTCAGGGTCACCGAGCAATTGTGTAGCCCAGATGAAAGCCGTTTTGATGGGTATGCTAATGAGTCCACAGGGATGGTCCTGGTCGGTGCCGAAAGCAAGATAATAATCATTCTGCCTGCTCTCCATAGCCTGGTCAACAAGCTCAGCAGCAAAGTGCTGCTTTGTCGAAACAACTGTGACATCGAACTGGCTGTGGCAAAAGTCAACGAATTTTACGGTCATGGCTTTGGCTACCTTTTTTGTGAAATTGTCGAGTTTATTGAACTGCTTGGTATCAAAATAGTGAGGCTTGTTCCAATTGTACTCCGTAGCCTCTATACCTGTAGTATCTTCCATTGGGCCGGAGCCAACGACACTGAGGAGCTGGTTTATTTTTTCGTTGCTTAAATTGTTAGCCGCCCTGCTCATTGTACAGCGAATTCCTTAAATAGAATGCTTTTGATTTTGGGCTTGGAATCAGGAAAAAGCTTTTCGTTAAAAGCGTCGAGCACCTGCGATTGGATACGCTTGAGGTTCATATCGCCCCTGATATCATCAAGACCTAAACTCGCAAGGTAAACAGTGAGCCAGTTTGTTAGAATGGGTTTTTTCTCATCAAAAAAAGCTGTGCCCTTCTGTTCATCCACCTCAGAATTTACTTCAAGTGTTAAAGAGGCCCGCACATAACGTGTTACGTCGGTCACATTGAGATTTGCTACAACAGGCTCCAAATCATAATACCAGGTTTTCTGGGTATCAGCCGGCGAACCCTTCGCTTCCAGGTTATCTACCTGAGCAGACTGGTCCTGTTGGGAATCTCCAGGTGTTTGAGGTGTGCTGGAACCGGCAAACATTCGACCGAGAGTGAGGCCGGCACCGACGAACAACACTACCACGACAGCCATTATTATCCACGGCAGGAACCGACCAACCAAGGACTTCTTATCACTCGATTCGGTCTTTTCGGTCTTTGTTGCATCTTGTTTTTCCTGCGTTTCCTGCTGTTTTGCATCATCTTCATCTGCCATTTTTTTACCTCAACTATGTTAACAACATTGTAATCATGCCAACTGCAGGCAATTTTGTCTGCGATATCGATGTATTCTATCGCGTAACGTTCGGTCACTAATACCTAAGACCTTCGCGGCCTTGGTCTGGTTGCCTCCTGTCTGGCGTAAAGTATCCAAGATTGCCCTCTTTTCTATCTGTTCAAGGGGTACTCCTCCAAGATCTGAGGCCTGATTAGTATTTGACGTAATCCCCAACACACTATTTTGTGCTGCACCAAATGAGCTCGGGCCTGGTCCGGCCCGTTGCGAGACGGTCAAACCACTGCTTCTTTCCTGCGGAAGTGGTTGTAATTCATCAAAAAGCCAGGAGACATCAGCTAATGACAATGTCTGTCCAACTCCTAAAATCAACGATGTTCTTACAACATTTCGCAATTGCCGGACATTTCCGGGCCAGTGGTATTTAGCAAAAATGTCCATCATGGCAGGGTCGAGCCTGGTGATACGACGCTGTACTTCGCGAGTGTAAAGGTTGACAAAATACCACACAAGGTCATATAAGTCGTCTTTGCGTTCTCTGAGAGGACAGACCACTACTCTTACGCCGCTTAATCGATAATAAAGGTCCTGACGGAACCGTCCCTGCTGAACTTCCTGTAATAAATCCTTATTCGTAGTGCTTACTATCCGAACATCAACTCTAACACTTTCATTTCCGCCAACACGCTCAAAATCCTGCTGCTCGAGCACTCGCAACAGCTTGGCCTGAAACCTTATGGGTGTTTCGGTAATCTCATCCAGGAGCAAAGTTCCACCATGAGCCATTTCGAACCGGCCTTTGCGTTGAGCGTAGGCACCGGTGAAGGCGCCTTTCTCATGTCCAAACAGCTCGCTTTCGAGCAACGAGTCACTTAATGCAGCACAATTGATTTTGATATAGGAACCCTGTGCTCTTTTGCTTTTTTGATGTATGAGATAAGAGAGCAGCTCCTTGCCGGTCCCACTTTCACCTCTTATTAAAACCGGTGCTGAGGTGGGAGCGATTCTTTCAGCCAAATTGACAGTTTGCACGAGTTTTGCACTTCTGCCCACAATTCGATAAAGGCAGCGTGTGTCCTCGTGAGCCGAAGCCACCGTTAAGACGCTGTGGTTAGGCAGGAAAGTATCCAGCAGGGTCTCTATTTTTTCACAGTCAAGCGGCTTGATTAGAAAATCGCAACAGCCCTGTCGAACGGCCCTGACTGCCGTCTCGATAATTCGCTGCTGGTTCTGAAGGTTTCGGCTTTGGGCTTTTGTCATCATAATCACCGGTAGTTCCGGCCAATTAGCCTTGATTTT
>JAIVYN010000119.1:0-11426 GCA_048635425.1 Candidatus Aegiribacteria sp.
CCAAGCTGTGTGGTAGGTGTGGATAAAAGCTCCTTGAGCGTTAGCATCTCTATACCCTTTCTATGCCCTTTCTATGCCCTTTTAATCCTCGGTTATATCGGCCAATTCAGGTGAAACCTGTGATAAAATGGTGAGCTAAATAAAGAATCTTTGCCGGCCTACCGTGATTACTGGCAACAGAATCGGTCGGTTTGTGTTACTTAAACAACTCTTCAAGGCCCTTTCGCAGCTGGTCTTCCAGTTGTTGCCTTAACTGGCCCTCAAGGAGTTTGCCTAAATCAAGTTCGGGCTTGTCGATGGTACCTTTAAGTGGTACCTGAATTCTTTGGCCACTGGTTTCTCCGCCGAGTCTTGCCGTTCTGCCCTGGGTAGTATAAGGCAAAGTTATCGTCATATCCAAACTTTTGTCCAGACCTATAACGCCTTTGAAATTGACGGGATTATCACCGACATCCATTTGCATATCATCATATCTGAGAAATCCGTCTCGTAAAATGAACTTTGTCGGACGGATAGTAATATCCGCACCTCTGGCGCTGGTGCCGGTCGCCGTAAGAATCTGCCCGAGCAAATCCGAGGCCTGCAAGCGCACTTTGTCCATTGAAATCGTGCCGACAACTTCAGTTTGATTTTTGGCGACAGCACTGAACGGAATAATGAGCTGTTCGCAGCTAAAATTAGCAATGCCGCTAACATTGACGGCATCTGCAAAAATTGGATTGAGATACCTTAAAAGATTTTTGGTCGTCTGGTCGTTGATCTTAATATTCTTCATTAGCTGCATCGGTTTGGCTATTTTGAATTGCGCAGGCTTTTGCCTGAAATCCGTCTGGCCGGCAAAGTTGAATTGGCCTTCGTTGACAGTCGTCATAAACGGGGGGATATTCAGCAGGCCCTTCTGGATGTTAATATCCACGTCGGTCGGCCCGAAATTCAATCCCATATAACCTGCACGTTCAAAGCCTAATTTGGCGTTGGCAGTGAGATTGGCCATGAGTTTGTCCGTCTGTCCGCGAGGATATTCGCTGACGAAACTGACAGCGTCTTTTCTTTTGCCCTGGAGTGTTAGACCCTCCGGTAAATACGGTGCCGCCACGGCGCTCACTGCCGACCAGTCATATTCACACTCCGCTTGCCCTTTTAATTTTGTCTTGTCAGCTTCATCAAGTAGGTTAAATTCGCCTTTGTGAATCTTTATTTGTGGACTTTCTAACTGTAGTTCTTTGATATTAACAGTTTTTTGTTCGGGATTTACCTCGGCGTTAAAAGTCAGTGTTACTTCGTTCGCCTCAAAGGGCTTTTTGCCGGGGGAAGTGAGCTTAAAAGCTCTTATTTTCGTCGAGTCGGTTGTGATTTTGTAGATGTTTTTATCAGAGCTGACAGTGATTTTTGATTCGGCGATACCGGAAAGCTGCGTTTCTTGCGGCAAAGAGGCGAACAGAACTGCAAATGGCTTCGCTTTTCCAAGGTCAATATTCTTCGCAGATATATCCAGGTGCATAGGTACTGTAGGTTTTGGGCCGATTGGATAAACGGCCTGCTCTATATTGACCTGGCCGAGACTTGCATTTGCCTGTAATGAATCAAAGGTCAGGACGTCAGACTGCCAGTCGTAACCGAAAGCAAATTTAATGTCAGCCATTGGCTCTTGCGCTGTGACGCCTTCAGTCGAAGTTATGCTAAGTTTTTTAACCTGCGCAGAGCCGGCCCCCGTTATCTTGTTTTTACCGACAGAGAGTTTCCCCTGCTCAAAAATCTCGCCGGCTATTTTGTACGTACCTAAATTTGCGAATTGTCCTAACTCCGATAGCAGTTTTGCCAAATCAACATAGCCATTGTATTTGAGCTGTTCAAGTGTGCCGCTGGCATTGATTTTTGCAAACGCGGCTGAGACATCAAGCTCATCGAAACTTATTGTATTATTGTCGGCCGAAATTTGAACTTTGGCGGTAACCGGTTCGGAAAGAGCGAGCTTTTTGTCCTCGACGATGCCGGCCAATTCAGTGAGATTTGCCTGGCCGATAAGACTGCCGCGATTTGCCCGAATGTTTCCGCTCATTTTGCCGGAAGTTACCTTTGTTGCCTCTTTAATACCAAATGTGTGCGGCATTTGTGAGAAAATCGCAGCGACATCAAGCTCAAAATCAGCGTCTAAACTGTAATCCGACTCGGACGTTAAAAAGTCGGACCACGACCTAAACGTGGTGGGAACCATTCCGCCGGCTTGTGCAACGAGCCAGTCGCTATCGAAATGAAATTCTCCAATGTTCATCATTTGCTGCTCACTTTTAAGTTTCACAACAACATTCAACAGACCGGTTTTCAGCTTGTCGCCCTTTAGTCCGGGGCCGGTTATATCCAGGTTCTTGGCTTTGATTGAGCCATTTAAATCTTCAAAGTTACCATCTTTAATTACGGCGTTTATGTCAGCAGAAACTGAACCCTTGGCTTGTACTTCGATTTTAGCCAATTCAAAAATCGGTCCTAAAGATTCGAGATCCAGGTCATTGACCTCGATGGCCAAATCGCCTGTGGTACCTTTCAGTGTCCAGCCATTTTTTGCAGTTCCCGGTTTAATTTGGCCCGCTGCGTGAATCGGTGACCGCTCAGCTTTTTGTCCCACTACAACCAGATCGATATCGAAATCTGTTTGCCGTCCGGCTTCTCGTAAGTTTAGCCTTGAGTTTATCTCAGAAAGCTCAACAGTTCTGGCTTTCGAATCTGTTACCTTTAAGTTGCCGTCGTTAATTGCAACGTCCATAACCAGAGCGATATAGCCGGCTTTGACGGAGACCGGCTCGGGTTTGCCGGCAGGCTCTTGCTCGGCCGCAGGTTGACCTTTGAGATTTACGCTTATCTTAGGCTGGTCAATTGTCGTTTCACCGAAGGACAAATTCCCCATTACAATGGAGCCGTAATGAGGCTTGGTAGTGATTTGCTTTATCTGGGCGGAAATTTGGCCCACATTATCATTGAAGCTGAAATCCGCAATGCGGACACCTTTGAGCCAGCCCATAGACAGGTCGGCGAAATCCGTTTGGCCGGCGATTGAATTGTTGATTTTACCTAATATTAAACGATTGCCTCTCTTGGATGAAATGAACGCAGGTACAAGTAAGAAAACCAGCACAGTCAAAACGACTATCAGCAGCAATACCAGCTTGAGTATTCTTGTGGAGGTTTTTTTCCGCGACCTGGACTTTGATTTCTTTTCCGTCTTAACCATCTTGACCCCCAAAAATAAAGTTGGTGCATAACAACACAATGCGTTTCACTTATGCCTTGTGCGCTTTTTAGCACAATCAGTCAAGCATTATCTCGTCTGATTTGCTTTTGATTAGCTCGTCGACCTTGTCGGAGTATTGCCTGGTAATATCATCGACATGCTTCTTGCCATTTTTCAGGTCATCTTCGGTGATAAGTTTGTCTTTCTGCTGTTTTTCGAGCTGCTTGTTGGCTTCCCTTCGGATGTTGCGAATACCGACTTTTGTCTGCTCGCCGGTTTGTTTGGCCTGCTGGACAAGCTGCTTTCTTCTTTCCCCACTAAGTGACGGGACATTAAGTCTGATTATTTTTCCGTCCACAATCGGTGCTATGCTAAGGTCGCTGGCTTTGATTGCCTTTTCGATATCCTTAACCGAAGCAGGGTCGAACGGCTTAATCACAATCATATCCACCTGTGGCGCCGCCAGCGTTGCCATCTGTTTCAATGGTGTGGGCGTTCCGTAGAAATCGGCCTTTATATTTTCAATCAGTCCGGTAGAAGCCATGCCGCTGCGAACGGCTTTTAGCTCATCCTGGAGGACTTCGACTGCCTTTTTCATTTTGGATTCGCTCTCAGAGAGTATTTCTTTAACGGGCATCTTCAACCTCGCTTGATATTACGCTTCGCTATTCACGCATCACTATTTTGGTGCCGACTTGCTCGCCACAAATGGCCTTCGTTATGTTGCCCTTCTCGAAAATATTCAAAACAATAATCGGGATATTGTTGTCCCTGCAGAGAGTTATTGCTGGATGGTCCATTATTCTGAGTTTTTTCGCCAGCACCTGGTCGTAAGATAATTTTTCAAAAAGCTGAGCATCCGGATTCTTTTCGGGGTCATCACTGTAAACGCCTTCAACCTTTGTTGCTTTTATGAGCAGGTTAGCATCGAGCTCCAAAACCCTTAAGGCCGCACAGGTGTCGGTGGTAAAAAAAGGATTTCCAGTTCCACCGGCCAATATCACAACCCTTCCTCGCTCAAGGTGCCGAAGGGCCCTTCTGCGAATAAAACGCTCGCACATCGCGGGGACCTCAATCGCGCTGAGGACCCTCGTTGGCTGGCCAAGCTTCTCAAGCGTCTCCTGCAGCGCACAGGCATTAATAATAGTGGCTAACATCCCCATATAATCGGCCGTGTTTCGGGGTATATGGCTGACCTGTGAGAAACTTTCTCCACGCAGAAAATTGCCTGCGCCAACCACAACGGCGACCTGCGGGCCGAGTTTGCATATTTCTGCTATCCTTTTAGCAATCGACTCAAGCGCAGGGCCGTCGATACCGAATTCCCCGGGCTTGCAAAAACTCTGGCCCGAAAGCTTCAGCAATATGCGATTATATTTGCTCTCTGCCATCATTTTCTTTCGAAAGTCTTAAACAACTAATTAGTTTCTGTTGTGGAAAACAACAACCAATGATGTCACCCCTGCGAAAGCAGGGGTCCAGAGCGAAAAAGCTGGATTCTCGCTTTCGCGGGAATGACAAATACTGTTTCCGCAACAAGAACTAATTAGTTTTTAGTTTTGGGTTTTTAATTGTGAGTTAACTCAAAACTCAACACTAAAAACTTAAAACTATAATTGCTACCCGACCTCAAATCTTACGAATCTCTTTATTTTTGCCTCGCCGCCGGCCTGTTTGGCGGCATCGGCGAGGACCTGGGCAACGGATTTGCTGTCGTCTTTGACGAACGGCTGGTCGAGAAGGCAATTCTCAGCAAAAAATTTCCTCATCTTGCCTTCGACGATTTTATCTATGATGTTGGCTGGCTTGTTTTTGACCTGCTCGGCGAATATGGCCTTTTCCCGTTCAATCGTTTCAGGAGCGATATCGTCTTTATCCAACGCCAGGGGCTTGGTGGCAGTGATGTGCATTGCTATATCGGAGGCTGTCTGCTTTAGCACATCTGCGGCTGCCGTGCTTTCATCGCTGGTCTCAATCTGGACCATTGTGCCAACTTTTTCATTGAAGTGGATGTACGTGCCAATAAGCCCCGGGCCGTCGAGCTTGTATTTTGCGTAATCTCCCACCTGTGTTTTTTCGCCTGTCCTACTTACTGTCTCGGTCAGAATGTCACTGAATTTTTTGCCGTCAACAGTGGTCTCAAGGATATTCTCTGTGCCCTTCTCGGCTGAGCAAGCCTGGGCGTAGTCAGCCAGAGTTTGTGCCATCGCGACAAAATCATCGTTTTTGGCCACAAAATCAGTTTCGCAGCAAAGCGTCGCGATAGCAGCCGTTTTGCCGTCGGCGCTGCTTTTGCACACCACCAGGCCTTCGGATGTTTCTCGCTCGGCGCGTTTGGATAAAGTCGCAAGACCTTTTTTTCTAAGTATGTCCGTAGCCTGCTCGATATCGCCGTTGGCTTCCTGAAGCGCTCTTTTGCAATCCATCATTCCCTGTCCGGTCATTTTCCTAAGTTTCATCACCATTGCTGCTGAAATATCCACCATATTTTAAACTCCTATTCTTGTAATGTATATATTATGTAAATACGAAGCACGAAATGATAACTCGCTACCTGGTGAGTAGTGAGTTCTGAGTGTCCTAACTGACCAATTAACCAATTAACTACTCACCAATTAACCAATTAACTACTCACCAATTAACCATTCGAGTTTCGAATTTATCTTCTCAGGACTGGTTCGAGTCCTGCTGCTCGGTTTGGCTTTGTTGTAAGGCCGCGTCTGTATTTTGTGTTGGTTTTTGCTCAACAATGGGCACTGTCTGTGGTTTGGCTTCGCTGGCGCGGGCCAGAATCGGCCTTCTTGAGCGGGTGCGCCTGGGCCGTTGTGACGGTTCCTGACGGGCAGTAACCATTGTTTTTCCAATCGCCACCGCATCGGACAGCTCGTTGAGTATCAATTCAATCGCTCTGATGGAATCGTCATTGGCTGGGATGACCACGTCCACGGTATCGGGGTCCGAATCGGTATCGAGGAGTCCTACTGTTACGATACCCAGCTTCCGGGCCTCCCGCAGAGCAAGATACTCCTTTTTAGCATCGACCACGACCACGGCACCCGGCAAACGAGACATGTTCCGAACGCCTTGGAGATTAGCTTTTATCTTTCGCATCTCGCGTTTGAGTCTCGATGCCTGCTTTTTGCTCTCACTGTCAAGCGTTCCATCTTCGGTCATAGATTCCAGCTGCTCCAGCCTCTGCAATCGGGAGCGTATCGTTCTGAAGTTTGTAAGCATTCCCCCAAGCCATCGCTGGGAAACATAGTGCATTCCGCACTTCTCGGCGACAGCCTCAACCGCTTTTTGGGCCTGACGCTTTGTGCCCACAAAAACAGCGTCCTTGCCGGTGGAGACCACCTCAGCAAGAAGCTTTTTGGCAATCAGTAACCCCTTTAAGGTTTTTTTGACATCAATAATATGAATATTGCCGCGCTTTGCAAAAATAAATGGGGCCATTTTTGGATTCCATCGGCTCACGCCGTGACCAAAATGCACCCCTGCGTTAATTAATTTCCGAGTCAGCTCTTTAGCCACAAAAAACCTCCAAATAATCTACAAAACCAGGTCTCATTTGCTACATACTAACGGATAAACAAAGAAAACTAATGTAAATCCTACAGTATGTCAAGAATTTATGCCAAGAATTTTTACCGGGTGTGGGCGAAATTTTCCGGTCTGCCTCAGGCGGATGACACTTTCATATTGTCGGATAACAATTTATTTATTTCGCGTGTATAGCTAAAGTGCTGGTTGTTTAGAGGCGTTGATTGACGCTTCGGCGGTAATGACGGCACGAGCAAAAGCTTTATTCGCTGAAAAATGCAGACAAAGACCCCACATCCCCACCTGCAATCATGGCACGTACCCGTGAGAATTTTGAGATGGTTTCTTAATACCAGATGCTAATTATAATATTAGGCTCGGTCTTTTTGGCCTGGATCTGGCCTGTAATGATGTTTGTTCGTTTTATCGCAACATCCGGGTTTTCTGCCAGCCATTTGGTGATTTGCTCATCAAGAAAATTTATAGCGCCCGGGTGCAGTTTTGTAAAGAAGGTTTTTACGCCCGTGATTCGCTCGGTGGAAACTACTTGTTCGGCTGGCTTTAACGTAACAGGCTTGGGAACCTCAATCTTCGGCGCCTCCACAGGGCTGCTGCCGCCTAAATCCAGGGGCGAATGTGAAACACCAGCTCCACCTGCACCGGCACTATCAAAAGGAATCGGGTTATCAAGCGGAATGGGTTCGTTGAGGTTTTGGCCCCCAAGATTAGCGCTGTCAAAATTATCCATAGTTTCTCCCTTTCCTAAAAAATCAAATCCTAATAATGGCATCCGGATATGATACCAGTGACCTCGAAATAACAACAGCGGCATGATGACATAGTACGGCGGAATATCTCATTTGTCTTATTTGTTTAAGCCTTGTTAAGCTTCAGATTCGTCGTTATCTTCTTCGGCCTTTACTTCTCTTCTTCTTTCTTTGCTCTTTCGGCCTCTTCTTTGGCCTTTTCGACGGCCTCTTCGGCGGCCTTGACCTTTGCCTCGGCTTCAGCTTTTACCCTGTTTAGTTCTGCTTCTGCTCTTTTGGCTCGTTCTTCGGCTTCTCTAAGGACGTATCGGCTCTGCGCTTTTTCTGCCTCGGCATCTAAGCGTATTCGTTCAGCCTCCGAGGCTTCGAGCTGGCGCGCTTTTTCACCAGCCTCGATTCCAAAGGGGTCCGCAATAATTTCGTCCAGGCCATCAGAGGTAGGCGTTCTATGTTTTCTTCTGACCTTTTCGACCATTTCTTTATTTGGTATGCCGCCGGTGGAGATGGTCGGAGTCAATATGAATATGGTCTCTACAACTCGCTCTTCAAAATCTCTGCCGGAGAACAGAAGGCCGAGCAAAGGTATGTCTTTCAGGAACGGGACGCCGCGGGCGACGTCGCGCTTCTCGGTCTTTCTTATCCCTCCTATTATCAGACTTTCACCCTTTCTGATGCGGTTTTCTTTATTTTCGATTTCCTTCTTGGTAACGATGGGAAGCTGCTTTACACCTTCGGGGGTCAATTTCGACCCGAGAAGGATGCTTGTTTCCAGGCCGATGTAGCCGTCCGCAAAAACGTGGGGTGTGATTTCAAGCGAGTCAACTACATCCACATATTCTGTTTCAGTTACAATAACAGTGGTCGCACCCGTACCGGGTATGGTCTTAGTTATCCTTTGCAGCGGTACGTGCTGACTTGCCGAGATTTTTGCTGTTTTGCCGTTGATGACCTCAAGCGTGGGGTTCATCAGGATTTTCAGGTAACCCTTTGACTCCAGCAGGTCCACCATAGCCAGGAAGCGCTCACTATTGCTCAAATATCCGATCTGAAGACCCATTTGGGTACGCGCGAGGTCCCTGAGCGAGGCCCCGGGAAATGCGGGCAGCACAGAGCCTTCTTCTACGAGCTCAGTAATGCCCGTTCCGAAAGGCTGGGCTGAACTTCCCGCCCTGATATTCTCACCGAATAGATTTTCAATTTCTAAAGTGGTTTCCCAGTCCAATGTCAAATCTGCATAAACCTCGGAAATAAGGCAATCAATTTTAACCTGAATGGGTGGCACATCGATCATTTCCAGCAATTCGAGTACCGCAGTGGCATCCTCCCTTGTCGGGCATCTTACTATCAGCTGGTTGGTTGCAGGATTACTGCTGACGGTGTAGTCCACTAATTTTGTTTCTTTGCCTTTTTTGTCGAAGAGTTTCGTCGCAAACTGTGCGTGGACAATATCTCTTAACCCGTCTGAGGTATGGTACATGCAAAAGTAGAATAGTTTGAACTCCGACTCGCCGCCGACAATTTGCTCGATAATCTTGGGTGGTTCTTTGTATATCTCGGGGACAGCGATGTTTGGGTCGGATACGGGCTCAATTTTGCTCAAATCACGGATGATGCTTTGCGACTGAAGGCTGGTGGTTTTTCCGCCAAGAAAGTCCCCACATCCTCCAACCAACAACAAAACCGCTACAGTCACACCCGCGATTAGCCATTGACTGCGGTTAACATTTTGGCCGCTGCTTGTCATAATTCTGTACCCGTCATTGTAATCCCGGGCCCGACGAACAGTGTTTGTCATAATTCTATGCACCTCTTACCCAGGTATAGACGGCAATTTGCGGCATTATACCGCATATTTCCTTTATCGTCAAGTATATTCTGAAAGAATGAGTAAAAAATAATTTCTTGTTCTGAGCTTATCCAAAATTAAAAATTAGACTAAACCACGTTTTTCTGCTATTTTTGAGGGAGTTATGGCAAGAAAAAAGCAGAAAATTACAGTTGGTTTTATAGCGTTAGGCTGTCCGAAAAATGTGGTCGATAGCGAAAGGATGTTGGCGGAAATCGCTCAGGCCGGCTTTATGATAACCGCCGAGCCTGATAATGCCGACGTCATTGTCATCAATACCTGCGGCTTTATTGCCCCGGCCAAAGCTGAATCACTCGAAGCAATAAAGCACGCTGTGGACAGAAAGTGCAGTGGCCCCGTTAAAAAAGTGATTGTTGCAGGCTGTCTTCCGGAAAGAGAAGGTCAGCAACTTTTTGGCCAGGTCGATGGCATTGATGCAGTTGTCGGTCTCGGTCAGCGAGATAACATCGCCCGGATAATCAAAAAAACTCTTTCTTGCGGACAGCCAGCTACTTATCTGGATCAGCAGAGAGGCATAATCCATGACGACAGAGCCAGGTTACTTATTACACCGGGCCATTGGGCGTATCTGCGAATCAGCGAGGGTTGTAATCACCGCTGCTCATTCTGCACGATACCGGTAATCAGAGGCCGTTTCCGCAGCAAACCTCGGGAGCTTGTCCTGGCCGAGGCGGCTGAATTGGTTTCGGCCGGTGCGGTCGAATTAATTATTATCGCTCAGGACAGCACATACTACGGCCGAGATTTGAAAATCAGAAACGGTCTGGCCGGCCTTGTCAGAGAGTTCGAAAAGATTGCCGGTTTGTCGTGGATTCGGTTGATGTATCTATATCCGGCGGGAATTGACGATAAACTCATCGAAACCATCGCAGAGAGCGAAAAAGTCGTTCACTATCTCGACATCCCAATCCAGCACGTAAATAATAAAATCCTCAAGGCCATGCATCGACCTGATACCAAAGACCAGCTCAAAGGACTAATTGAGAAGCTGCGCTGCGCTATGCCGGACATCGCGCTGCGGACAACAATAATAGTCGGCTTTCCCGGCGAGAGCGACCGGCACTTCGCCGAGCTTCTAAATTTTGTCAAATGGGCCCAATTCGACGCCTTAGGCTGCTTTAAGTTCTATGCCGAATCCGGCACCGCCGCAGCCCAAATGCCCGGCCAGGTCCCTGAAAAGGTAAAACAGCAGCGCCTCCAAAAGCTGATGCTCAACCAGCAGAAAATCGCATTTGCCAAAAACAAAAACAGAATCGGCAGCAAACTAACCTGTCTGGTTGATTCGATTGATAGTAAGGGACTCGCCCGGGGACGGTTTTACGCCCAGGCACCCGATATCGACAGTGCTTGTATCATAAAGTCCCGGGGACTCCCTACGGAGAAGTGCTCGGCAAAGCTCGGACAGTTTATCAATACGAAAGTCGTTGGTACAAAAGACTACGATTTGCTCGTTGAACAAATTTAGTATTGAGTTATATCGCCCCGTTAGAAATTTTCTCTTTTAGGTAATATTATTGCTTGAGATGGAATTTCTTACAGAGTAAACTCTCGGTTATGCTAAGGTTTATCCCGAATATTTTGACTTTTGGTCGGCTTGTTTTAACCATCGTCTTTCTGGTTATGATTCTTTTGGCCCCGCCATATTACGCCAATGGTGAAGTGCCGTTTCCTGGTTTTCTCGACATCGCCTTCATCCTGTTTGTTATTGCCGGCCTGACCGATATCGTTGACGGTATAGCAGCTCGCAGGTTCAACGTTACCAGCAAATTCGGCCGAATGTTGGACCCGCTTGCGGACAAAATTCTGGTCTGCGGTGCATTTATTTGTTTTGCAATAATCGGTGAGCCGAAGCTTTTTGGGCTCGGCACCGTGACGCTGGCGGCTATTCAGTGGTCGGTAGCTGGCATTTTAATCGCAAGAGAAGCCTATGTAACAACACTACGCCACATTGCTGAGGCCCGCGGCGTCAACTTTGCCGCAACCATATCCGGCAAGGTCAAAATGTTTCTGCAGTCCTTTGCCATCG
>JAIVYN010000120.1:0-11358 GCA_048635425.1 Candidatus Aegiribacteria sp.
CTTGGCTGGTGATCCCAGGGACTGTTGAGCGTTATCGCGAGGCTCTTTCGGCAGCAACTGCTTTTGGCCAAGGGCGCTACTATCTCTTCCATCCATGTAGCCGCCCAGATGGGAGATTTGGCTGGAGCAAAAGCGTTGCTACGTGGCTCAGACGCTATTATTTATAATCCAGGTGGCCCCCATTTGGGCGCTTTTCCGGGCTCCCTTTTCAGCGCTTTTCGCCACCTTGAAGAGATGAGCTAATTCCTTTTAGCTCAAGCACGACCTCAAGAAACTGCGATTTTGAGCTGAAAAATGGGTCTGGATTTTGGGGTCGTGGGTTCATAGCGGGGGCGCGTTTCGAACCTACGACCTCCCCGTTATGAGCCCTAACACAAATGATGTAACTTCTTTTCAAATATAGTCTTATCTCTATGTCCCGTGAAGAGTGCCGTAGTGGCTTTCTGCACTGGTGACCCGTCAGAAATGGGTCACCTGCGGAAACGGACGAAATTGCGACTGAGAAGTCCAGGGAGGTAAATGCTTGTATTACAATAGAATAGATCAGATGTCATGACGGTCCCATTGGCCCTTGACAACCACACTATGTTCTCTCGGAACATTGCATTAGCGTGTCTACTCGCCCAAGAACCTGAACAAATCGGTCTCCTTCGACAGAAGAAAACGCAGCAGGCTCCCCCCCTTACGACGGAGCGTCTGGAAGAAACTGAGAAATCTAAGGTAGTCTCGCATTCCCTCCTTCGAGTAGGAAGCCCCAAATAACCGCCGGCGAGATACGACGAGCTTGATTGCATTCTCTGCAATGTTATTGTTCCACGGTACTCCATCGTGACACAAAAACGTGAACAGCCGTTTGCCGTACTTCCGAATCCTCTTGTGATATCGCTGTGCTGACTTCGTACGAAACTCCTGAGACAACACCCATTTTTCAAATTGAGAAGCCGGTCTGATGAACTTGTTGAGGTGCCGTCGTTTTAGCCCAAACTTGTCGATGTCATCAACAATGGCTTTGAGTAATTCCGTGAACCGACTGGCCAACTCTTTGAGTTCTTCGTTAAACGGTTCTTTCAAAAGGTCGTCGTTGATATCACGAATCAAGTGGACGAGACACTTCTGCTGCTCACATGGGGCAGAATCGTAACCGCTGTAGAAGTCAGAAACAATGACTCCCTGAAATCCGTCGAGAAATTCTTTGAGAATCGCAGCATCACGTGTCTCGGTGAAGCGGTAGACGACTTCTTCGATTCCAGAAAATGCCCATACGTAGCCGGTTCCGCCCCTGACCTTTACTTTGGTTTCGTCGGCGAATATCACATTACCTTGACGCAACCTGCTTACCAGAAGTTGCTCCGTCCTTTCGGTCTTACATGAAAGCTCCCGCATGGACGCTTTGGCAACGCCAACTCTGAAGCTAACACCGAACAGGTCATTGAGATTGTCCACCAACAGTTGATGGGATTGGCGAGCCGCAACTAACTGGTGGACGACCCAAGATGCAATTCCGTGTCCAAAGTGTCGGCCTCCTATCGGATACTCTGGAGAGTAGAATGATATTCGACAACTTGGGCACATCCACCGCTGGGTTGTGTACTCCGTAACCCAACGCCTGACGCCATTTTCGGAGAATCGCAAGTCAGTGACACGCTTGCTGAACACGCTTGTTTCGTAAAGCCTGAGTTTCTCGTATTCACATGTCGGACAAGCCTGAGGTGCCTCACAGATTACTCGTTTGTTCACACGGACAGTGACCTTTCTCCTCGTCCTTCGGCGAATGCTACGTCTAACATTTGGATTTATCCGAGCGAAAATGCGATCTCGTTGGTAGTTGAAGTATGCACGCTTCGTTAAGCCACGCATTTCGGGGATGGCGAAAGACGCCGTGCCGAACTGGTGATTCGAATGTGAGTCAACGTTCGATGCGTCCTCGACGTTGACAGAAGACCCATTCCGGTCGGTCTCCAAGCATTGCAAGTACCGCACGACGGTCTTGAGGGCTTCACAGTCTTCTTGGTTGTAGCGAAGCAGGTCGTCCTTGAATCGATCATGACGGGTGGCCTCCCATTGCTTCCTCCATGTAATGGATTCGATTCCGGTCATGATCGGCCCCGACCAACGGAATCCGAGACTTCCCGCAATATCCTTCAGCCGGTTCGAGTAGGCTGGAAAGAACACTTTGGTCCGAATCGCATCATGAATATCACACATCCGCTCATTCAGCCGCCGGACCCGTTCGGATCCGCAAGTTCCATGTCGTTTCAGCATGGTTTCAATGAACCTGCATTCATACGAGCCGAAATGAAAAACCACAAACTCATCGGGAAACGTCTCTATCTTCTTGGTGAAGGCTTGCCAAATCGCCTTCTCGTCCTCGGAACTGCCCCACAGTTGGCTCACAGATTGATCGTCTGAATTCTCTCGGATCATGCCGATCAGGTAGAACTGGCTGTCGTCTGGAACTCCCTCGACGTCAAGATAAATCTGAACCGCTGCGTTGCGTAGAGTTGGCGTCTTTCTGATAAACACGGTCTGCTGTTGCACGGCAAGAGCTTGAAGGGCTTGTGAGTGCTGCCTTGGCGTGTAGTTCGGACGGCAATATCGCCTTGGCTGAAACGTGTGGGCAAGCTGGATGGAAGTGAGTACGCCCTTATTTTTCCAATGTGTGACTTCTCGAGCGGAAAGCGCTGAAAGCAAGGAGATGTCGTCTCGTTGTTGCGCTTCCTCACGACATCTTTGTCGAAATTCACAGGCATCGCAGTGGCGATTCAGTCGCAGAGTCGGCGGCGGGGAATCGTCGCCCAGGAATTTGAAGAATTCATCCAAAACGTGCCGGGCCTCAGTTGCGAGTCGTGTCGCCCCGTTCTTTCCTCGGAGCACGACGTACCGGACATCGAACCCGTCACCATAGACAATCTTCGCACGACGGACGGAGTTAGGAACCTGATCCAGAATCAGGAGAGCGTATACACATGCAACCAATTTGTTGGCTTCCCTAACCATGTTGGCATTGCTGAACAAGATCGGCGTCAGTGACCGAGAAGAGCCATTGTCGGGATCGTCGGCTTCAATCGGAGGAAGCCCAATCAGATGACCTCGCAACGAGCAAGTGGCCTTCAAAACCAGACGATGGTGTTTTCGGATGGAACGAGACAGCGAGGTGGGGGCGACGAGAATGTTTGTCGAATCGAAACTGGCAATCAAGCCACTCAGTGCTTTCTTGTGATACGAATCCCGTTGTCGCATTGTAAGGCGATGGTATTCCCTCGTCTCCGTGGGTTCCCGTCGTCGAGCGAGCAATGCCTTGTAGCGACAATGGATGAAATTGAGCAACAGTTGGGTGCAGTCGGAAATGATGGATGACTCCATATGAGGGCAAATAGGGTCAGAGCTCAGCTTATGCCTTAGTTTGAATTCCCTTGAGTTGTTTTTGAATTGCACCATGTAATTTCTTTGCTGAGCTATATGTTTCTAAGGACTCGGACAGTTTCTTCAATTGCTTACTCACTGCCGCGCTACTACCGATTTTCAGGAGTTGTATGCTTTAATAAAAATTGGATTCAAATGAACATATCGGCTGAGTTTAAGCACGTAGTGGTCTGGGGTGGAATGGCCGAAATAAGGGTACAAAGCTAACGCATGCTCGTATTTCTTCATTGGCAGATTATACCGAGAATAAGCCCAAGATGCAAGCGAATCTGTTATGACCTGTCTTTCAAGATATTAACAGATTCAACCTACGCGCCCCCGCTATGAACCTACGACCCAGATAATGATGGGTGTCTGGAGCGTAAAATCAAGGTCGGTAATGAAGAAGTTATCGAGTATTATCATCGTGGTGTGGTCTGTCGAGCGGTTCCATCAGAACATGTTTGATGCGGTGGCTTTAGCCATTATGGCGTCAAAGCAGAAAAGAGGCTAAGTGATTGGCTGTAATAAAAAAAAGGGTTGATTATAAGAATCGTCTTTGATAACATCCTTGCGTGGAAGTTTATTGTTGCAACGTTTTGTTCTTGAAAGGAGTTGCTTATGGCTAAGAAAAAACCAGCCAGAAACCCGTGGTCAAAACAGGAAGTTAAAAAGCTAAAGCAGATCTTTAAAAACAGAAGCACTAGACAGGTCGCTGACGAACTGGGGCGGAGTCAAAAGTCAGCACAGGGCAAGGCAAGCAAGTTAGGTCTTAAGAAAGACAAGAGTTATTTGAAAAAAATTAGGAGGGCGTAGCCACTCTGAAAATCCGTGTGTCGGCTCTTCTGACCATGCAACCCAGCCGTTTTTCTTGATTTCGGCCTTTTCCATACCGTGGATTCTATGGGAGTAAAAACACCTTGGCAACATCGAAAGCCGATTTGGCACCTATGCTTGCTTGGGTAATCACGATTATGGTATTCGCAGCCTACCGAGCCGCAGGCGGGAGCAATTGCTGCGTCGGCTGATACAGGGCATGGAGGCCAGCAGAATCACTGTTTTGCGGAATGAATCAACCGTCTTGAAAATTAATGGCCATCCGCTCTGGTTCGTGGGATTAGGCGATTTGAGAATCGGCGACTTTTGGCCACAAGAGGCCTTCGCTGAGCGGACACACGCATGGAAGAAAAGCGGGATTCTCGGCTGGCCGCCCATGGACAATCAGGGACAGATGTTTTCACGCGGGCATGTATGAGGTTGAAGGTCATAAGCTGTACGTAAACCGCGGACTTGGCCGGGTTGGCAGAGCACGCTTGAACGTAAGACCAGAAATTACGATCTTCACTCTGCGTTAATTGGCTGTTACCAATCTCAAATCAACTCTTAAATCCAACTTGTGGCTTCTCGCTTTGTGTCATCCGTCTCCCTAAAACGCCTGTCCACCCGAATAACCTCGTCCACCTTGTCATTAAAGAATTTACGTAAACTTGCTTCGTGCAACTAATTGTAATATCTTAGCGGTATGAATACCATAGGAAACCTTCTAACAAACCTTCGTACTCTACTCTGTTGTGTCCGCGAGACCTTGGGATATGCCCTGATTTTTCTGTGGGCCATCTTCTGCCCCAAGGCAGTACTGGCTGCCAAGCTGCTGGCAGTGGAGAGCCAGCTCGCCGTTTGTAAGCACCAGATCGGGCAGAGGAAGCGCCGGCGGCCAAGATTTACTGCAAGTTTTCGCCTACTATGGGTTGTGCTTTCAAAGTCTCTGGACAAATGGGAAGATCTTGTCCATCCACTCGGTGCAGTTGGTGTGGTCAGCAAATCAGAACCTTCATTAGTCATTACTTCAACTTCCCGTCAGGATAGAGTTTTTCGGAGGGACAACGACCTTGCTCTCAAAGTCTCTGGACAATACCGTTCTTCTTCCTCTGCATCCTCGTTGTCAAGGTCGAAACTGTGATTTTAAGCTAAAAAATGGGTCTGGATTTGGTCCAGGGTTCTAACTAAAATAGACAAATCCTGATCAGGTACTTGCTATTCGCTTGTATCGAGGATTGTCATAAATGCTTCCTGCGGTATCTGAACGTTGCCAACGCTTTTCATACGCTTTTTACCTTCTTTTTGTTTTTTAAGCAGCTTCATCTTACGCGTTACATCTCCGCCATAGAGCTTTTGCGTTACGTCTTTGCGAAAACCTTTGATGGTTTCTCTTGCGATGATTTTTCCGCCAATAGCAACCTGCAGAGGAATTTCAAACTGATGCCGTGGAATTGCTCTTCGCAGCTTTATGATCAGCTTTCGGCCTCGAGCCTCTGCTTTACTGCGATGGACGATCAAACTCAAGGCATCGACTGCAACCTTATTCACAAGAATATCGATCTTAACAAGATCGCCGGACCGAAAGCCTGTAAACTCATAATCCATCGTTGCATAGCCGCGACTGATACCCTTGAGAAGATCATAAAAATCATACACGATCTCAGCAAGCGGAGCGTTATACTCAAGCATCACCCTGGTGCTACTTAGATAATCGGTCTTCACCAGCTTACACCGTCTGGAATCCGCCAGCTTCATAATCCCGCCGATCGAATCGGTCCCGGTTATTATTTCAAGACGAACAAAAGGCTCGCGGAGCTCTTCGATATGACTCGGATCAGGCAATTGGCCAGGCGATTCTATCCTCTTAACAGCTCCATCCTTCGTCACCACCTCATAACTAACCGTTGGCGCCGTCTGAACAACCTCTATATCATTCTCACGTTCCAGGCGTTCCTGAACTATCTCCATATGCAGCAGGCCGAGAAAGCCGCAACGAAAACCGAAACCAAGCGCAGGCGAATTCTGAGGGCTGAATGAAAAACTTGCATCGTTAAGAGCAAGCTTATCAAAAGCGTCCCTCAGCTTTGAATAATCCGTATTATTACCAGGATAAAAATCTGAAAAAACCATTTGTATTGGTGGTTTATAGCCCGGCAGTGCCTCCGAAGCCGGCTTAGCATAATCTGTAATTGTGTCACCTATCGTCACATCCGCCAGCTCGCGAATATTTGCGATAACATAACCAACCTCTCCGGTGCCAAGTTCGTCAACAGCGGTCATCTCAGGTTTGAATTTTCCCAGCTCGGTAATAATATAAGTTCTGCCGCTTCGCATAAAGCTGACCTTTTGCTTTACCTTCAATGAGCCGGCAAAAACTCTAACATAACATATTACTCCTCTGTACTGGTCGCAATGGCTATCAAAAATCATCGCTGCGGTCGGCTGATCGCTTTTATCCTCCGGCGCAGGAAGAAATGTCACGATTGCTTCAAGCAGCTCTTCAACACCCAATCCGCTTTTTGCGCTTACCTTGAAACATTCATTAGCACCGACCCCGATAATATGATTTATCTCTTCGGCTGCCAAATCCGTATCCGCTGCGGGCAAATCAACCTTGTTGATTACACTTAAAAGTTCAACATTATTTTCGATCGCCAGATAAGTATTTGCCACAGTCTGCGCCTCAACGCCCTGGCTGGCATCAACCACGAGAAGACCGCCCTCACATGCAGCCAATGCCCGTGAAACCTCATAATGAAAATCAACATGTCCGGGCGTATCGATCAGGTTCAGCATATAGGTTTTACCTTCGTACTGATAATCCATCGTTACCGCTGAAGCCTTGATGGTTATTCCACGTTCACGCTCAATATCCATATTGTCAAGAAGCTGTTCAGCCTTTTGACGGTCAGAAATCGTGCCGGTCAACTCAAGCATACGGTCGGCCAGCGTGCTCTTGCCGTGGTCAATATGTGCTATAATCGAAAAATTTCGTATATATTTCGTGTCCATCTCGTATATTACCGAGGAGTTTTGCGTCTGTGACGCCGTCTATCCGTTTCTTTTAACTGCCTTTTGCGGCTGGTATTGAATCGGCGGCCTCTATTTTTTGGCTTTCTGATATTATCCAGTTGGGGATCGGCAGATAAGAAGACGGGGTCAATATTGTTATTTTTTATAATTGTTTTTAATGTATGCAAATCATGTGTGCTGAAGAATGTAACGGCAGTGCCTTTTCTTCCCATTCTGGCGGTTCGGCCGGAACGATGCGTATATGCCAGCGGGCTGTCAGGAAAATCATAATTAATCACATGGGTTACATGGCTAAAATCGAGACCTCGGCTTGCAATACCGGTGGCGACAATTGTTTTGATCTGCTTTTTCTTAAATCGATTGTAAAGTGACGACCGCCTCGACTGTTCCATGCCGCCATGTATCATATCGACTGAATTAATTTCCTTTTTTAATTTATCAAACAGATTTTCGCAATTCCTTCGAGATTTACAAAATATTATTGCCTGGGTTGGCTTTGCGTCCTTTATGTATTGAAGCAGCGAGGCAAATTTCTTGCGCCCGGTGGTCTGCTGGAACTGGTGGCAGAGACTTAGGGGGGCTACCTGAACGACATTGAGTTCAAGAGTGACAGGATTCTTGAGGTATTTTTTTGCCAGGTGTTTAATCTCTTTCGGCATTGTCGCAGCAAAGAGCAGCGTCTGGTGTTCATGTATCAGGCATGAAATAATAAATTCGATATCAGTGATAAAGCCCATATTCAGCATTTCGTCCGCTTCGTCAAGTATAAAGGTCTGAACCTGCGACAGGTTCAAAGGGCTGTTACGGAGAAGATCGATAAGACGGCCGGGAGTGGCAATGAGGATATTTACACCATGGGACAGCTTTGCTTTCTGGATTTCGATGGGAAAACCGCCATAGACTGCAAAGGGAGCGATACGAGTGAATTTGGCGACATCTGAGATGGCAGTTACGTATTGTAGAGCAAGCTCACGTGTGGGTACCAGGACTAATGCCTGTATCTGGTTTTTGCCCGCGTCAACCGATTGGACGATTGGTATTCCACACGCAGCAGTCTTTCCGGAACCGGTCTCTGCCAGGGCAATCATGTCTTTGCCTGCTATAATGTGTGGAAATGTTTCTTCCTGTATCGGGGTTAATTCCCTGTACCCGAGCTGCTTAAGGGCTTTTAATATCTGAGGCTTTAAGTTAAGTTCGGTGAATTTCATGTATAAAAACAATTACTTTCTTTTTTCAAATTGTCAGAGTGAGCAATTCTCGCATTATACACAAAATGTCGTCATCAACGAAACACAAATTAAATCTGTTGATACAGAATCCACCGATTTGGTGTTGACAAAAGATGCAGTTGAACGTAAATAATTTAGATGGATATTAAAGAGCGCAAAAATATATTAGTTACCTGTGGGCCGGGGCTTAAAGAATATCTGCAGGCAGAACTTGAAGGATTAGGCTTTGAGATAGTCGGAAGTCACCTCGGAAGTGTTGTCACACGCGGGTCGTTTATCGATTGTATGAAACTGAATTTCTGTCTGCGAACCGCTTATAACGTCCTTTATCTTCTAAAAGAGTTTCGTTGCGGCAGCAGCGAATCACTCTACAAACAAATCAACAAACTGCCATGGGAAAATATCATCGCCCCTGAAGAATATCTATGCGTACTCTCGCGGGTCGATACCTGGTCGATTAACAACAGCATGTATCCGAGCCTCAAGGTCAAAGACGCAATCGTCGACCGCATATACAAAAAGACCGGCTCCAGGCCTGATAGCGGCCCGGACAGAAACAAGGTCGTCGTCAATCTTTTCTGGAAGGACCACAGGGCGTGGATATATCTTAATACTTCCGGCGTAAAACTTTCTGATCGTAACTATCGTAAGATGCCGCACAAAGCACCGCTTCGCGAATCGTTGGCGGCCGGGATTATCATGGCGACAGGCTATGACGGTTCACAAGATATCGTGCTGCCGATGTGCGGCAGTGGTACGCTTGCTATCGAATCTGCTCTTATAGCGATGAACAAGCCGGCCGGCAGCCTGCGCAGCAATTTTGGTTTTAAACATGTGAAAGTTTTTGATGAGCAGATATGGCAGGAAATACGAAATAGTGTTCGCAAGAATATATGCAGGGACGGGCTGCGAAAACGTGTTATCGCCACGGATATAGATGAACAAGCTATCGAAGCGGCCAGGCAGAACGCGCGAACGGCGGGAGTCGAACATTTGATAGAATTTGATGTGTGTGACTTCGCCGATACCGAAGTGCCGGAAGGTAAGGGGATTGTGGTGATGAATCCGGATTACGGGTTGCGGCTGGGAGAAATTGAACAGCTCGAAAAAGAGTATAAACGCATTGGCGACTTTCTCAAACAGAAATGCGCCGGTTATACAGGCTATCTACTCATGGGCAATAAAGAGCTGGCTGCAAAAATTGGATTAAAAGCTTCTCGCCGTATGGTATTCTACAACGGCAAAATAGAGTGCCGTCTGCTGAAATATGAACTCTACAAAGGAACAAAACAACCGTCAAACAACGGGCAGGATTAGCCCTAACCTTGCGTTTCAGTTTACTAATATATACCGTTGTGGTTTTACTGGTAATGGATATAATGCCACCATGAACTGCCTTAAGCCAGACTGCCTTTAGGCAGATAAGTAATGATTGTAAAGGGGACAGCCAAAGAGATGAAAGATTCGTTAGCAGATTTGGCGGAATTAGAATGGGATGAAGTAGAACAACTCGCCCCCTGCGTCCAGAAACTGCATGAAGTAACAGAAAGAATTTGTAAGGAGAAAATAGAAGGTTTTATATAGTATGTTGTATAGGTTAAAATTCATTCCATGGTCTGGTATAATTTTATCTTAGGCATGAGACAATGATTGATTTCAAGGAACTTCCTGAGGACGGTAATGCATTTGAGCAGTTGATTCGTGAAATGTTGCTCTTCTATGACCTTCATCCACAATGGTCGGGGAAAGGCCCTGATCAAGGGAGAGATATCATAGCGACAGAGATACTTCAAGGACCACTCGGAGATTTTGAACGCAAGTGGCTTGTTCAATGCAAACACTTCGCACATTCTAGAAGATCAGTTGGCCGGACAGATGTTGGCGATGTAGTTGGCGATTGTCGCCAAGTGGGTGCGCAGGCTTATCTCCTTGCTTGCTCCACCCAACCAAGCTCCTCCCTGATCACTAAACTGAAAGAAATCACTGCCCAACCTGATAATCAGCTATTGACTAAATTTTGGGACAGCGTAGACATAGAAAAACGCATGAATGAACCTCATCTATTTGCTCTTGGACATATCTTCTTTCCTAAGTCATTCAGTTCTACTCCTTGGAGATTGTACAATCGAGGAGACCCCAGCCTATGGACAGCACACTACAAAGACTACTTTCTTCATCTGAGTAGCCGTATTGCAGGGAGTCACCCTGGCCTCAAGGAATGTGAATGCATAATCACCATACTTGAGAAAATATCGCCGACTGGGGAAGATGAAGTTATTAGGCCACGTGCAATTCATTTTGATGACAAGCACGGTAACTTCACTGTTTTTGCAGACTACCTTGTTCCACATAATCAAGAGCCAAGCCTCAAGCCAAGCGATTTCAATGCAATTCTCAGAGACGGTATAGCTGTACACAACTTATATGGTGATAGTTATGGGTACCCTATGATCTACTGGGATATTCAAGTACAGAGGATATCTCCGGACAGCGACCATTTCCACAAAGACCACTATGATTACTATAACTATAAAGATGGAAACTACCGGATAGGTCTGCATAGAGGAGATACCCTCGGTGATATAGTGGAGTACGGCAATTCTTGGACATAAGATGTGATAATCACAAAGCGAGGATGTGCAACTTGCTTGCACACGCGGAATCTCTACGCTCCACGCTATTCCTTCCCAACACAAGCCCCATCAACCGGCTCAGCATAACAGTCAACCAGCCAATTCCCGCACATCAAAGCAAAATCATCAAAATCAACCTTAACAACTTCAGAAGATGATTCTAAGAAAAGTATTCCGTCCGCTAAACAACAAAAAACCCCTGCCAGAAAAAAATACTATAAGAGTATAAAAATCAATGAGCA
>JAIVYN010000121.1:0-11197 GCA_048635425.1 Candidatus Aegiribacteria sp.
TGGACTTAAAACAAATCGGCGAATACCTACAGCAGTTAGCTGAAACCGACTACGCTATAAAGACCGGCCAAACAAAAGCAAAAGTGGCGATGGAGCAATTGGTATTACAGTTATCTGTCTGCTAAAAAACTTATAGAAATCATTGAGGAAATCGAAGGCGAAAAAAGTTAAAATAAGATATTGTGTTTGGGCCTCGAATATTTTATTTCATCAAGCCATCTGTCCGACTGGGATTTGCTGTAGCCTAAAAAGGCGCTTTCTTTATCGTGGTTATTAAAAGCTCTGCGGGCTTGTTGCTTGTTCATATTGGCGTAACAGTACACACAGCCGTGAGGACAGGTGTCATACGTTCCAATGTCCGTGCTTTCAGTACAGCCGCATTCTTTTCTTGTGGGTTTTTGTTTGCATTGTAGGCCATCTGGAAAGAATAAGGTCTCAATAATACTACCATCGATACAATGGGCTTTTTTGATGTTATCGTTTATTAGATAATCGCCACAGCAGGAGAACATTCGGATTCCGTAACGCTCTGCGATAGCTGCTAATTCGTTTGCTAATTCTACCTTAGAATCCCGGCTGCAATTTGTAATTTTCAGGCCTGTTCTTCTTTCCAGCTCTTCAAAATTGCGTCTTACTTTGCTGTATTCAACTACAAAGCTGAAATAACAACGTTCCACGTATCCGGCAAATTCGGATGCAAGCTTTTCAAAGGCATTGATATAAAAACTGCGGTCATAAGTGCCGGAAAGAATGATTGGATCGAACCGCCAGTTTATATGTCGCGGTGAGTACGTTCTGCTAAGCTGCTTGAGGGCATCGATCGCTGATTGTTTTTCTACATTGCTTTCTAAGACGCTCGGCAGGACGGTAACGGTATAGTTAAAATAGAATTTGTAATCTAATTCATCGATAATCTTCAAGTTCTCGATGAAAGGACTGAAGTTTTTGGACCAGAAGACAAAACAAACGACATTCTCAGGCCTTAGTGGTATGATATATTTGTTGGGAGCCGAGGGATGGACCAGGCCGGCGAAGCCTTCTTTTAGCCGGTGCATAAACCAATCACCATAAAAAGCTGGTATATCGGTTCTGCGCGATACAGAAATAATCCTCTTCATTATAGAGCAGCTCTTAAAGCGGGATTTGTCTTTTCGCTCGAAAACACGAAAACAGAGAAGCCGGAATTCAAGCCAATTATCTTTGCTGCACCTTATAGGACGAGGATTTTGAACGCAAGAGTTTTTTCTGTTCGGTGGGTATATCTGATTGACAGGACATATTGGAAGTTGTTATTCTATAAATGCTTGTAAATTATCGGCGGCGTAGCTCAGCTGGTTAGAGCATGGGATTCATAAGCCCAGGGTCGTTGGTTCGAGTCCAACCGCCGCTATTTGCGCGTATCTCGTTAAGCGTGATGCGTATTGCCTCGCCAAGGGCTTCGCCCTTGCTAAAACGAGATACGAGATACGAACGACGAGATACGATTATTGCCCCCATCGTCTAGTGGCTTAGGATATCAGGTTCTCATCCTGGAGACAGGGGTTCGACTCCCCTTGGGGGTATTTTTTATTGACTATTGACTATTGATTATTTTCTTCTCTCCATGAACGATGAGGCTGTCAAATCTTTACTGAATGATGTGGATGAGCGCTTTATGCGAGTGGCTATTGAAGCTGCCAAAATAGCCGAGGAAAACGGTGACGTTCCCATCGGGGCGGTTATCGTTTATAAAAATCAGATAATCGGCAAGGCATATAATCAGCGAGAGCAACTAAAAGACCCGACTGCCCACGCAGAAATCATCGCCTTGACGCAGGCGGCGGCGTTTCTGGAAAGCTGGCGATTGAACGGCTGTACGATGTACGTTACGTTGGAGCCGTGCCCAATGTGTGCCGGAGCACTTGTACTGGCAAGAATAGATAGGTTAGTCTATGGATGTGATGACCCAAAAACAGGTGCGTGCAAAAGTCTATACAACATCGTGCAAGATGAAAGACTCAACCATAAGCTCGAAGTTACAAGCGGCGTTCTGGAAGAGCAATGCCGAGAGCAGCTACAGGGATTCTTTGCTCGGCGACGTGAAGAGAACAAGAACAACAATAAATATAGATTCTGACAGCATAGAGCCGCGAGCAATCCAAAGGCCAATCCGGCAAGGGAATCTAATCGCTGAGCTTGACGGCTGTGCCGTAAACTAAAAGCTCGGCGGCACTGCCCACAACACTTGTAGTCATATAACGAGCATTGATTATGGCATCGGCGCCCATCTGTGCAGCCTGGGCCATCATCCTGTTGGTAGCTGTTGTCCGGGCTCTTCCCATCATCTCTGTATATTCAGTCAATTCGCCGCCGAGGATCAACCTGACGATGGCGGACAAATCTTTGCCAAGCCAGATAGCAAATACCGTATGGCCCTGGACGAGACCGAGAATCTCACTTGTCTGGCGGCCGGGTACCGCATCGGAATTCAACAACAAAACCTTGCTATCAGAGTCAGCAGGCAGTGGCGTCTCTGCCGATGTCCCGGCCGTCCTTTGTTCGAGGGCCAATGTCACCAGGACCGCAAGGATACCGCCCAGAAGGCAGAAAATAGCTATCCGCAGCCACCAGGGCACGACTGGGTCCTCGACGGCGCACACGTGCCACGGCACACCGGCAAAGATTACAGTGAACAGCCCCGCGACAAACGCTAACGAGCCAATTTGTCGAATTGTTTTCATAGCTTCTCCTTATAATACTAAAATAAACGTTATGCCTAACCTCGATTTTGCAGAAGACTTTACTAACATCCAAAATCTCAGTTAACATCCGAAATCAGCGACTTTGGCGAGTGTTCAGCGAGTCAGAGTTCGCCGGATAGAGCTCTTAGGTATTTTATACACTCTGAAACATAAACTAAAGCCAAAAGAAAAAATACTATTCCTTTAGCAAAAACACGTACACTGGTCTTATTGCACATATTACCAATAACAATACGAACCACCAGATACTTAAATCCATTATTTGAGGTATTAGTTTGGCTACAATAAGAGCCCCAAACATAGCAGCACCCTGAGCCAATATTTCATCGACAAGTTGTTCGACCGGCCTATCCACTCTATCTATCTTAGTCTGTCTCTACTACAACGCGGTTCATTTTTATTTACAGGAACATCAGGATATCGCATTTGCAAGGCACAACCAGGCTATATTGTCAGTATTATAAATGCTTTTAATGCCCTTTTTGTTATTTCTACTTGTCTTTTTACAGATTTTCCATAGAATCTTTCACAAACTGAGTATGTGCTTTTGGAGAGGTGTCGGAGTGGCTTATCGAGCAGCCTTGGAAAGGCTGTGTAGGGCTTGTCCCTACCGCGGGTTCGAATCCCGCCCTCTCCGTTAATTTTGGCTCGGCCAGAAAGGAGTTGTAATATGATATGCAGACCAATAGTAAACTGGTTACCAATGGTGGTTTTTGTGTTCACGGCATTAATATTAGCGGGCTGTGGCACTGAGTCAGCGAAAACAACGGATGGCGGTTTTGCCTCTGCCGGGCGTATGAACCGAATACGCCTCGAGCATGTTGCAATCAATGTCGAGGACCCGGCGGGTATGGCCAAGTGGTATTGTGAGAATTTGGGGATGAAGATTATCAGGAAAGGCCCGTCTCCGGCCAACATGCGTTTTATCTCCGATACCGGCGGCAATATGATGTTAGAGCTTTACAATAATCCGCCGGATGCGGTACCGGATTATCCATCGATGGACCCGCTGTCCCTCCACATCGCTTTTATGGTTGACGATGTCAAGGCAATTTGCGATAAGCTGGTTGCTGCCGGGGCGACGGTTGCAGGTGACGTGAATATTACTCCGGCAGGAGATGAAATAGCTATGCTGCGCGACCCCTGGGGCGTTCCGATACAGTTTCTTAAGCGGGCCGAGCCGATGCTGCTGCACAAATAGATTGATTGGTTATTGGTAATTGGTAATTTGTTATCGGTAATTACCATTCACCATTTACCATTCGATAAGGATAGTTACTGATGGCAGAAAGCCAAGCCAGCGAAAAAAGAATCATCCGCACAGGGCCTTATCCGGAGCTTACACTGACCGCAGTGCTGGTAGGCTACGGACTGGGAATTCTCATTGCTTTGAGCATCGGCTACGCCAGTTTAATACTTGGTTTTTCTATCGAAGGCTCGGAACTGGCTGCTATTTTGGGCTTTGGGATCCTGCGCGGCATCCTTGGCCGAAGCAGTATCGTCGAGAACAACATCAACCAGACCATCGCCAGTTCGGTCAACGGGGCCTCAGCCGGTATGATGTTTACCGTCCCGGCTTTGTTTATCCTCGGCCAAACCAATTTCAATGCCGTTCTGATGGTCTTTGCGTGCATTGCCGGCGGGATTTTGGGCATCGCCTTTATTATCCCGCTCCGCAAACATATGATTGACTTTGAACGGCTAACCTATCCCGGCGGCGTAGCTGTCGCCACCATCCTGAAATCACCCGGCGCCGGTGTCCACAAAGCCCTGCTGCTGCTTTCGGGTTTGGCTCTAAGTGGTATCATATATTTCTTTAGCCAGTATATGAGCCAAATCAAGGGACTCAGCGGATTCGAGTATTGGAACCTGGGCAAGCTGATTGGAATGCCCGAGTATATGAACGGCATCTGGTACATCTCTCTGATGACTGTCGGGGTCGGCTTTATATCAGGCAGGGGAGGTTTTTACTTCGTCATTGGAGGTTTCGTCTGCTATTGGATTTTAGCCCCGATTCTGGCAGCGAGTAATCTTCTGCCCACGCCCCAGACACTTGCAACACTTGAGCAGACAATGCCCGATTACATGAGATTGAGCTTGTTCCGGCCCGTAGGTATTGGCATGCTCATCGGCGGCGCTTTGGCCGGCATCGTCCTGGCCCTGCCGCTTATCGTTAGTGCCGTTCGCAGTATGCAAACTGCCGCCAAAATGAAAACTGCCCTGTCGAAGGACGAGATGCCGATTCATCTGCTTTATATCGGCATCGCCGGTGCGACGATTCTGCTTTTCGCCGTTTCCATTACCTCTGTAAAGGAGATGGGCATCATTCGAGGAGGATTGATGGCCCTGCTCGGCACCATCTGGATTTGGGTTGCAGGTGTCATTTTATCTGAATGTATTGGCCGAACAAACTGGTCGCCGCTGAGTGGAATGACCCTTATCGCAGTCACTATACTCATTGTCATAAGCAAAGGGCTTGGCGATACCGCATCGATTATCTCGTCGATTATGGTCGGCGCAGCCGCATGTGTCGCAATGGCACAGGCGTGCGACCTGATGCTCGACCTAAAGACCGGCTATCTCGTAGGCGCCTCGCCCCGAAAACAACAGATCGGCCAGTTCTTAGCCACCTGGCTCGGGCCTATCCTGATAATGGCACTGATATTCGTTCTTCACAAGGCCTATGGCCTGGGCAGTGACCGTCTGCCTGCACCTCAGGGCCAGGCCTTAGCCAGCACGATTCAGGGTATCTTAGGTGGAGATGTCCCTCTGCATAAATACATCGCCGGTGCCGGCCTCGGCGCCGTGCTCAGCGCCAGCGGCATAGGCGGGCTGGGCATCCTTGTCGGCCTCGGGTTCTATCTGCCATTTGCCATCGTCCTGACCTACAGCATCGGAACGCTGCTGCGGATTTTCGTGGACTGGAAAAAGGGACCGCAATTCAGCGAAGAGGTAGGAATCCCTGTCGCTGCAGGCCTTATCGTGGGAGAAGCTCTGGTCGGAGTCGGCTTTGCTTTGTATTTTGTTATCGCCGGAACAATGGGCAAATAGTAATAATGGTAAATGGTGAATAGTAAATGGCGAATAATAATTACAAATTACCAATAACCATTTACCAAAATATGGCAAGATGATGAAAAAACTTGGATTTCTAATAATAACTGTTGGTTTCTTAGCCGGCTCGCTCGCAGCCGTCGTAGATGAACAAAATGTTCAATGGGGCTATTTTGTAGCTGCCCTGCTTGCCGGTGCAGTGGGTATTGTGCTGGTTCGCCTTGGAGAACGACAGGAAAGCCGAGCGGAAGGAAAGCTAACTTCAAACATCCAGTCTATTGAAACCAGTCTGGGCCGAATTGTTGAAAATATGACCCGGCTAAATAAAGAAAAGCTCTCAATCAACACTTACGATGTCCGTCACCGTATTGATGAACTATTTGTCGAGGACCTGAATATATTTGTCCAGACCCGCCAGAGCATTGCACATACGTACGGCCTGGGCGCCTATGCCGATGTGATGAGCTGTTTTGCCGCCGGCGAACGGTATCTCAACCGTGTCTGGTCGGCCTCAGCCGATGGATATATCGATGAGGTCAATGCCTATCTGGACAAGGCCCAGGGACAATTTGTCGATAGTCTTGAGAAAATCCGCCGGCTAAAAACAAATCCTGATTTGTAAAGTTTAACTTTTTCGCAAGTAAAGGAGGAGTAATTATGAAACGCAGTTCTAAATTACAGACAGCCTTCGTCGTGCAATTGGTAATAGTTTTTGCTGTATCATCCCTTTTTGCCGGCGAAGGTGCACTGACAACTAAAATCATCGATAAAATTCATTCTTCGTTTGAAATGGATGCCCACACCAGGGCGATGTACAATTCCATTACGAACAATGATATCAGCAGTCTCGCTCTGAATCGTGACGTATTGCGCCGGCACAACGAAATATTCAGCCACAAAATTGAAACAAAAGGTATCACCAACCAGAAAAAGAGCGGGCGATGCTGGCTCTTTGCCGGGCTCAACATCCTGCGGCCGATAGTCATCCAAAAGCACAACCTCGAAAGCTTCGAGTTCTCGCAGAACTACCTCGCTTTCTGGGACAAGCTCGAAAAAGCAAACTGCTTCCTCGAAAACATCATCGAATTCGCAGACCGTGACATCCTCGACCGCGAAATGGAGTTCATCCTTCGCAAGCCCATCCCCGACGGCGGCTATTGGGAAAACGTCGTCAACCTCGTCGAAAAATACGGCATCGTCCCCCAAGAAATTATGCCCGAAACAAACAGCTCCGGAAATACAGGCCTGATGAACGCACTTATCAGCCGAAAGCTCCGCGCCGACGCCGTTAAACTCCGAAATATGCACAAGAAGAAAAAGTCACCCAAAAAACTCCGCGCGGAAAAAACCAAAATGCTCTCTGACACTTACAAAATGCTCATGTTGAACCTCGGCGAGCCGCCGACCGAGTTCCAGTGGCGATTCGAAGATGCCAATTCCGTTGTAAGCGAAACCCGCACCTACAGTCCGAAGAGTTTCTGCAAGGAATTCGTCGGCGTGGATTTGAGGGAGTACGTGGACATCTTTAACGACCCTTCAAAAGAATACGGAAAACACTACCGCATTAGCCTTACAAGAAATATCCGTGACGGTGACGACGCCCACTTTGCAAACGTCAAAATGCAGGTCCTCAAAGACATCGCCGTCAAGGCCGTGCTCGATGACGAGCCCATCTGGTTCTCCTGCGATGTCGGCAAAGACCAGAGCAGAGAGCACGGCATAATGGCGATGGGTATGTTCGACTACGATTCGATTTACAGAACCGATATGACTATGAGCAAGGCCCAGCGGTCATTATTCCGCGAAAGCGTCCCCAACCACGCAATGGTTTTTGTCGGCGTCGATGTGCAAAACGATAAACCAACCAAATGGATGGTTGAAAATAGCTGGGGAGACGAAAAGGGCAGCAAGGGCCTTTGGACACTCTATGACACGTGGTTTGATACGAATGTATATAGCATCATCGTCAAGAAGAAATACGTCCCCAAAGAGATTCTGGATATTTACGAACAGCCTCCGATAGTCCTGCCCCCCTGGGACCCGGCGTACTCGTTTGTACAGTAGTGCAGATGGTGACGAGTGCGAGCCGCTGCTGTTCTGAGTCTTAGATTCGTTGGCTTTCCGATTACGCAATGCCAAAATTAACAAACAAGGCTTGAGAAGACAAGTCGATGGTAAAAAAGAGAATTCTGTATGTCAGCGGGTCAATCGGATTAGGACATGTCACCAGGGACATGGCAGTAGCTAAGCAATTGCAGATACAATGCCCAGAAGTAGAGTTATCCTGGCTGGCTGCACAACCGGCAAGCTTACTGCTCAAAGAGGCCGGCCAGAAGCTTCTTCCGGAAGCTGACATATACGCCAACGACAACATTCCCGCTGAAAATGCTGCTAAGGGCTTCGGACTTAGTGTGTTGAAGTACGCCTCTAAGACAAGGAGAGAGTGGGCGCACAACGTAAAAATCTTTAAGCAGATAATCCGCAGGGAAAGATTTGATGTCGTTATCGGCGATGAGACCTATGAAATAGGCATTAGCTTGGCGATGAAACTCGTCCGATTAGAGGCTCCCTTCGTGATGATTTACGATTTTCTCGGACTGGATTCAGTAACTAAGAATCCCATTGAAAAGCTCGGAGTTTATGTATGGAACCTGATATGGGCAAAGACCGATCGTAAACTGCTTTCTGACCGGAAGAATTTGATCCTTTTCGCAGGTGAACCGGAAGATGTCCCTGATAAAGGCTTTGGTTTTCTTTTGCCTAACCGTCATGACCATGCAAAGGCGCACTACAAGTTCACAGGATACATTTTGCCATTTGACCCGGCAGAATACACCGACAAGGCAAAGGTCCGAGCCAAGTTGGGCTATGGTGAAGAGCCTTTGGTTGTGTGTTCTATCGGCGGAACTTCCATCGGCAAAGACCTGCTGGAACTCTGCGGAAAGGCCTATCCGATTATAATGCAGAAAGTCCCTGATTTGCGCATGGTTCTGATATGTGGTCCCCGCCTTGCTGTCGAAGACCTGGAAGTCCCGGAGGCAGTAGAAATCAGGGGATATGTCCCCGCTCTTTATGAGCACTTTGCTGCGAGCGATTTGGCCATTGTCCAGGGAGGCGGCACTGCAACGCTTGAATTGACCGCGCTAAGGCGGCCATTTCTTTACTTTCCCTTAGCGAATCATTGCGAACAGCAGATTCACGTTGCAGAACGATTAGCCAGGCATCAGGCTGGAATCAAGATGGCGTATTCTCAAACAACTCCGGAGATTCTGGCCGAGAAGGTGATTGCTAATCTTGGTAAGGAAGTAAATTATCCCCCAATCCCTGTGGACGGCGCTCAGAAGGCAGCTCAACTCATAATCCAACTTCTCTAATTCGCCAAGCAAGTCAGCCTTTTGCCTGCACCCCCCTGCTTTCTTGCCTGAACCTGTCGGTAACGCAGGCACAGGTGCATTTTCAAGTTTTCAGCTTTTCGCCTCCTCTGCTTTTCCCCGCGCAGTTCGGTATAGCCAGTAAGCGACACCAAGCAATAAAATTGTGCCCAGTACGGCTCCTACCGGCGGTTCAAACGGTAGCGTTATGCCGAACAGCTCTATTACTTTAACGATCAGCTTGTCTATAGTAATGAAGGGTAGAGTAATGTCTATCTGTTTTAGCAAAATAATTGGTACCGCCAAGACTATTCCCATCAGAGCTTCGCCGGTAATCAAGCCCGAAGCAAACAGCAGCCCATTTCGACCTGATTCTTCAACTTGCTCCTTGGGTGTATTTCTACGGGTATGAAAAATCTTAACAGCGTAATGGATAAGTCCGCCCGCAAAGATCGGCACAGAAAGTTCCAGAGGAAGGTAAAAGCCGATGGCAACGGCCAACACTGGCGTGCGGAAGGTGCTCTTCTTTGCTTCCAGGATTAGGTCCAGAGCTATAATTGCCATTGCAACACCCATGCCGATGAAGGCATACTTCCAGGGCATATCTCCTTTGAAGACGCCCTGGGAGACGGAGGCCATGAGATTGGCCTGGACGGCTGCGAGAGCATCTTTGCCGGCACCTTCCTGACCCGAAAAGCCGTAGGCCTGGTGTAGAAGCATAAGCACCGGTGCGATGACTATCGCGCCGGAAAGGGTGCCAACGATCTGCATGACCTGTTGTTTCCAGGGGGTTGCGCCGACGATTCGGCCGGCCTTTAAATCCTGCATGTTGTCGCCCGCGATGGCGGCGGCGCAGCAAACGACCGAGCCGATAATGATAGCCGCGGCGGGTCCCCCTCCTGCGCCCTTGCCCATGAGAAGGACCAACAACAGCGAGGCGACGACAATCGTTGCTATCGTGATTCCGGAAATGGGATTGTTGGAGGAACCGACCAGGCCGGCCATGTAACCTGCGACGGCGGAAAAGACAAAGCCTGCAACAAGCATAACAACAGCCATGGGCAGAGAGATTGTGATATCATCGACAAAGTATTGATAGACCAGGAACAGAGGGATAATGGAGGCGACGATGAGCATGAGCACCCATTTCATGGAGATGTCTTTTTCAGTTCTTTCGATTTCACCCCGGCCCTGACCGATGGCACGGTAGGCTTCCAGACCGCTCCTTATGCCGCTGACGAGAGACCTTCGCATCTTGAAGATTGTCCAGAGGCCGCCGATGAGCATCGCCCCGACACCGATGTATCGCGTCCGCTTCGACCAGATCTGCCATGCGTACTCTTTCGCCCCAACGGGTTTGCCCAGCTTTTCATCCACGTCGGCATTGTGTTTTTCCGCTTCCTCGCTCTCTTTTGTCGGAGCGTTTGGATCGATGGTTTTATATTCCAGAGCAAAGACGTTCCAGTCGTCGGGATTGTCAATGTCACTCTCGAGTTGGTGCACGGGCCATTCGTGCTGGCCGGCTATGGCGGGGATTGCGACATACCAGTTTGCGGCACCACCGAGGAAGATTAGGATGGCAATATTGAGGCCAACGATGTATCCGACGGACAAAAGCGCGGGGCTGAGATTGGAGCCACCATAAAGAAGCGATCTTTTGATGCCCATAGCCCCTTCGAGAACTTCAGGCCAAAGGCCGATGCCTTTTGCTCCGACCTTGAACAGCGCGCCTGCCAGGGCCGCTTTCGCAATGATCCAAACACCTTTGCCGCCCTCCTGGCCTGTCTCGAGAACCTCAGCAGTCGCAATGCCCTCTGGAAACTGGAGCTCGCCCTCAACTATAAGCGAACGTCGAAGTGGGATAGTAAACAGCACACCAAGCAATCCCCCGAACGCAGCGATGATTGTAATCCACCAGAAATTCTTCCCCCCAAAGCCGTCCCAATAGCCCATGATAACCAGTGCAGGCAGAGTAAAAATGACACCGGCAGCTAATGACTCACCGGCCGAAGCAGCGGTTTGGACAATGTT
>JAIVYN010000122.1:0-11058 GCA_048635425.1 Candidatus Aegiribacteria sp.
GTATTTATCCAGGACTTTTTGCAGTTTTCCGAATGGCTCTTTTTGTCCTGTTTTAAATTCAAATATCTCTTTCGGCTCGGCGGCCCAGTAGCTGAATCTGTCCGCATCCGCCTTGGCCGGATTACCGCCGAGGATTGAGGCTGATTTTAGACGGGAAAACATTTCGCTTAAAGCCGGCAAATCCACGGACGCACGGATTTTTTTATAGTGCAGTCTGCAAAGAATACTTTTATTATACCCGGCAACCTTTTTTTTCATAACGGTCTTATCAGTCATTGCGAGCGCAGCGAAGCAATCTCTTTTTGAATTTTGCATTTTGGTTATTTGGATTTGTTTCCACCGCAAGGTGTCCTGCGGAGTATTTCGTGCTTCGTGCTTCGTATTTTGCATACGGGTAACCTATAATCCACAGCCCGCAACGGCTTTTTTCTTATCGCTATTTTTGTCCTGCCCTGAGCTCAGTTATAATCTTTACACTCGAAGAAGTGCCTATCCTCTCGGCCCCTGCGGCTAACATTTCAAGGGCCTGTTTTGCGGTCTTTATTCCACCGGCCGCCTTTATCTTGCAGTTCGGAGCTGTTTCTTTCATTAACTTGATGTCTTCGACGGTTGCTCCACCGGCCGGATGCAGACCCGTGCTGGTCTTTATGAAATCGACGCCACACCTTTCCGCTACCTGGCAGGCGAATATCTTTTGGTCGTGGTTGAGAGCGGCCGATTCGATTATCACCTTGAGCACAACCACCGGCCTCATCGACCGGCAAACTTTCAGCACAGCTTGCAACTGAGTGTGCAGATATTTTGTATCGCCGGCGATTATCGACGCCAAATCAGCGACCATATCAATCTCATCGGCCCCGGCGAAGATGGCTTCTTTGGCCTGGGCAACTTTGATTTTGGTCGAGTCGGCCCCGAGCGGCAGACTAACTACACCACCAACGGCAACTTTCGAGCCGGCTAACAGTTCAGCGGCCAAAGCCACCCATCGTCCGTTCACGCACACCGTATGAAACCCGTAGGTCTTTGCTTCATGACATAGCTGTTCGACTCGCTCTTTTGTCGCCGTGGCATCGAGCAGCGTATGGTCAATACATCCGGCCAACTCCTTATCAGATATTTCGTGTTTAGTATCCGTCATTTTTGATACAATAGTTATACAGCCGCTAAGTTTCTGGCGGAACATTTCTTCAAGAGTTTTTTATGCTGGGTAAAATCGGATTGTATCAACTATGCTGTTTCCGATTCATCTGTCATTCGTTTCCATAATGATTTAATATCTAATTCTTCCGCCCAATGTTCTATATAATCCAGGTCTAATTTCCCATACTGGACTTCATAAACCCGCAGGGCATCGGTAAATTGTTTTTCACTTCCACCACAGAGTTTCGCCCATCTTAATTTGGCTAAGATTGTATCCTCCGGGCTTGAAACCTGCATTTCAATTCCCATAAACTTTTCACTATACCTGCGTGAAAAGCGTGACCTGTCGAAAGCTTCATTGGATAATATCCAGAAGTCAACCTTATCACCTGACTTTAAGTCGATCAAGTTGAACATACTTTGGCTGTTAACTGCCTCAAGAATACTGTGTTCATCCAAATAAAAATCAGGGGACGGGAAAGCTTCGACTAACTCATGAGCTTTCGATTTTTCAATGGCGATGACCATATCTATGTCGTGGGTGGCTCTGGGCTGGCCTTGCAAGCTTGAGGCTACAGAACCTGTTAGCATATATTGGATTCCAGCTTGGTCGAGTATTTGAATAACCGTTTTTAATAATTTCTGTTGTGACATTTATCGATATGTTCCATAAGTATCTTTTTGAATTCTTCGTCCGGAAGATTCGGATATCTGGTATGTAATCCCTGGATAAAAAGCTGGTTGGCAAATTCAGACAGCTCAAACGCCTTGAGCAGCCTTTTTTCAGGCGACATTCCACGAAGCACCTGGATATATATCTTATGATTTGGACGTTTCTTAATGTTCATAATCTCATCTTGTAAGCAATGGCGGAGGACCCAAAATAATCCAAATAGCCCATTTATGCAAGGCTTTATGCACAGCCACAGATTGTCATCTATTTACGTACCCTTTCTTTTTGAAAAAGTCCAGTGTGCCGGCGATATTGTTAAAGACTTCTGTAGCTGTCTGGGTGACGAATACCGAGGGGCTTTGCTTTGCCGTCCAGATGACGTAAACTTCTTTGGCCGCCTCGTGAGCGTGCTGGAGCTCCCTTTCGACCCCGCTGGATATTGCTGCCCGTCCGTCGTCTAACGTAGGAATAAAGCTGATTATCATATCCGCCTGGTCAATTAGCATAAAATCACGGGCGTATATCTGGCTGTTGATATCGCGTTCGATTTGCTGGACCTCACGTAAATCCAGCCGGACTTTCCGCCCCAATGCCCTTACCTCAACATAGTCCAGTCCTTTTTGGCTTGCTCGCCGGGCCTTTTGCGGCAGATACGATTCTTCCAAATCGCCGGGGTCAAAGCAGATAAATGATTGCTTCATCAATTGTCGAAATTTGTCAATTTCATTTTTCACATCTTCCATATCGCCAACTGCGGTCATAGGGAAGCTCAAATATGCTTTTTTGGTTCGACCGTCAAAGATAAGTCCGTAGAATGTTTCGGTGGTTTCGGCTTCAGTGCCGCGGGCAAGGCAGTAAAAAGGAATCCTTTCGTTAATACCTTTGCACAGCATTTCCGTGCTGATAATCTCTTCTTCCCGCCAGACAATCAAATCTTTCAGCGTGTGTTCGGCTGAGTGTTCGGCAACGAGCCGGGTGTGCAGGGCGATTACGCCGTCAATCAGGCAGATATACATATCGGCGTTGAGCTGACGCATCTGGTCGAAATCAACCGCCGGAAACAGTCCGTGCCGCCAGCGGAAGGTTGCGTGAGTATTGACTATCAGGTTGGGGGCCTTTATGGCTTTGGCGATAATGTCCTTGAAGACGCTGCGGCGCAGTGAGCTTAGCCTTTTCATCGGTATATCTAAGATTTTGCTGGCTGGGATATCGGGTGCTTCGGCGTACATCGCCTCGCCGACATTACATAGCAGCGTCTCTTTTCCTTTCTCGGCGGCGAATTGACATACTTTCTCCAGATAGCTTTTCTTGTCAACGCCAACCATTCCGGTAACAACAACTATCATCAAACAAGACTCCGGACTTCAAAGGTTTTTCAGTCTTTGTTCTCTGTCGTAATCTTTGAGCGCCGCAATCAGCTCGCCTATATCGCCGGCCATCATTTTATCTAAGCTGTAAAGCGATAAGTTGATTCTGTGGTCGGTTACACGATTTTGCGGGTAATTATATGTTCTGACTTTTTGAGACCTGTCGCCTGAGCCAATCATCGTTTTGCGTTGCGAGTCGCGCTCGGCCCTTTTTTTGCTCTGGTGATATTCGTAAACCCTGCTTCTCAGGAGCCGCCAGGCTTTGGCACGGTTTTTGTGCTGGCTTTGCTCTTCCTGCATGCTGACCGTAATCCCCGTTGGGATATGTTCGAGCTTGATGGCGCTGCTTATTTTGTTGACGTTTTGTCCACCCGGCCCGCTTGACCTGCTGACATGCTCGACGACATCATCGGGAGCTATCTGGATATCGAGCTCTTCAGGCTCAGGCAGCACCGCCACCGTTGCGGCTGATGTGTGAATTCTGCCCTGCGATTCGGTCTCCGGAACACGCTGGACGCGGTGGCCGCCGCCCTCATAGCCTAATTCAGACCAGACCCCGGGGCCCTTGATATTGAATATGACCTCACGAAAACCGTTTTTTTCTGATGTGTTAAAGCCAAGCTGTTCAACTTTCCACCTGCGATTTTCAGCGTATTTGACATACATATTGTACAAATCACGCGCGAACAGGGCCGCTTCTTCACCGCCGGTGCCTGCTCGGATTTCCATTATGACCGAGTCGACGCCCATATCGTCGGCCATTACTAAAGTGTTTGTAATTTCCTTGAGCAGGCTGCTCTTTTGGCCTTCAAGCTGTTGGAGCTCTTCTTTTGCCAGTGCCCTGAAGTCTTCATCGGCGGTACTGTCGGCTAATATCTGCTCGGCCTCTTCAATGCCCGCTAATGTCTTTTTGTACCGGCGATATTTTGTAACTATTGCCCTGAGTTTGCCCTGCTCTTTGGATAACGCTATCAGCTTCGTTGGGTTGCAGGCGATCGCCGGCTCGGCAATCTGCTTTTCGATTTCGCTGTAGCGCGCCTCGATTTCGTCGAGTTTTGCCGGTAAACTATCTTTCTTCTTAGCCATAAAGCAACCTTCTAAAAGCAAAAAATAGCGAGTAGCAGATATGAAATTCGAAATCCGAAGCAATATTAAGTGAACTAAGGTGCCTAAAGTGTAAAGTGCCTAAAGTACAGTTTTCGTTTAAGGTTGTCGATGCTCGTCACGCCCGTCGAAGACGGGACGGGGCTCGTATCGATGCTTGTCATAGAAGCTTGAAGGGACCCCGCCTTGCGGGAACCCAAACTCGCTTCTACTCAAGCATCCAATATCGAGCTTCCAGTTTCTGCCGTAAGGCATCCTGCGGAGATACCAGCTTCGACACCGACAAACAAGCTTCTAAAACTGGGCAACTTTAGCTCACTTTAGTTCACTTTAGTTCACTTTAGGCACTTTTCACTATTCGATATTCGAGTTTATCCGCTATGCGCTATTGTTGGTCTTTTTTCGTCTTCTTGATGTAGCTTGTGCCGTATTTCTTTTGGAACCGTTCTATTCGACCGGCTGTATCGACGTATTTCTGCTTGCCCGTGTAGAACGGATGGCACATCGAGCATATCTCTGCGTGGATCTCTTTTGCCGTGCTGTTGGTCTCGAATGTATTGCCACAGCCGCAGTGGACCATCACTTTATCGTACTTTGGATGTATATCTTTTTTCATAACTACTCCGTTCTTCGTAATACTACTACGAAGGATAAAAGTGCTCCGAAATACCTTGAACTCAGAATTCTAACATTATTTCGGCATATTTCAACAGAAATTTTTTGTAATTAACAATCTTTTCCGCCGAAACTAACGTTTCCCACCCAATTCGTTGGAGGATTATGCCGTTATATTTAGCCCTGGGTTTCACCCAGGGTTTTTTGTTTAGCCCCCAAATTCATTTGGGGGTTCCATTTATCCCAAATTTATTGCGGGATTCTTGTTTAGCCGTCGTCGGAACGACGACGTTGTCTGGTTTCTATGTAGACTACGGCGAAGTAGAATAGTGAAGGTGGGAGCATAGTCGAATGGCAGGAATCCAAAATAAAATGTCATTGCGAGGCCTGCCTTTTAGGCCGAAGCAATCTCAATACTTTTTAGCCCCCGGCACTGTCGGGGGTTTACTCTAATGGGGTCATTGCGACGGCGGAAGCATCCAACTTTAGCTCATTTTAGGCACTTTAGTTCACTTTAGCTCACTACTCACCATTCACTAATTAACCAATTAACCCAAAATTTCCTTTGCCTTTTCCTTTTTCTTTCCAATTCTCTAATCTCTAATCCACTAATTCACTAATTCACTAATCCCCTTCACCCTGCCTGCCCTCCGTAGCTTTAGCGAAGGGGGCAGCGCAGTCGAAGGGGAAGTCGAAGGTTCGAATGGGAGGGATCTTGTTTTGAATTTAGCTTTTTGGAAATTCATAATTGTCATACGTAAAGCGCGTACGCGCTTTACGTATAAGCTATTTTTGCACTATGTCCTATTGTACTAATATTTGAACCCTTTATTCGAAGACAGCTAACTGTTTTTTGAGATATTCTTCAATTACCGACGGATTTATTAGTGGCAGTGGGACTTTTTCAACGGCTCCGCCGGACCTGAACTCGTAAGTTTGTGTTTACGACGGTCGATTCGTTCCACATTGCCAGCAATCTGTAAATTGACCCTCAACTTCCTCACCGCACTCGGGGCATTTCCACGGACTGCCGGTGTTTGCACTTAATGTTCCATTCACAAATTGCTCAACCAGCTTCATAGCTTCCTCGTATCTGTTATCATCGAATATCCAGATAGTAGGAAGAGTATCTAACGTCAGAGGTAACTGGCCGCGTGCACTCCATAGTGCCTCCCCGCGAATCTCACACGAGATTCCATATTGTTCCAATATCCCCTTCACAAGATGGGCCTCAGTAGGATTGTTTGCTATATATACCTGCTCCATAACACTTAATTATAACTCCTTTTTATATCGTTTCTGTATAGACACCCTAATCCTGAACCACAAACCCAAAAGTTGCTCGCTTATTTATTACCAAATTACACAACAAAAGCCGGATTTTCAAGAAAAAAGCAATTCCTATCTCCCTTCGGCGGAGTTTACCCTGAATTAGCCGTAGCACTGAATAAGCCGAATAAACCAATCTCTAATCTCTAATCCACTCAAGAATCCGTGCAATCCGTGAAATCCGTGGTTTAAAATAGGTAAAATTTCCGTCAGTTTTCAATCAAAAACGCTGATACCTCAGAACAAAAATCAAAATTTTTAAAAAATTTTTAACTTACCGTCCCAAATCGAGTTATGAGAATCACGAATCGATATTCGAGTCCTTTTTTCGCATCAAAAGTGCAGGTAGCTCTAATTATAGAGGCGCTACTTTTTTCGCCTCCGGCAAAAAGATGCCAAACTCTAAACTTGTCCTGAGCGAATGCGAATGGTTCTTAAACAAATATATAAAATCGTCAATATCGAAGTCAAAGATCCGGCGCCTTTTGACGGGTCGAAGATCCGCCATAGGCGGAATCCGGCCTTCCTTGTACGGTGTCAATAATCAATAATCAATAGTAAATAGTAAATCCGGAGGAACTCCCAATGGCTACCGAAGCACAAAAACTCGCAAACCGGCGTAACGCACAAAAATCCACAGGCCCACGCACCAGTCAAGGCAAGGCCGCCGTCTCACAAAATGCCATCCAACACGGCCTTTTAACCCGTCAGAACGTAATCAGCTCAGAAAGCCAGGCCGACTTCGACCTCTACCGCGAACGGATGCTCGACGAGCTGGCCCCGGCCGGCCCTATGGAATCTATGCTCGCAGAACGCATTGTCGCTCTCTCATGGCGGCTAAAACGCACTGGAAGAATCCAGAACCAAACTATAGACGCATTGAACGCGAATAATACCTCCAGCCCACTAACTAAACTCACCCAATCCCTGCTTTTCAAAAACCACGACCAATCGCAGGCCGGGCCCTCCACCTCCGCTGCCAATCTGGCTCTTGGCCGTTTGGCAATAAAGGATTTCGCAAATGCAAGGGTCCTCGACCGGCTCCTGATGTATGAACGACGAATAGAGCACAGCCTCTACAAAACGCTCCTCGAGTTTCAAAGACTCAACCTCATCAGAAAGCTCGACCCCGAATGTGAAATGCCATTTCACCAATTAACCAGTTAACCAATTAGCTATTTATCCAAAATATCCATATTATCCAAATTAACCAATAGTCTTTAGTCTAATGTCTGTAATGAATCATTCATCATCCATAGTCTTTGGTCTTGTGTCTTTAGTCTGCTGTCTGCAGTCTGTTATCTTTTGTCTTGAGTCTTGTGTCTGTTGTCTGTGGTCTGCCAACGGCACCTCTACATCTGTCGAGAACCCTCTACAAATCAACCTTTTTATGCAAAACAAACCCAATCTTGTCCGCCGTAGGCGGATTGCAAATGAATGTAAATCCATATAATACAAGGAATTATGAAAATATTGCCAATTGGACACTTGGTGAAAACAAACCCAATTCAAACCCAAACAAACCCAATTTCCGAAAAGCCAAAATGGATGTAAACTCACTTATAACAAAGGATTACAGAAAAAAAGATGATTTCGCAGTCCGAAAAAACAAACCCAATTCAAACCCAATTCCCGAAAGGCCAAAAATGAACGCAAACGCTTTTTCACAAAAGGATTATGAGAATGAATCCACCTCCAGGCTCCGAAAAAACAAACCCAAACAAAGCCAATTTCAAAGGCAAAAAAATGGGTTCATCCGGTTAATGCGTAGGTGGACCAAACAGATCAGGGCCTTGGAGCTGTTTGGAGAGAAAAATCGTTTGGGCAGAGGCTCAAATTTGGGCAGGCGGGGGGAAATTTGTGCCTCTGGGGCCCCGAACGATTTTTCTCGATCGTCCGAAACGCCCAATACAACTACCCATTATTCGGAAGAGCCTTTTTTTTTGCAAACCCAATTTTTTGAAGCAGTATTTTTGAATGAAAGAGTGGCGGTTATAACCGAGGTATGAAGTTGAAGTATTATGTTTCAAGAAATGGAAAACAGTTTGTTGCTCAGTCATTCGGATTCATTACCCGGCCGATGAATAAGATGCTGCCGGAAAGGTTGTCACGGATTATGAATAGAAATGGATGGTCCGCACAAAAGGCCGGTATCCGACTGGGTCCGATTGATGTCAGCTTCATAGTTACCGCTGTTGCCGCTGCTGCTTCGGTGCCTTCTTCGTTCACATCAACGTAGGCCTTGTGGATGACCGCCGAGATAAAAAGGTCTCTTCTACCGTTCATCCCGGAAAAGTCAGCATTTGCTGAAAAGGCATCTGTCATCCCCATCGATTTGAGCACAGAGGCCAAACCGAACTGGCTGGTCATCTTGAACTTCGGAATAGAAACTCTGACTTCGCAGTTTCGCAACCTGCCCAGCCACTTAGAAAGTTTCTCGACCGTGAGTGTTTTCTCAAATTCGTCCAGGCCGTCAAATTCTTTTGGAAGCAGAATAATCATCGACAGCTCATCATCCACATAGGGCAGCTCAAGGGCCTGAAAACTTTCAGTTTCCATATAGTTAAACTCTGCCGTCTGGTTCATCATTGCAACGTCCACCTTCCGGCCGTTGGCAAGAGTAAACGGAGCATCCTTCGTTCTATCTTCTTTGAACTGCCTTGCCCAGTTGCCCTTAAAATAAATAGCGTTTGTCAAGACCAGCCTGGTCATCGAGTCCAGCACACCTTTTTGTATGAGATTTTTAATCTTATCGTTGGTCTCTTTTTCCACCCAGGTGTTAATGGTCTTGCGTGCGGTCTCAGCAGCCCTTACGAAATCAACCTCTTTGAGCCGCCCGCCATAGTTAGTTTTGATAAGCTCCAGAAACTCTTCAAGGAATTCATAACCCTCCTGTCCCCACAAAGCGTTGGCGACACGAAGCTCGTAGCCGCCTTTCTTGCCTCTGTTGTTCAGGTCTTTTATAATCTTTCCGAACACCGAAGCAAATTTTTGTCTGTCTGGTATTAGCATCGATGACAACTCTGTGCCCGGCTTTGTAATAATGGGAAAGTGCAGCACGCCGGCCATTTGCGCTTCTGTTTGGCCTCGCGCACCGGCATGGGCCATCGCCAGAGCTGTTGAGATACTGTAAGGCGAGAAGAACAGATTTCCCTCTTTGATGCGCAGCTTTGCGTAAAGCTCCAGGGCAAATTTGTTATTTCCCGTCACAATGAGCTTTTTGTTCGTTTTTTCGCTTGCAGCTGTTTTATCCACCGCCCGGCAGTCAGCCGCGGTCGTTATCACAACCGCCAAGACAAGCACGCATTTAATGGCTTTCATATTTGCCGCCCTCTTATTATTTTCCAATATTACCTATATACATTTGCTCCATATAAACTACTACGCTGATTATAGCTGATTGGTTGACAGACAACGGCTAAAAATGGCGGGAAAAAACTGAAAATATCGCACAAAAACGGCTAATTGCTTAGAGCTTATCCGAATAACCGTCTCGTTATGAGGCCGACAACGCAGGCATCGGGCTTCCCTTGGGGATAGAGCGGGTTATTGTGATAGGCTCTTAGCCTCCAGCCGTGATTTGTTGAGTTATTATCTTTCAATTGTTGACAAAAGCAGTTTTTTTTTATATTATTATAGATTAGAGACAGACTGTGAAAAAACCGTTTTTTTCACAAAAGGAAGGTTATGGACTCGCAGAAAGACAGCTTCTTACAACGATTCAAATGGCACATTGTGATTATTTGCGTTGCATTAGCAATCGTGGCCTGGCTTACGATTTTCACTGACATCTTCCAGGCAGAAGAGACAAACCTGCTGCGGCAGCTGGTATTGATGCTTGGCGGCCTGGTGCTCCTCAGCGCCTTTCTGGCAATGCTCTCAAAGTTATTTAACATACTTGAAATGCTTCGAGAAAACTCCACAAAGCTTGAAGAAGTTACAGTAGCTATGGAAAAGATCCATGCAGGACTGACGCAAATCAATCACAGCACCCGTATCAGCGAAACAGCAAAGGCGATTGCATTTCGCGATGCAGACAGACAATCTTTGCGTGAGGCCGTTCTTGAGAAGCTCCAGCAGCAGGATTTTGATGCCGCTCAGCAAATAATTGATGAAATTGCCAGGCGTCCCGAATATCAGGAACTGGCTGAGCAACTGAGAACACAGGTGGAACAATACCATACTGCGACCGACCAGGAGCGTATAAATCAGGCGATAGCACATATCGAAAAGCTGTTCAATAATTGTCATTGGGCCAGGGCAAGTGCCCAGATTGAAGGACTGATTAAAGCCCAGCCGGACAATGAACAGATAAAGTCAATGCGACAAATCCTGCTTGATAAAAAGCAGGAGCGCAAAAAAATTCTCTTAGCTGCCTGGGATGATGCCGTAAGAGGCCAGGAAACCGACCGCAGCCTGGATATTCTAAAAGAGCTTGACCTCTACCTTACCCCCAACGAAGGATTAGCCCTGCAGGAGGCGGCCAGGGACGTCTTCCGGACAAAGCTGCATAACCTCGGCGTGCAATTCTCCATCGCTGTTACTGAAAAGCAGTGGACCAGCGCACTAAACATCGGCCGGCATATTATCAAAGATTTTCCGAACAGCAGAATGTCTGAGGAAATCCACGGAAAGCTGGACGTCTTAAAACAAAACGTTCAGATGCAGAACAGCTAAGGACTGGTAAAGAAATTAGGTTTCGTTTTTGGCTCCAGCGAGGACAAGGCTGGCAAGGAAGCAAAATGCAGGCCTACTGGTTGGTAGTCCGAGTTTTGCTGACACCGCCAGCCGAAGCCGCAGCCAGCCAAAAATGGAAGATAATTTATTTAC
>JAIVYN010000123.1:0-10960 GCA_048635425.1 Candidatus Aegiribacteria sp.
CACCATTGAAAGGAGGATTGTTCCATTTTCTCGGGGCCCTTTCTTTGGCGTGTTTTCCCGCGTAAAGCCCGTCAATTAAATATAACAGAGTCTTACCGCCGAGCTGCTTATGTCCCATCAGGTCCACGAGAGGTCTATAACGCCCCATGCCCGGTGTGGTGTATGGGAGGTCTTTGTGCATATCGTAATATTCCTCCATACGGGCCGGTTTCCTGACCAGCGAACCGTAATGGTTCTTCGCACAGAGCGTTATGCCGGCCTGGTCGTTATGGCTTTTAAGATTCGCCATATTGATTAGGTACTCGGCCTCGACATAAGAAGCAGGTGCATAGTCATTTGTCTTGTCCGCTGCATCCGGCGTGCTCCAGTAAAATGGAACTGACGATAACTTTGCCTGTGTTCGGCCGAATTTTCCTAAGTAATCCAGATACCGCACATTCGGAAACTTCTCGCGGCACATATTATAGAACTCGTTGGGAAAATAGCATAAAGTGTCGCCAACCGTGATATCTTCCTCGTTCACGCCGACTTCATTTACGAGCTGACCGAGCAAGGCAATTATCATTTGTGGAGACGTGTTCATATAATCCATGCTTCTGAGGTTGTAGTCTTCGATATTTGTTGCCGGTCGCCTGCTCCAAACCGCGATACAGCCTACATAATTTACCTTGATGAATATTTTTTCTCCCGATGTGTATCCGGCATCTCCTTTGCCGTGTGTTTCATTGAAATACCTGAAGAGCCTGTCCCAGGCGCCGGCATCGGTTGCTTCACCGCCAAGCTCCCTTATTGCCCGGCTCATCATTTGGTCCACGACCGCCTGATTCGTGTGGCTGCTTTGCCACCAATAGCCGTTTCCGGGCCCGTCCCAGTCAGTCGTATCAGGGTCGTGTACCCACACAACACGTCCCGGATGAACCCCTTTGGCAATCCCTATTGGAGCATTTGCAACCGGCTCATCAGCTAAGACCACCTCCTCCGTCGTAATGCTCTGAGCTAACCAGATAGAACCAACGCTGACAGCGATGAGTATTACACATAATATGTAACGCGACTGTGCAAAGCAGCGTTTTGCCTTTCGAAAGGCCGCGATTGAGCCGATCGCTCCTGTAAGCCAAACCACAAAGCCTGAGGCCAACGGGAAGGCCACCCGTTGACATGGATACGTTGCACGGGAAGGCTTTGGTATCACACGAATCAAAAACCATATCAGTGCCAATACCCCCCCAATTGGAAATATCCACGTAAGCCAATGATGTTTCCTCTTATCCTCCAGGAGCTTATCTTTCTTCGGACAAACTGACCTTTCTTGCTTTTTTCTTTTCGATTGCATTGTTGATACCTCAACCGGACGAGCCGGAACCAAAGAGGGTGGGTTAAAAGGCTGACGCCTGAACGAAACCGCCTTTTGCTCATAAGCATCAAGCTTATTCGCACGACCGCAATCTCCCTCCCCACCCTCTTTCGAGGGAGGGAGATTGCTTGTTCTAAAACTAAAAGGCTTCGCTGCTGCTGCCGGGCCGATCAAAGCTGTCGCCAAATAAAAAACGATTTGGCACCATCTTTGAAGCGGCCCTACACATTACTGATACTGTGGCCATTTGGCGCATAACACTTTTTCTATGTGCCAAGAGGCCGGTCATTTGATTTTGTAGCTGACCGACATGCCATCCTTTTTTTCCATCGAGGCCCGGATAATAACCGTATCGTACTTGGGGCTTTCTTGTATATAGTCCAGAAAATCCTCCATCGCCCTGGCGGAACGGATGACATTGTCACCGACGATTACGGCACCGGGCTTTAGTTTTGGCTCGATAATTTTGAGATATTTTAAATAATCGCGTTTCACAGCATCGATGAAAACGAAATCAAACTTGCCTTCAAGTGTTGGTAGTGTCTTAAGGGCATCCCCTTCTATGCAGGTAACCGTTTTTTCTAAGCCGACCTTCTTCAAATTTTCCCGGCATTCCTTTACGCTCTGCGGGTCGATTTCCAGTGTGTAAAGGTGCCCTCCGGTCCTCTCGAAGGCTATTCCCATATTGATGGCTCCGAAGCCGTTGGCTGAGCCCACTTCGAGACCGCGCTTGGCCCCTGCGCTTTCGGCCAGAATTCGCAGCATCATGGCGTCGCCTTCCGTGGTGTTCAGCGAAGTGCGCTGAAAGTTTTTGATAAACCGCTTGCGAAACTCATTGCTCATTTTATTCTGCTCACCAGAGTAAACCAGAACTACATTAAAACCGACCAGAGCGACACACAAAACCAAAGTCAACAGTCTAAACCGTTTCATAGTGACCTCCTTCAAACGGGTGAAATAAAATAGGTTTAGAGCCTATCCGAATAACCCGCTCTATTGCGGCCGGCTGCAAAGCCCGATGCCTGCGTTGTCGGCCAAAAATGTTCTCAACGTGGAGAAAACCACGCCTCCGAGCATTTTTGGCCTGCCGCCTTGGCCTCGAACTTTTCGCTCGGCCTCATAACGACCCGGTTATTCGGATAAGCTCTTAATCCCAGATTAAATTTGGGTAAATGTCCTAAAAATTTATGGTTGAGGTAAAAAGAGAAGGTCTTCTTGCCGATGTTAACTAAATGAACAGTAAGAAGACCAAAAATGATTCGATATATAGTTCCTTCTGTCAATTCTCAGCTTAAACTTGGAAATACCTTGACACAATCGCTTTTTGGCGAAATAATGATAATATACGCCCTTAGTGAAGGGTTTTTTTTTGTTTTTTAAGACCGCGAAAGGACAAGATTATGGGTAGTTACCGTTGTATCTTAATAGTTTTAGCTTGCTTTGTGGTATTTTTTGCTGTTTTCAATTTGAGTTGTCGGTCTAAGTCCCTTGAGGATGCCGATGCTAATAAACCACAGCCGGCCCCCGCCCAAATTGAAGCCGAAGCCGACGTCAAGGTAGTTGAACCCCAAGTCCCTGAAGAACCCGCTGACAGCGTTGCTGTAACTGTCAACGGCGTCGATATTACCGAGGCCGAGCTACAAGAAATCATCAAGCCGGATCTTGAGAAAATGGCCCAACAAGGCAAACAACTTCCGCCCGCCTTTGCCCAGGCATACGAAAAACAGCTCAGACAACAAGCCATCGATAAAATAATTATTGGACGGCTGCTGGATGAAAAGGCAAAAGAGGCCAACATAGTAATTGCCGAAGAAGAAGTGATTAATCGGATCAAAGCAATGCTCGCTACCCAGAAACCGCCAGTATCATTGGAAGAGTTCAAAAAGACAAGAGCCGAATCCAGCCAAAGCTTTGACGAAGTAAAAGAGCAAATCCGAAAGGGAATGGCATATCAGAAAGTTGTGGAGGCCCAATGGGCCGGCAAGATAAATATTACAGAAGAAGATGCCAAAAAGTACTATGATGAAAACCCAACGAAGTTCGAAGTAAAAGAACAAGTAAGAGCAAGTCATATTCTCATAAAACCTGATACCACTGACTCTGAGGCCGACCCGAACCAGGCCAAAGCCGAGGCTAAAGCAAAGATTCAGGGCCTGCTTGAACAAATCAAAGGCGGAGCTGATTTTGCCGAATTAGCCAAAGCCAACTCAGACTGTCCCTCTGCAGCACGAGGCGGCGATTTGGATTTCTTCGCCAGAGGTAAAATGGTACCACCTTTCGACAAAGCTGCATTCGCGCTGGAAGTAGGGAAGCTAAGCGATATTGTCGAGACCCGATTCGGGTACCATATAATAAAAGTTACCGACCACAAGGATCCCAGCACCACTTCATTTGAACAGGCCAGGAACAGCCTCATAATACAGCTAACGCAAAGAAAACAGGCTGAAATCGCCAACAAGTATATCGAATCGCTCAAGGCCGCGGCAGACATAGTTTACCCGCCCGGCAAAGAACCGGCGCCGCCGGCACCGGCACCTGTTCCCCGGTAGCCCGTGGTCAGAAATCAGAAATCAGAAGTCAGAAATCAGAGTCTGTCCTCTGTTCTCTGTCTTCTGTCCTCTATCCTCTATAAAAGTGTAGCCGGGTCAAGATTGTCTGATTCTATGTCCTTAAAATATTTTGCTGTGCCGACTTTCAGCTCATCTGTGGCTTCTTCATCGCAGACGATGATTCCTTTCGGGTGCATTTGCAGGGCGCTGATTGTCCACATATGATTTACGCCCCCCTCAATAGCATTTTGTAATGCACGGGCCTTATTATGCCCGTTAACAATAATCAGCACCTCCTCGGCATCCAAAACAGTCCCTACGCCCACCGTCAGAGCGGTTTTGGGCACTTTGTTAATGTCATTATCAAAAAATCGCGAATTAGCCACGAGGGTATCGTAAGTCAGCGTCTTAAGACGCGTTCTTGACGACAATGACGAAGCCGGTTCATTAAACGCTATATGGCCGTCAGGACCTATCCCGCCGAGAAAGAGCTTAACGCCGCCTGCCTTTTTTATTTTTTCCTCGTAGTCCGCACATTCGGCTTCGAGGTCCTTTGCATTGCCGTTGAGAATGTTGATATTGTCCTTGTTAATATCTATGTGGCTGAAAAAGTTGTTCGACATAAATGAGTGATAGCTTTCAGGATGCTCCTTCGGCAGATTTACATACTCATCCATATTAAAGGTAACAACATTTTTGAACGAAACCACGCCTTTTTTATTGAGTGTTATCAGCTCCTTGTATATTCCCAGCGGCGAAGAGCCGGTGGGAAGACCCAACACAAAAGGTTTGGCCTCGCTCGGCTTAAATTCATTTATGCTCTTAGCTATGTAGTTAGCAGTCCACTTGGCCGCCGAGACATAATCCGGTTCAATTATTACTCTCATAAATTTGTCCTTGTTACTTGGGTTAGCAGTTAATTGGTTAATTGGTGCGTGGTTAATTGACTACTCACCACTCACTACTCAGCAGTTTTTTCATTCGGCTGATAAGCTCATCGCCGAGGGCGGTTTTGGTGATTATATGTTTTTCAATTTCCAAAACGAAGCTGTTTTCTTCGAATGTCCCCCTTACCTGTTGGAAATCGGCCTGCTTTATATCTTTCTTGCCGTCAAGCCCGTACCCGATTTGAGCAGTAGCGGCAAATTCTTTTTTCGTATCTGCATAAATCATACGGTCAAGCTCTACGACGGCTGTTTTCCATTTTGCTGTCAGTTCAATAATATCGTCTGGAGTTATCCGCTCGAGCGTTTTGCCTAATCGCTGCTGCAAAATATTGGCCGCCCAGGCCCATTCGTTTGCAGGATAATTGTCATACATAGATTGAAATGCACTTGTTAGCTGCTCTAAGGTGCTGATAGTACCGTTTTCAATATCGCAGAGCATTTTATTCACGTCTGCTTCCGGAGCAAACAAGCCGGCCAGGTCCACCCATTTTCCGGGCCCTGAGTCGGTTTGGGGCCTCAGCACTTCGCGAAGCTCATCAATACTTTCGAGCTGCTTGTTTTCCAGCCTTTTAATCAGACAATTGCCCAGGAATTTATCAATACCTATCTGGTAAAGTTTAATGCCTCTATCCAGCGCCGAGTTTTTAATCCTGACACTGTTGTAGGTAAAGTATTCGGTGTTCTGGCCGGACGTTGCTTTAAGGTTCGCAAGCAGCAGGCAGCCGTTGAGCATCTTTTGAATCGTATATGGGCTTAAAAGTTTGAAATTTATGTAGTCCAATTTTTTTGGGTCTTTTCGCTTGTCGCGTTTCGGCCATTTTCGAGCGTCCCTAACCGTCCCCACGTTGCGTAAATTCACACCGGGAACGAGAATACTTTCATCTTCGTGCTCAATGAGGTATGAAAAAGGCAAATCCGAAGTGTCCGAGTTCTTATAATGCCGGCCCATCACAACGGTAAACGCCCCGACTTTTGCCGGCCAGAGTATATATGAATCGCTTGCGGTCTTGGAGCCGCGTTCGACAATACCTTGATGGGTCGGCCCCAGCTTGTACATGTGATTGCTCTGGTTGGTTCCGCTGCCGGCGTTCAAAAAGGAAAACAACCCGGAGATCAGGAGGGTGGACTTATGATGTGTTACGGTATAAGGCCCGGCAAATACCGAACAGGCCTCGCCGTGAAAACCACCGCAGTTAGCGAAGAAGACCGAGTTTTCCGCGGAATACTGCTTGGCTAATACAGTGCCCTGGCCGACAAAGCATCTATATATTATTGTCCCATCTGTAATCTTCGAGCCGCTGCACACAATAAAATCTTCTGCAAAAACACCGGGTCCAATATAAACCGGGTCCTCCGGACAGCTATTGACCGAACCGTTCTCTAATCTGCTCACGCCCTCTATCACGCTTGCGGGCCCAACTTTGGTGTTCTTGATAATTCTGCAGTTAATAAGCCTGGCACCTGGGCCCACAACGCCCATAGAGCGGGTAACAGAGGCGGTATAGTCGGCTATCATTTTTTGCAGCTTTTCAATTACCTCCGGCCAGTGACGATAAAAAGCTATTATATAAGCGGTATGAGCAGACAAATGGTCATAAATCGCTATTTCCCTGCCGCCGGCCTCATTGACAACAGCAACTTCCGTCCCGTTACCGAATGAGCTTTCGCCTTCTACCGCAAGCAGGTCAATGTTTTCTATTACAACATCATCTTCGATTATATAGTTGGCGATGTAGTTCCTTACATGACTTATATACACGTTATTGCCGATTGTGCAGTTATGGATCGTTGCGTGACTAATCCCAGCCGGTTTCTTAACGCCCCCGAAAAATGACACCTGCTTTTCAAACGCACCTAACTTGACGTGCCCGCAGAAATGTGTCGATTTTACTGTACCTGCGTCGAAACCATCGGCAACCTGGACCTTTGACCAGTCCTCACAGCTACATCCCTGGTCGATTAATTGAGTGATTTGCTCCGAAGACAATGGACGAAATCCTCTTTGAAGGGAATCGTATTCTAATGCCACTTCTTTTCTTCCTGTTTCTAAATGACTTGTCATAAACCAAATCTTACAGACCTTAATTCCATAAATCAACATATTTATAACAGGTTATTTGTGAGGTGTTTTGTTTTTCATATCTTACAGAAACTTGCAGCATTCTAAAATCTTGGAGGATTTTCCCCCTTTTTGGAGTAAAGTCGCGGTTCTGGGAGCCGGCAAAGATAAATTAGAGATTTTTCGGCAAAATTTGGAGTGATTCGTTGGTGGGTGCCGATGTTTACAGTATAAGGGACTGCGCTTTCTTTGGTTAGGGATGAGACTATGCCGAATCAGGCAAGGGTAGCAAAAGTATTAGCGATGCTGCTGGCCTCAATGACAATGGGGGCGATAAGCCTAATGGCCCTGGGCCATAATCCCCCGTCCGCCGGCCCATTCTCTCTTTGGACCTATTACCGACTGGACCCTGTCCAAAAAGCTATTTCTTCTCGGGCAGCCCAGTCCCCTGACCGCTGGAACCGCATCGAAATTTACTACAGCGGTACCAAAGCCGGCAGTATAGAGCAGTTGGCCTTGTTCAACGGTCTGGCCGGTCCCGAGGATATTAACTCCCACTTCTGTTTATGCAACGGTCGCGGGGGCGAAGACGGACAAATACAGCCAACAGAAAAATGGCAGAGACAATGGCCGCTCATCCCCGGCCGAACCTGGTACGGCAGCAGTCAGACTATCCGAATCTGCGTTATCGCTGACGGCAAAACGACTCACCCAACCGATTGCCAGATAAAAAGGTTAGAAACACTCCTGGATGGACTGTGCAAGAAGTTCCGCATTCGGCCTGAATCCATCTACTACCCGAACGATTGGCGCTAAAAACACACGGTATTTGTAACTCTCAGCAACAATCAAAGACTCTCTTTCTGGTTCGCCCGTATTCAACAACCGTTTTGGTGATTAGTTCATGTCTCTCTAACTGGCAATAATCGAGATATCAATAATAACATTGTAGACCATTCAAGACTGCATAAAAAAAAAGAGACGCACAGAATGCGTCTCTAATGTCATGAGCCGGGGCCGGCATTATTGGGCCGGCAGTACTGGAAGTCCCTTTTCCCTGCGATAATCATTATCCCTCTTGATGAGTTCCTGGAAACGTTCTTCCGGAACCCATTCCACGTGGCTGTCTAAGAACAACACATTTCGTCCCCCTCCATGATTGCTCAGTTTCTCATAAACCGTAATCATCCAGGGAGTGTCTGATGTTGTGATTGTTGCACCGCGATAAATGTAGGAGTCTTTCAGATTAGTGGCTGGACACACCAGGCCCTTAGCAGGCATCTCTGCTTTATTAATCAGTGTTTCCAGGTCCGGAGGGAGCTGGTCGTTATAATCATTAGCATAGATCAAGAGGGCCTTGCCGATGCCGCTCATATTGGTTCCACAGGCATAACGGGTAGCTATCGCATGGGCTTGCAGCAGGGACGGAGCCACAAAGTTTTTGATGATCGAGTCCGCAGCCGCAGAATCAACCTGCAAAAGCAGGCGTTTGCCATGTTTGCGAGGTGTCAGAAGTTTAAGTACCTGGTCTAATTTCGGCATGAATTCCCGGACCTGTGGATTTTGCCCCGCCAGGGCATAAAGATTTTCGACAAATGTTAACACGCGGTCTGCACCCTCAGCATTTTGGGATTGAATTGTGATATTCAAAGAAATCGAAGGCGGACCATTTAATCCCATTGCCGCCCACTGTAGATCCCTGCTAAGGGTTGTCCATGGAATCTTGCCGGACTCGGTCGAAATCGGTGGTAACATTTCCGCCAGAATACGACGCTGATCGGAACTGGGGAACAGCACAACCTGAGCGGTTGTATTGGCGCAAGCCTGAAAGCCTGCCGCCAGAGCCTGCGACCGGACCCCAGACACCGTTTTGAGCCGCGTTATGGTCTTCTCCGGCCCCACAACAATCAAACGATCTGACATAAAAATCTCTTTATCCCTGACATCGAAGTCCTGTGTAACTTTCTTTATGTACTCATTCAGTCTGGTCTGATCACTTGCCGAATGGATTGGGACCGCCACAAAGAAATATGGAAAGTCGTACATACTGAACACCACAAAAATATCCCTGCCACCAGCCTTCAGCAAATCATTCAATTGCGCACCGGCCAGGGCCTGAAAGTTTTTGAGATTATCCTGTATATGTTTGGCGGTATCAGGCTTGGCATGTTCGCTTACAAGGCCGAGAGCCTGACCAACAAAGGCATCAAGGTCCAGCTTTGTGATATCCAGATGGACAACTGCAAATGTCTGGTCATCAATGCATGGCCCTAAAACCTGATCCAATCCTGTAGATGCACCTGCGACAAAAGAATTCAAACCGACAAAATAACAGAACATCAACAACAAAACCCGATTCACTTTTCTTTTTGTTTGCATAATTATGCTCCTCAATAAGAGTGGATATTCATAAATGGTTCTATGGCTTTATGGTCAGTTCATAAACTGGCCGCCGTTTACTTTCTTCAGGCGCAACCGGTGCTTCCAAACGAGCGTTTCGTGCATCAATGCGACGGTAAATAAAATCCTTGCCTGTCATTGGATCTGCAGGTATCGGTACGGAATTGATTTCGGCAAGAGAGCCAGGCAGTTGTCCGGAATGATCCGCGGCAAACATACGTATCGCTTCTACAGTTCGCAACAGGGCAATATTTCGGTCAAGACGCGCTTGCAGGACACCAATTCTGGCCAAAGCCGGTAACAAAGTGCAGAAAAGGTTTACCTTGATCCCTTTAGTGCTAAGATGATCATTAAGGCGCTGTTCGCCTTTTTTTAGATGGGGCTGCGCCTGGTTATAGGGAAGCAAAAACCACTTAAACATGTCATCAAGTATTTCCTGGTATTCCTGTTTCTGATAGATTAAAACTGCCTGCGCGGCGGGCAGCGCCTCAATCAGTTCTTGAGAATATCCTTTACTGGCCAGGTACTCTTTCGCATCGGAATAATGCATCATGACCCACCCGACCGGCAAGAGTCCCTTAAATGGCACATCACCCATTCCTCCACCTAATGTCTGTATTTTTCTCATAAAGTCGGAAATAATCGCTGATGCCTGTGCAGGCGACAGGACCTCGCTTTCCAAATTTCGCAACTGCGGAAATTCGATAAAGAGCATTTCCCGCTCATATTCAAGTGATGAATGCATATCAATCATGGGATCCGGAAGAGCAGTCAGGGCCCAGTATAGATTGGGAGAACCCGGCATCTGCATCAGGCCTTCTACCTCTTTAAACAATACGGCCGTGACGGCAATTCCAACCAAATCCTGAATAATGGTCGGTCCCTCAGCAATACTCCTGCCCATGTAAAAGCCATCTTGCAGCATCTCCAGGGCTTGATCAGTTTGTCCGTCGGCAATCTTGAGCCGTATCTGCAATTGCATCGCGAAGATCATACGGCGAAAGGTCGAGAGGTGCGGCAACTGCATGGCAAAGCCATCCTCCAGGGGCATCTCCCATTGGCAATAGGTGCGCTGAGCGGCTAATTTGATCTGATGGAAGCAACTGGAAAAGGACGACAAAGCCTCGTCAACTTCCTTGCGGTCTAACTGATCGACGGGCAGGTCACGCCAATCGCTGATTTTTTGCTGTATATCTTCGGGATCTCCATCCGGGCATAGGGCCGCTGCCGAATAATAGAGCAATGCAGCATTACCGGTCTTCTGGTCAAGGTAGCGAGGTAACAGTCTATAAGACATCGCTGGTACCGGCTCTCCAGCAGGCACCAGTGACAGCGTTCTTACTTCGATACTCTTATCTTTCGTTTTTTCTGCACCGTGGATGGCTGAGCATAAAGGCAAGGCCCCTAATGCAGCAATCAGGTACCATATAATGAATTTCTTACACATTTTGACACTCCCTAATAATCTAAGGTTTCTGGTTAACGTTTTACCTGACCGGTCAAAGTCCATACAACAGCTCTTCAGCATTCCCCAAATACGATTCAAGAATCCGAATGAACCCTCCCTTGTATTGGCCTTCACAGACAAAGTGCTCCAGCTCATACCGCAGCGTTTCAATCTCTTTTGTGGTTGCTGATTCCGTTACAGCAG
>JAIVYN010000124.1:0-10921 GCA_048635425.1 Candidatus Aegiribacteria sp.
TGCTACGCATCTTTTTTAGTGGGAGTATATGTATATGATATGATGTCAAATTGCAAAATGTGGGTTTTATGTAAGAAGTTATTGAATTAACAGTACCGAATTAACAATAGGCCAAATTAATATCCGGCAAAATCTATGAGCAGATAATTGCAGATACTTCCGCCCAGAGGTCTCACATCGCCCAGGCAATGTATCGGCAGGGTATGTGCTATCTTAAGAAGCAAAATGAGCAGCAGGCCAAGGAAGTTTTTGCAAAGCTGGTCGCAAACTACAGTGACCAGACCAAAATCGTAGATAAGGTTAAGCCTATGCTGGACGAGCTGGGCAATGCCGACCCGGCGGCCCTGATGCCGCCTGAGACCTTAATCTACATAGAAACGGGCAGCCCGGGGAGGCAGATTGAAACCATTCTGAATATGCTCAAAGGAACTCCATTTGAAAATCCTCTTGCAGCTCTCGGCGTTGGCGGCGGTCAATCTCAGAGGTCACCGGGAGATATGATGGCAGCTCTTATGAATCCGAGTATGATAGCTGAATTCAAGAAGATACGAGGGATGGGGATAGGTATTACCGGCGTTGCTCAAAATAATCCGCCGGTTATAGCGGTGTTGTTTCCCGGAAAGAGCGATGCCCTGCGGGGCTTAATCTTAGCAGCATTGGGTATGGCTGGAACACCGGGTGAGCCTATCGAAGGTATGCAGACCGTGACTATTGCAGGCACGGCAGGCGTCGCTTATGATGATAATATAGTAATCATTGCGCAGCCAGCCGGGCAATTGACCTGGTCTGTCAAGCAATACAAGGGTGTTACCAGCAAGCCGACACTCGCCTCGAGTAACAAGTCCTTTGCAAAGGTCAGCAAAAAAGCACGTCAGGAAAATGCTATAACCATCTGGGCGAACGTCGATGAAGTATACGCAGGTCTTTCGGAAATATTGCCGGCAGACATGATTCCCGGCGAAATCCGTCTTGCTGACGGCATTGCCGATTTTAAGAATATCGACGATTTGATTGTCTTTTTCAACATTCAGGAAGACGGAATCGCTTCCGAAACAAACATAGCTTTTAAGGATGGACACCGCTGCCTTGCATACAACCTGATTCGTACCCCGAATCTTAGCAGGGCCGGCTTCGAGGCCGTTCCATCTGAGGCGGTTGGGCTTCTCAGCATCGCTCTGGGTGAGGCTGAAAGTGCCCAGGCTATTGCTGCGGGCAAAAGCATTGAAAGTCTGACAGGCCTTGACATAGGCAGAGAAATCTTCGCGAACATCGAACAGATAACGCTGTTTGCTTTGCCGTCAGATAGCACTTCCAACGCAGACCTCCCGGGAATACTTCCAATAGCGACCAATTTTGGAGTGGCAGTAACCAGTCACAATCCGCAACAGACCCGCCAGATTCTGACCCAATTGTTAACGGTAGCTAATCTGGTAACAGGCCAATCTGCAAGTGATAAGCCCGAGCAGGGTACCGGCAAGTATCAAATTGGACTTGTCAAAAATCAGAAACTCTACTGTTATATGAACCAGATGAACAAGACTACTGTTCTGTCGTTAAACCCGGATGTCGTAGAGACTTCGATTTCGGCCATCAATAGGCGCAGGTCGGTCTTTACCGCCGGGCCCTTACAAGAAGCTGTAAACAAGCTGTCACCAACGACCAGCAAGCTGGTGCTGGTTAACGTCGGCGGAGGGATACGGATTGCCGATGCTTATCTGAAAGCGACATACGACAACCCACAAAACCCAGCGCATAAAATGTTAGCTCAGTTGGCGCAGGCCTGTGATAAAACCAGCATCCAGTTCCGCACCGATGAGAGGATTAACAATTTTAATTCGCGTCTCAGTATAGACCAGCTGCCACCGTTGGACAGCGTGTTCCCCCTGCTAATGCAGCTTTCCCAGACTGACCCCACAGCGAAGGTCAAGGCTACAAAGCCCGAGCCACGTGACGGAGCGACGATTGGCTTAACAAGCGTGTCAAAACTGGAGTGGAAGCCGGGGGCGAATGCTAAATCGCACAAAGTCTATTTCGGCACTAAGGCTGACGAGCTGCCACTACTAACTGAAGTGCAAAGTCCCAGTTATGACGAATTGCCGGAGCTGGAAGAAGACGCTAAGTATTACTGGCGTGTCGATGAGGTTTGGGCCGATGGTACCGTTATAACCGGGGATGTCTGGAGCTTCACCATAGGCAAATTGGTGGGCTGGTGGAAGTTGGATGAGACCGAAGGTAGTAATGCCGGTGATTCGTCCTCCAGCGACAATGTCGGCAAGCTTTTCGGCAATCCACAGTGGCAGCCTACCGGTGGTAAAGTAGGCGGCGCACTGAAGTTCGACGGCGTGGATGATTATGTGGAGACTAATTATGCAACCGACTTGCCTGCCTGGACTGTAGCCGTCTGGGTAAATAGTCCCGCCGCACCTAAGTCAGCAATGCCGAGTGGGCCGGTTCATCGCGAGAATAACTATCAGGTTAGCTGGAACCACGGCATGGGCAACTTCCGGGGTTCGGCGGGTATCAGTGTAGGAGGAGAATGGCACCCCGCGAGTTTTGGAAACTTACAGGGCAATACCTGGTATCACCTTGCTGCGACTTATGATGGAGAAAATCTCAAGGCGTACAAAGATGGCGTCTTAATCACGAATAATTCAGCTCCTTCAGGTACCCCGGATGCCGAAAGTGCGACTCTGACATTCGGTAAACATTCAGCGGCTTCCGACCATTTTGGCGGTACCATTGACGACATTCGCATTTACAGCTATGCTCTGTCACCAGATGAGATCAAAGCACTTAGCAATGTCACAGCTACTAAGCCCCGGCCGATTAACCGGGCCGTGTTAGACCCGACCACAAAAGTGGAACTAAGCTGGACGCCTGGGATAGGGGCGGCCGGCCACAGGCTGTTCTTCGGCACAAAACCAGATGAATTGTCACTGTTGGGCGAAGTGACAAGTCCCGCCTATACCGAATTGCCGTCCCTGGAAAAGGATACAGAGTATTACTGGCGCGTTGATAAGGTCCAGAGCAATGGTGCGGTTGTTTCTGGAGAGCTCTGGAGTTTCACAACGAGCGGCAAGCTGGTCGGCTGGTGGAAGTTTGACGGCAACGCCAACGACAGCTCCGGCAATGGCAATAACGGCACCGAAAATGGCGACCCGACATATGTGGCAGGCAAGATTGGCCAGGCAATTAGCTTTGACGGCGAGGGCGACCGTATCGAGGTTCCCGCTACTGTTGCAGGTAATCCTGAGCTGTTCCCGGCTACGGCTATTTCGGCATCAGCATGGGTCAGGTCAACCGCCTCTGCCAATTCACTTTATTCTCTCGTTCGCCATGAGTTCCACTTCACACCGCTGCAGACATACTCCGGAAGTGCTCATGCCGCCGCATTTACAAATCAGGATGGATCAAGGGCGCTGCATCTCACGACATTCGATTGGAGCAAGATCAACGATGGCAAGTGGCACCACTGTGCCGTCACTTATAACAACGGTATCCACGAGGTTTGGATTGACGGTACGAAGGAAGTATCCGACAACTTTGGCTCTTACCCATTATGGACGGGAGATGATCAGCCGTGGGTATTTGGCGGCAAGGAGCGCGGCGAAGGGGCCGGCGAACACTACCCTGGGGAACTCGATGACGTTCGCATTTACAACTATGCTCTCGGTGAAGGCGAGATTACAGCGCTTTACAACGAAGGCAAATAGAAATAGCAAGTGAAAACCGAAGGTAAAATCAGTTCTGGTTACAACCAATTGCGGTGGGTAGTATTACTGCTTGCGATAGCGGTGATACTGCCCACTGTGTGTTTGCTGTGGTTTATGACCCAGGCGGTCAGGAACGAGCGTCTGGCGGTTCGGCAAAAACTGACTGACGTTTACCAGCAGCGGCTGGATATAATGAGTAAAAGGATTGATGACCTTTGGTCGGGCCGAATTGGTTTGGTCGAACAGGAGACGGCAGTAAAGCGTCAGCCTGTTGAGATTTTTGACCTGCTTGCAGGCCGAGACAATGGAACCGGCGGTTCAAAAATATGTGATGCGATTATAATTTACGACAGTAACGGCAAGCTGGTTTATCCGGCTGCCGGAGATGGCGACTATATGGGTGAACTTTCGGAGGAGTTCAACGAGGCATGGGGTGTTGAATTTACTGAAGAGGATTTTCCCGTAGCGATACAATTGTATGAACAAGTCGCCAAATCTCCCGTTGTTGATGACTATACCCGTTACAGCGCTTTATTAGGCAATGTCCGTTGCTTGAGGAAGTTGGGAGAGATTGAAAAGGCCGTTGCTCTGTGCCGTGAGATGGCTTATGGGCAAACTTCCGAAAGTATAAGCTCATCTTCCGTAGTAGCTCTGGTTGCTCGAGCAAGAATCTTACTTGTAAAGCTGAAGAGCCAAAGCCAAGAGGGTCTCAAGCGGTCGGATTTGCAAAATCTGATTGGTTCCGCTATCAATTATACTCCCGGCATCGGTTCCGATTTTTTGCCGATGCCATCGGGGACAAGGATTTTTCTTCTGCGCACAACGCTTGAAATTGTAGAAGAAAGCGAATGGGCGGAAGAGCTAAAACCGCAGGTTCTAAGGGCAAAAGAGTTATTATCAGCCGAAGAATTGGCCGCTGCTGTTCTTGACAAGTATTATACCGGGGCGGTATCTCAAGCCTGGTCTGAAGATGATGCACTCAAACTGGTATCGTTACTGACTGCGACGCTGGACACAATTGAGGGAGTTGAATGGAGTTGGGGAGAACAACTGACCGAAGAAGTAAAACGACAAATATTTACTGTATTAGATGCGTATCAGAGCAGGAAAGTTGGCGCTGCTGCGTTTGGCCGGCCTGCATTTACCACGTTTGAGTCCTGGCCCGAAGATAACCTTCGCAGGCTGGACTTGCCGGAAGGAACCTTTGGGATGTATCACAACTTCGGGGGCAAGACATACTTATTGTTACAGAAGGCAAAAGAGCTCAGTTCTGATTTCGATTTATGTGGCGATGGCCTCGAAGAGCTTGGCATTTCTTACAGAATAACAGACAATTTTGGTGAGTATGCCTCTGGTTTGGAAAATCCGGAGACGGCGGCTTTCCTGAAAGTGCCGTTAGGAAAATTCTTTCCAAGCTGGGATGTTGAAATTCATTTTAAGGATGTCGATATCTTTGAAACGACAGCCGGCAGACAAGAAATCGTGTATATGTTGGCCGGACTGTTGGCTATTGCCGTGATGATTTCAGCCGGTTCGCTGGCTACCAAGGTTGTAGGGAAACAGATAAGGATGAACAAACTAAAAAACGATTTCATTGCCACCGTTTCACACGAATTGAAAACGCCCCTGGCTTCGATGCGGGTGTTAGTAGATACTCTGCTGGAAGGCAGCTATCGAGACCAGCACCAGGTTACGGAATATCTGCAGCTTGTTTCAAAGGAAAATGAAAGGCTTACCGGCTTGATTGATAATTTTCTTACCTTTTCAAGGATGGAGCGAAACAAGCAGGCGTTTGCGATGGTCAAGACCAGCCCGGCTGCAATTGCCCGTGATGCCGCAGAGGCGGTCAAGACCAAATTCAGCAAGGGGAAATGCAAGTTTGAAGTTAATATCTCCGAGGATTTACCAGATGTGCTGGCCGACCAGGATGCAATGGTAACAGTGCTTATAAACCTGCTGGACAATGCGTGCAAATATTCTTATGATAACAGGCAGATTGAGCTGAGAGCTTTTAGCAAGGATGGTTCGGTTTGTTTTTCTGTTTGTGATAATGGTATAGGTATGTCGCGCCGGTCCGCCCGGAAGATATTTAACAGGTTTTACCAGGCTGACCGCAGTCTATCGCGAGGAGCCGAAGGCTGTGGATTGGGTCTAAGTATCGCTAAATTTATCGTAGATGCCCACAAAGGCACAATTTCAATTGATAGTAAACCCGGCGAAGGAAGTACGTTTACCGTGCGATTACCGGCCGGTAATTAATCCCGTTAGAAATCTTTACTTTTTTCTCTTGTTAGAAATTGAAGAATCGGCTCTAAGGGGCTTAAGTACAAAACAGAAAAGGATTACTAAATGAGAAGCGTACTGATTGTTGAAGACAATGAGGCCATGCTGCGGGGTCTGGAAGACAACTTCGAGTTAAAGGGCTACCGCGTCAAGACCGCTCGTGACGGCGAACAGGGCCTCAATGCAGCACTGGCTGAGAACCCCGACCTGATTATCCTCGATATTATGCTGCCCAAAATGAACGGCTATGAAATATGCAGCCAGGTCCGTAAAAAGAATCTCGATATGCCTATAATCATGCTCACCGCCAAGGACCAGGAATCCGATGTTATTCTCGGGCTGAATCTGGGCGCGGACGACTACGTAACCAAGCCGTTCAGTATAAAAGAGCTAATGGCACGGTCCGAAGCGTTTATGCGACGCAGAGGAGAGGAGGAGCCTGAAGTTTATGAATTCGGCAATTGCCGGCTCGATACCGTCGCGGGCACTCTCAGACGCGAAGGTAAAGAAGTCAAGCTTACTCCCGGGGAATTAAAGATGCTGAATCTGTTCCTTAGAAAGGCCGGATGCACCCTGACCTGTGACGAAATACGCAATACCGTATGGGGTTATTCCCGCTTTATTACTTTACGGGACATTGATGATACTATCGTTACCTTGAGGAACAAAATCGAACCCGACCCGAACAATCCAACGTTCATTCATACTGTAAAACTTATCGGTTATAAATTTGAGCCGCCGGAACCAAATGGAAACGATTCTGATAATTGAAGATGATGCTACAATGCTGCGGGCCTTGAAGGACAACTTCGAGTTCAAGGGCTACGGCGTGCTTACCGCGGACGACGGTGAGGAAGGACTAAATACCGCTCTTAATAAAAAGCCAGACCTGATTCTTCTTGATATTATGCTGCCGGAGATAAACGGCTATGAAGTATGCAGACTCATCCGCAAGGAAAATCTTAATATGCCAATAATAATGCTGACCGCCAAGGGTGAGGAATCGGATATCATATTGGGGCTGAATCTCGGGGCCGATGACTATGTTACCAAGCCTTTCAGCATAAAGGAGCTTCTTGCCCGTGCAGCAGCGTTCCTAAGACGAAGCAGACAAACCGAACAAGACATTTACGAGTTTGGAGACTGCCGCCTTGATATCCCCGCCAGGAAACTAACTCGCAAGGGAGATGAAATTAAACTCTCACCGAAAGAGTTCGGGTTATTGGAATTTTTTGTCAAGAAGCCGGGCCGGGCACTTACCCGTGATGAGATACTGAATATGGTTTGGGGTTATGATAGCTTTATCGGTTCCCGGAGCATCGACCGCTTCGTAACCACACTACGAAACAAAATAGAGCCGGATCCGCATAACCCGATGTTCATTCACACGATACGCGAGATCGGTTACAAATTTGAGCCTCCTGAGGAGAAGAATTAAGTGCAATATGCGAGCATCTGTTAATCCCCAAGCTGAACTTGGGCGTGTCACCCCCTGTTCAAAAAAGAAGAACTGTAGCCAGACCCGGAAGAAGCACTTCCATCCAAATAAATACTACAGCATATGTTTGCCAAATCCAGCCACGCTCATTTCTTATTCTACCAATAATCATTCTAACGAGAAAAAGAATGTCAACCGTTATACACATCGCCACATGAACACGTACAGCATGTGAGCCACAGAGCGGTACGGAAGGCAATATAGTCAACAACGTCCACAATAGCAGCCCGTAGCATCTTGCTGGTGGCCATGTGTTTTCGGCTGGAGGTGTTTTCCCCCATGCTTTTAGGAAAACGAGTGAGTATGCGGCCGCAAAATAAACACCCAATACGATTATACCAATCCAGTTGTTGTGCACGATGGCACTAGACGGATCCCTGATCAGGAATTCCACCCAATCCAATATCTGCCAAGCGAAGAACAGACCGAGCAAACCAAATGATATCACTAAGAAGGCTCTTCTCTTCAAGTTTTACTCCGAATACGAAATATGTACAGAATATGGACGTGTATCTATTTCGTGTATTCAACTCTTTATCTTCTGTTTCTACTTCTACACGGCTTTGGCATTCCCTTTCTTCTAATGACTCCAAATATTGCCTTAGTCGACACGCAGATGGCACATAGTTTTGGTGATTAAATCACTAAACGCCCGCTACGTTCATGGATTATATTTTGAGGAGTCAGCGGTTGCAAGAGAAAATTTGCCAAAAGCTGGAATTGTCCTTTACCTTGTCATTCCCGCGAAAGGGCCTGTTGCTAAAGTCGAGATTGCTTCGTCATTACATTCCTCCTAAGAAAATAAACGGTTTTGGTATTGCGAGGTTTGAGATTGCCACAGTCGCCTGCGGCTCCTTCGCAATGACATTGTTGGTACATTTTCTTATGCATACTTCCTGAGAATAAGGTCAGGTGCTCGCAATGACGCAAAGTGCGTTTTCAGGTCATTGCGAGCGATTTGAAAAATCGCGCGGCAATCTCAAAACGTTCCTTTTGAACTTTGGCAACAAGCCCGAAAGCGAGAGTCCACAAGTTCATCACACGATCATGGCCCCCCCTTTCGCGGGGGTGACAAATCGAGGATGGCTCCAGTATCATATTGGTGCAATCTTTTTGAGATGTTTTTTATGCCTTTGCTGCTTCTATTGCATCGGCGAGGTCGAGCGTGCCTTCGTATAGGCTTCGGCCGATTATTGTTGCTTCGGGGCCTATTTCGGCCAGCTTCTTGATGTCTTCTATAGTGTTTACGCCGCCGGAAGCGACGATGGGGACATCTACCGCCTCGACAAGTGCTTTTGTTCTCTCGAAGTTAGGGCCTGTCATCATACCGTCTTTGGTGATATCGGTGTATATTATCGCCGCCAAAGGTAGTTTGGCCGCTTCGGCGGCAAACTCCAACAAATGATGGGGGCTGTCCTTCGTCCAGCCGTGAGTGGCGACCTTTGAGCCTCGTGCGTCGAGGCCGAGTACAATTTTACCGCTGAACTTCTCAGCCATCTGGCTGAACCATTCAAAGTCGCTTACGGCTTTGGTGCCGATTATTACCCTTTCGGCGCCTATGTCGAACAGTTGTTTTATGGCGTCTTCGTCGCGAAGTCCGCCGCCGACTTCGATTTTGAATAGTCCCAGAGCTGCTATCGCTGATATCGCGTCTGTGTTGACCGGCCTGCCGAGCCTGGCACCATCCAAATCTACAATGTGCAGCCATTTTGCACCGGCTGAGCTGAATTCACGGGCCTGTTTTACAGGGTCGTCTTCATAGTTTATCTGGTGGTTATACTGGCCCTGTATAAGTCTGACACATTTTCCGTCACGCAGGTCAATTGCCGGTATGATATACATTTCAAGTCCTCGAAATCCGTGCAATAATTAGTATCTGTTGCGGAAAACGAAAACCGACGATGTCACCCCTGCGAAAGCAGGGGTCAGAGCGAAAAAACTGGATTCCCGCTTCCGCGGGAATGACAAATACTGTTTCCGCAACAGGAACTAATTAGTGAAATCTTAGATTGATAATTTAATCTTCTCCAAATAATCAGTTAGATTTATGATTTTCTCTTTTGAGCTTTAATGGCCTTTAAGGCTTTTTTGACATCGGGATACTCGAACTCAAAACCTGCGGCAAGTAGTTGTTTCGGCAGGACCCTTTGTCCGGATAAAAGCATCTCATTAGCCATTTCGCCTAAAGCCAGCCGCATGATGAATCCGGGGAAGAACAGCCATGAGGGTCTTCTTATAATCCAGCCCAATTTTCTACAGAATTTTTTCATTGTCACCGGCTGCGGCGAGGTCAGGTTAAAAACGCCCTCAAGATTTTCGTTTTCCATCAGAAATTTTATTGCAGCGACCTCATCATCAAGACTTATCCACGAAAACCATTGTCTGCCGCTGCCGGGGTGTCCGCCGAGAAAAAACCTAAACGGCTGCATTATCCTTGGAAGGGCCCCACCGTCACTTCCCAGCACCACGCCTGTGCGGATGACTACACATCTAATCCCTGTCGCTTCGATTTGGCTTGCGATGACTTCGGATTTGCTGCATACATCAGCCAGAAATCCCTTACCAGCGGGCGAGGTCTCATCCAATCCTTTGTCACCACAAGAGCCATAATAACCGATAGCTGAAGCCTGAATTACAACAGTTGGCTTTTTGTCCACCTGCTTTATCGCTTCGAGTACTGCTCTGGAACTATCCAGCCTGCTGTGCAGTATGCCGGCCTTTTTCAATTTGTTCCATCGGCCGGAAGCAACGTTTTCGCCGGCCAGATTGATGATGGCAAAAGCCCCATCCGCGTGTTGAATCCAGCTTCCGGTCGTTCTTCCATCCCATTCGACAACTTTAGCCCAGTCGCCCACTGATTTGGCGGCTCTTCTTGTGTCGCGCGTCAATGCAATTACTTCATAATCTTTATGAAGCTCTTTGCACAATGCCCTGCCTATAAAGCCGGTTGCACCTGTTATCACTATTCGCATAGTACACTTATATATACAATTATCGAAAAAATCAAATTGCTTTGACAAAATTCGGCATTAGATTATATTTACAGATGATTTCGATAACAAAAACTTTTAAATTAGGAGATCAAATTATGAGTGAGACTAAGGTTTTAACAAATGCGGAACTCAGGGGATTAGCTCTTCCAATAAAATCCATCCGGACGGTTATTTTGGTGATTTTGGCATTGTTTTTAGTGACATTAAGCTCCTGTGCTTTTGATAACAATTCGTCCTCGTCTCGCGGGGGAAAAATACCCGTTATTTTTGATACGGACATCTGTGACGATATTGACGATACGTGGGCGCTGGCTCTGCTTGTCCAATCTCCCGAATTCGATGTTAAATTGATTACAACAGCGGTACGTAACACCCCATCAAAGGCAAAGGTTGTGGCCAAGTTTTTGGAAACCGTCGGCAGGACAGATATACCC
>JAIVYN010000125.1:0-10870 GCA_048635425.1 Candidatus Aegiribacteria sp.
CCTCTACATCTGTAGAGAACCCTCTACAAATCAGCTACTTTTTATGCAAAACAAACCCAATGTCAAGGACGCTCAAATTAACGTAAACTCTTATATGAAAAGTATATATGAAAAATTGGACACTTGGTTAAGTGGAAAAAACAAACCCAATTCAAACCCAATCAAACCCAATCTCCGAAAAGCCAAAATGAACGCAAATGACTTTATAACAAAGGATTACAGAAAAAAAGATGATTTCAAGGTCCGAATAAACAAACCCAATTTCTGAAATGGCCAAAATGAACGTAAGCTCACTTATAACAAAGGATTACAGAAAAAACGATTGTTTAGCCGCCCAAAAAACAAACCCAAACAAACCCAATTCAAACCCAATCTTGTCCGCCGTAGGCGGATTGCAAATGAACTTAGAGCTTATCCGAATAACCGGGTCTTTATGTAAAGCGCAACTTTTCATTACAATTGGTATAATTGGTCAGATAATACTGAAGATAAATAAATAAATAACACAGTTTTCGCACTTTCCGCTTGGCATCAACGGCTTTTTTTGTTAAATTTTAATAGAGGCAAAACAAAAAGGTCAGCGGGGGGGATGGCCGATAAAATGTGTCTTAGGAAGGGAGAATCTTTATGAGAGGTTGGAGAATCAAATTCGTTTTTCTGCTGATAGTCTATTTTGGCGGCTTTGCAACTGCGATTTATACTTTGGCACCCGTACCGGAGAATAAAGCCAATGCCTCCGCTAATTCTTTGTTTTTGCGAAGCAAATCGGCGGGAGAAAAAAACTCTGTATTTTCGGCGCTCAAATCAGACGATTTCGCAAAATCTTTTAATTCCGGGATACACAAGTGCATTGAGTTCGGCAAGGATGTTACCTGGCGCACAGCCAAGTTCATAAAACAAAAGATTGACCAAAGGCAGCTTCGAACTGACAGCTAATAGCTCTACTGTGCTTAATTGCTAACTAATACACCTATATACGTTGCCGAAATCTTTGAGAGGGGGGGGCGTGCGTATATGCAACATTGGCTGGCCGTGGGTCCCCAGAGGCCCACGGCCTTCAGAATATCAAAACCAAGACCGCAGACCAAAGTCTTGTCTCTGGAGTCTTGAGTTTTGAGTCTGTAATCTTAGATATTGAGTCTTGAGTCTTAGGTCTTGAGTCTGGCATCTTAGTTCTTGAGTCTTACTTCCTTGTTAAACATGCGCAGCTGCACGTCAATAGCGCTTAGTACCCAATCTATGTAATGCAATTTGTGAGCGGGCCGGTGGTGTCCTTCGTTCATCAAACCACTTTGGACGGTCTTTAAGAATTTGCTTATTGTTTGTGGGCTGATTTCTGCAGGTTCGGCGGCCCACTGCTTTAACTCTTCATACTGCCGCTGCAATTTTCGGCTGCTCCTTAACTGTTCGGTAGTCAAATAATCCCCCGGGTTATAGGCTAATTGGAGACCCTTAAGACACAAGATTAACGGCTCATAGTTGGCCCTTTGTTCCAAACGAATAAATTTATACTGCTGGACATACGTAGTTGCCTGTGCCGGAGGTTTGTCTGCAATGGCGTCTGCCCCCAGGTACCATCTGCGCTTGCTGGTTCTGGCAAATACCAGTTCTTCATCCCGGCGTTCGGTGCTGCCAAATGCAGCATCGGGGTACTGGGTTATCTCATCATAGCCCATTCTGGAAACCCACAGTCTGCCGGTGCCCTTTTGTTCCGGACCACCGCCAAGCACAAGCAGGCACTTGACAAAACCCAAAGGTAGAATTTTTTGATTGCCGAGCTGGTTTTTTCGAAGCTGGAAAGAAAGATGCAAACTATGTGGGTGGGCGTCATAGAAATTGACAATCTCGTGTATCAGCTGATTAAGAAGCCAGGGGTCCGCAGTTGCCGGTCGAGACAGCTCTCCGCGAATATTCAGCCTTCCCGGAGCAAGCTCCAAAAAACCGGACCGCCGGGCCTGGTCGGTCGAGCCTGTGTGGTCATCGATATAACCACCGAGCTTCCAGGATAAAACATCCAGGCGAAAATCATAAAAATACTTAAATCCGTCATACACGGCGTCAACCTTGTTCTGAATGCTTCTTTGTGGTTCGACGGCCGCTGGACCAAGATTACTCAGTTCAATCTCAATACCTAATGGAACCAGCCCGGGCTGGAGATTCGAACGAATTCGCTCCAGCCTTGCCCGGACAATGCGAGCATCAAACATACTTTTCGCCGCGCGTACGGCGTATTTGATATAGTCAATGAGGTCGTGTTTGTCACAGGGCATGGTTTGAAGGCTTCTCTCAATAATCATATCAACTGCTCTGCCGTTTGCATTTACCATTTGCAAAGCCGCAAGCACACTCACCGACCGCTTAAAATATCTTTCCGAAGTCCGCATATGCTCAAGCTCGAAGCGGTATCTGGATTGGATTTGTTCATCGAGCTGACTGAGCAGGACCTGCTTTATAACCAAAGCTAAATAGTTTTTCATAAACGGCCTGGCCTGGGGGTCGTCGTATAAGTGTTTTATGCTCGGCCGGGGCCGGTCAAGCTCGTGTTCAAGATAATAATCACTAACGGCATCGCTGCGATAATGGCTCATGACCAGGTCGCGTTCTGTGGTTGCGAGCAGCTCCCGGTCGGCCCGGCGTTCCGATTCTGCGTCTGCCGTGCGTTCGCCGGGGCGGGTACGCTTTTTGATGAATTTCTCAATGCGCTTTCGCAGCCAAAGCTCGTGTATCAGATTAACGTGAAACCTGTCACCGAAACGCTTTTCCATTGAACTGTGAGTTACCAGGTAAGCCTGGGCATCGACCGAACCATTTGCCGTGTTGATTTGTACCATTTCTCTTTTATAACGCTTGCCTTCATACCTATCGATTTCAGCCATTGCCCAGGCGGGAATATCATAGACCACCAAGCCTTCAATCTTTGAAGATGGTGCTGTAACGGCATAGAAATAAACATTGTCGGGGCTGATTTTTCGGTAACGCGGAAGCAATGCTGGTTCGGCCCAGAGCGCCTTACTGCTAATTTTAGAGGCCTTTCTGGTAAAACTTAAACCGCTGACCGACTGGAAGATTCTGCGGTCCCGCAGCGAGCCATAGATGAACAGATTGACCTTTCCTTCGTTCATATTTCGTATTTCGTAATCTGTGTTAATCTATTTCAATCCGTGTAATCTGTGTTCTCAGATTTGGCTTCGCAACCTCAATAGCTCTTTGAACGCACGAAGAATTACACGCAAATTCGCACCGGTTTGCGCCCCGGCTGTCCGTGGATAATGATGGATACCTTGTTGCGTTACACGGTAACCTTTGCGAACAGCACGAGCTAAGATTTCAGCATCAATAAGGGCGCCGGTACTTACCACTTTAATGTTATCAAATATTTCTCTTTTGTATAACTTGAAAGCACAGTCGATGTCGCGGATTTTCATACCGAACAGCAGGCAAACCAGTTTCGTCCAGCACCAGCCATTGATTTTGCGTATGAGATTATCCTGACGGTTCAATCGATAGCAGCTAACAATATCGTATTGCTCCATCAACCTCAGCAGCGGCGGCATTTCGTTAATATCGAATTGGCCGTCGCCGTCGGTATAAAAGACAAGCTCTTTTGTTGCCGCTTTGAAGCCGGACTGCAAGGCGGCTCCGTATCCGAGATTAGTCCGATGATGCACCACTTTTACCCTGTCCTTTTGGCCGGCAATCTCGTCGGCAATTTGGCCCGTCCTGTCGGAGCTGCCGTCGTTAACGATTATTACATCAAAGTCAGCATTGAGCTTTTCCAGGACCGTAAGTGCCTGTTCTACTACGCGGGTGATATTGTCCTGTTCGTTATAACACGGGAAAAAAACACTGATAGAAATATTGTGTACCAACTCAGTCATAATCAGAAATAAAGTGGTTAACTGGTTAATTAGTGAGTAGTTAATTGGTTAATCTATAGATTTTTCTCCTGTACTCTCGTGCCAGCTTATAAACCTCTAATTTCTCAAAACTATACTCATTCATTCACTCACCACTCACCAATCAACCACTCACCATTTTGCACTTCGTTTTTTGCCTCACTTACTCACCACCTCTTGCTTTGAGCCACCCTGAGCAATTCGCGTAAACATTTTTTCTCCTGAGCGGCGTAAGAGTTCGCGAGTTTCGTGTTTCCTTCTGTACGGGCAACATCACCCAAATAAAAGCATGCTATCCGTGCAGCTTCAACTCTGTCGCGATAGCCATCCAGCTCGGTCCAATCTGCCTCATTTTCTGTGAATTCGCGAACATAATTTTCACAAAATTTATTAACATCAGGTTTTATCCCGGCGAACCTCGAAGCAACAAACATTATTTCCCGCATAGGGGCAGGCGATGGATTCAATTTGAACGCTTTGACGGCAAAATCAAAACCCTTCTTTTTTTCTGCTATTCCACGACGATAGAATAGCCAGCTATGGGCACAAATAAGGTTCCGATGGAAATCATCAGGGTAAAGGGTTTTTCCGTTAAATATGCCCTCGAAAAGTTCCTTACCCTCTGGCGTTCTTACATCTACAAACAATTTTTGCTTGTTATTAAAGAAAACAAGAGGCCAATTGGGATTACGTTCAATACCTTGTATAGCGTGATAGGACATTTTTCGATAATACTTCTGTGGCGAAGGGGTACGATACTCTCCCTGGGGCATTAAAACCACCCAGACATTATAACTCCTTAGCTGTTCATCCATCCATTGGCCAATCTTTACATAATCGTCACTGCTTACACTCTGTCTTCTGGCCTCGGCACGTGCGGCTATCTGGCCTGTAATCATACCTCCCGCCATAATAATAGACCACTCTTCAAAGGCTTCGCGGTTATACGCCGCCTGTGCCCTGCCATCCATAAATAACTGCAGAGGCGTTCGGCCGGTATTCGGGTCCGGCTCCTGACCGAAGGCAATGAAGCCTCCCTCAGTCCAGTAATTAAGCATATTCCCTTGTAGCTTGTTATCTTTTATAAACTTAGTGGCGTAAAACGGCTTTTGACTCGAATCGGTCATACGCATAAACATTGAAGTAAATTTTGGATCGCGAGGCCAGGAATCCAGATAAATACGCTTAAATTTAAGCCCCCACCATGTCCCAAAAAACAAAACCGCCACGGCACCGGCAAGCATACAAAACAATTGTAGATTATAAGGCATAACAGAGACAATCAGACGCTTGTTTCTCTGGAAGTTATGCGCTGCTGAAATTACAAGAATGAGCTGGTCGATAAACATCGCTATAACCGGGCAGGCTGCGATGGCTGCTATCGGAATAAACCTGCGGGAACGGATGGCCATATAAATGGTAAGGGCGGCAATAAGAATTATCGATATATCGATTTTGGGCCGTTTATAATCCTCTGTACTATTTATTTTTCGCTTAGATTGCCGGTTAACAGATTTGGAAGTCTTTATCAGGACAACAGCCCAAGCCGCAAGAGTTACCCAGGCTATAATATACATTACCAAAAAAGGTTTTTCATCACCGACCAGATTGTCCCAGTCGAAAGCAGGCCACCATTCGTGGATGTTACGCCATCTCGCAGCATGTTTGCTGACACTGATTACAAAAGTATGAGTCAGGTTTGTCAAATGAAAAGGATTGAACAAAACCGTAGCTAAGAAAGTAACAATAGAAGCGGCGATTGTATGATATACCCCCTTCCATCCAATACAGACAAGATTTTTCTTGAAAAAGATCAGGACAATATCTAAAGCTATCACCAGGATTAAAAACAGAAATGTGGATAATGTAAGGCCTGCTTTGGAAAAGACAAAATATAAGAAAGGCCAGGCAGTAACATTGTATAAAATCGCGGTCCATTTTCTGTTGCAATTGGTCAGCAGGTGCAAACCTATAAATGGGATGAGCATTATAAACACGTAGATATATCCGCCGTGGACATTGCACCAGAAAACCGTCACCGGCACAACAAGCCATATATACAACACGTTTCGATATGTAGCAAGGACGAGTATCAGCAAAAAGACAGCTACCAGCATATTCGAGAAACCCGCGGGGCGAATATCAAGAAACGAACGGCCTGTAAACATCGCAAAGCAGGAAAAGACCGCACAGAGTGCCGGATTAACACCCAGTAACCGGCCCGTGTAATAAACACAAATCACCGTCAATATATAAATAGCGAATTTCCAATAGACTAGCGCATTGGAAGGAAAACTCACGCCGTCTGCGTATGATGATTGGGGAATCAACGAATAGAAGATAACGTGTGTCAGCCAGTTCTGGTTGACCCAGCCGGTCGGATGCCAGTATTTAACAGTCTCGATGCCAACTTTGTTCGTTATCCATTGGGCCCAGTTTGGCCAGGTCTGAATCTCTTTTTCCGTCGGTCCTGCTTTATGTGAGTTTGCACTGAACGGCTCGACAGTATCCACTCCCTGATTGACAAAGTGCCGCCCGCACGCCATCGCAACCCAGGTATCGCCCGCTGCTACCATGTGTGTGCAGGCATGGAATGTAAAAATAAGCATCGCCAGCCAACAAAGGACAGAGGACAGACGACGGAGGACTTCTGACCTCTGACTTCTGACCTCTGACTTCTGATCTCTGTCTTCCGACCTCTGACCTTTGTCTTTCGACTCCTGACTTCTGTTTTCTATTGCTTTAGCCATTCTTCCAGTCTGTCTAATCCTTTGGTAATCTGCTCGAGCGAACAGGCAAAACTCAAACGGACATTATTATCACAGCCAAACGGCAGCCCCGGAACCAGGGCAACATTGGTCTGTTCCAGAAGCGCTTTTGCAAAATCCATACTGCCGTTAATTTTCGTACCATTAATATTTCGGCCATAATGGCTGGAAACATCAGGGAAACAGTAAAAAGCGCCGGTGGATTCGGGGCATTCCACGCCTTCGATGCTGTTTAGCCGCTCGGCCATATACTCGCCCCGACGCTCGAATTCTACTCTCATTTTTTCTATGGCCTGCTCGGCCAGCTCACCTAAAGCCACAATCGCTGCATACTGACAGAAGGTTACAGGATTCGAGGTCATATGAGATTGAAGACGACCCATCGCTTTTATGACCTCCAGCGGCCCGGCGGTGTATCCGAAACGCCAGCCGGTCATAGAGAAAGTCTTGCTAAAGCCGTTAAGAGTCAGAGTCCTCTTGTAGGCATCCTCACTCAAAGAAGCAAAGCTCACAAATCTGGTATCACCGTAGATCAGCTTTTCGTAGATTTCATCCGAGAGCACCATCACATTTGTTCCTTCGAGGACCTTTGCAATAGCTTTTAGCTCTTCGGGCGTATAAGTAAAACCACCCGGATTATTCGGCGAGTTAATCAACAGCATAGCCGTTTTTTCCGTAATGGCCTCTTTCAACTGCGACGGAGTAATCTTGTAGCTGTTATCTTTATCGGTTTGAATAATTTTAGGAACAGCACCGGCAAGTTTTATCGTCTCAGGATAAGTTACCCAGTATGGTGTACCTAAGATAACCTCGTCACCGGGGTCAAGCACCGCCTGCATCGCCTCATAGACCGAGTGTTTACCGCCGATATTAACAATGACCTGGTCGGGGCTGTATTCGAGACCATTTTCCTTTTTGAGCTTATCGGCTATGGCGGTTCGCAACTCAATTATTCCCGCTGCGGCTGTGTATTTGGTCTTACCAGCCTTCAGCGCCTCGATAGCGGCATCCTTGATATAATCCGGCGTATCGAAATCCGGCGCCCCCGCACCAAAACCAACTACGTCCGCACCTTGCGCCTTTAATTCCTGCGCCCGTGCTGTAACCGCGAGAGTTGCCGATGGCGGCACCTCCTGGGCTCGTTTACTGACTTTCATTTCCTTTGCACCTTTCAAATTCGATTCATCATTACACAACAAACTGCATTATTAAAACAAAACGACAAAATCGGTCAAGAAGATACCATATTCTACACGATATAGAAACATCGAATTTATTGACAGCTAATTACACAATTGCTACTCTATTTTTATGGATCGTACTTTTCATATTACGGTCGTTTCAAATTCCAGTCTTCCGAGGTCCGAGGCAAAACACCTGTCCTCTGTCTTCGGCCTTCTGTCTTCCGTCCTCCGTTTTAGGTCTTGTGTCTTGTGTCTTGTGTCTTTGGTCTTTTTAACTTTTTGTTTAATAGGTTGTACCACCCCGGAAGAAGAGCCGATATGGGAAAAAATCAAAATCGGAGACCTGGCCCCCCGTCAAGGCGGCAAACCACCGGCAGCGCGGCTGATAAAGACGATAAATTTTGACCTCCACATTTTTGAAATACCCGCCGAAAACATCGACAAATTGGATGATACTCGCAAGAATTTGTACACAAGGCCTCTGCGATTTAACAGTCTTCATGCCTTTGGCGCCAATTCGTTTTCAGTCCACTTCGGCCAAATCCAAATGTTGGACGAAATCTATAATTTGCTGCTTGCCGCCAACGGCAAAATAATAGCGAAGGTCTCGCTGATGTTGGCCGACGGCCTGCCTGAGTCCATTGCCATCACAGGATTAGACGGCCCACGAACCATCTTCTTCACCTCAACTTACGGCTCAAGGGAAGGTGCAAATATTGGACCCGGCATCCTTACCTTGCGGCTAAAAGCCCAAACAATCCCCGGCTCAAGAGGCGTATGCAACGTTACCGCCTATCCCGTATTTTCGCCACCGATAAGAAGAGCAGCAATCCCACTTTTGGACGCTCGGACAAAAATGCGAGAGTTTCCCTTTAGCGCCGCCGCCTTCGCACTCAAAATGGGCACGGGTGATTTTGTCCTGCTCGGACCGAAAGAATACATCAGCGACCAAACAGCTTTAGGCGGCCTGTTCTTCAGCAATCCCAAAGGCACCCTGTTCATCAGCGAAACCGAGCGTAAACCGCCCGAGCTTAAGCCTGCCGTCAGAATATTCTTACTCGTTTGCACCCGGACAAATTATTGACCGCCCTATGCCCAACCCAACAGTGATATTATCTCGATGCAGTGATTACAGCCAGACCAGGATTGCCGAAGCATTACAAAAACAGTTCGCACTTCTCGGCGGACTGGAAAAATTTGTAAAACCGGGCGACACCGTTCTGCTTAAGCCGAATTTCATCGCCCCAAGGTCTCGCCGTCACGCTACTCAGACCCATCCAGCAGTAATTCTCGAAACCGCCCGGCTCTTAAAAGATTTCGGCGCAAGGCCTTTTGTCGGCGATTCACCGGCCTGGGGCAATGTCTTTACCTGCGTAAAGGCTCTAAAGCTCGAAGAACCACTGAAGAAATTATCAGTGCCGGTAAAGCAGCTCGACAAAGCAAAATGGTGTCGAATAGGAGCCAAAAACATCAGGGTCGGCATAAGTTCTGTCGCTCTCGACGCCGATGTCATTATAAATCTACCGAAGTTCAAATCGCATCAGCAATTGACAGCTACGTTTGCCGTTAAGAATATGTTCGGCTGTGTCAGCGGCAAGCGAAAGGCACTGTGGCACTTTGCGAAGGGCAAAAACGCTGATGATTTTTGTGAATTACTTATCGAGATATTTAAATTTCTAAATCCAGCCTTGACTATCATCGATGCCGTCGTAGCAATGGATGGCCCAGGCCCAATTCGCGGCAGAGCCAGACCCCTCGGCTGGCTCATCGGCGGAACCGACCCAATCGCCTGTGAAACTATCTGCGCCAAACTAATCGGTATCAAGCCGGAAAACGTGCCGATTATCAAGACAGCAAGACAAATAGGTTTCGGCTGCTCGGACCCAGCCAAAATCGAAATCGTCGGCGATGATTTCCCACAAAGTATATGCACGGATTTCCAGCTACCCAAACTGGTTCCAATCGGGTTCTCACTCCTGCACGTCTGCAAGAGCATCTGCAAACAAATCCTCCTCCTCGCCAAATCAGCAGTGAAAAGAATTAATTGCTGAGAACGCTGAGTACACAGAGAAATAATTAAAGTGTAAGGCCTGAAGGCCTGTTTGCCGTCGGTAAGGTACGGAATCCGCTAACCTGTCACAGCCGCAGCACCCCCTACAACCGTAAAAAAGACAAGCAATGTATTAGCGAGCGTGATGAGGCCCTTCTGAGCCTTTTGAGCTCTGGTTGTTGTCTGCGATATAGGTTCTGTTGCGAAGGCAAAAGCTATTATCACGATTGCCGAAAGAAGTAGAGGCCATCCCGCATGTGTGAATTTACACTCACTTATTTCAAGAAGTTTCAGCACTTGCCAAATGGCACTGACTAAGAATGTTGCACCGGCAAATGTTCCCAATGTAGCCCATGTGTAAAAACACTTACCGACGTTTGCTATTGGGCTATCATCCTTGTCAAAATCACCTAATTTGTCATTTGGCTGTTCATTCATTTTACGTCCTCCTTTTTCATTAAAGGGTATCTTGAAATCATACTGTGTCGGAGTCATACGTAAGCCCTAATCCCGAATCAGGAATCGAAAGCGTGCTCCGTTTGTCAGAATCTAATTTACATGGCCGAAAGGCGATTTTCAAGAAAAATTTAGGGAAAATAGGTATCGGCCTGTACCAATCTCGGCCCACAAATAACCCAAAAAGAATTAGAACCTCAAAAGCTAAAACTTCTAAAAACTACACATCAGTCAATAGTAAAATTTGGGGATTGTCTATACATTTTTATACTGCAAAGCCAAATTCCTGGAAAGTTGACAGTCGCTGCTTATTCGGCTAATATCCAACTCTATGCAGGATAAATCCATAAATATTCTCGGTATTGAGACCAGTTGTGATGAGACCGCCGCGGCTGTGGTTGCAGATGGCCGAATCGTCAAATCCTCGGTAATAGCCTCGCAAACCAGACTGCACGAAAAATACGGCGGTGTCGTCCCTGAAATCGCCTCCCGCGCACATATCGAAAAAATATATCC
>JAIVYN010000126.1:0-10777 GCA_048635425.1 Candidatus Aegiribacteria sp.
GGTAGAAGAGTGGACCCAATGGAATATCGACCTGCAGGCCTTTGCCGACCAGGGCGTAAACCTGGCTAATGTCAATACGATTGCCCTTGGTCTTGGTAACAGGACTAATCCGGTTGCTGGCGGTTCAGGTACAATGTACTTTGACGATATTCGTCTGTATCCTCCGGCACCGTAAGCCGTGTGATTTAGCTGGCAGTTAGAATTACGGGGTTGATATAGCAGATTTGCATCAACTCGGGGCTTATACCGATTGATTCGGTATAGGCCCCTTTTTCATTGGTGATAATTGATTCCGCCACAGGCGTATTTCGCCCGGAGCGAATCTTCGACTTCTATATTGACGCCACAATAGGGGGACCCACCGGGAACACGTCTGCCGGTTTCGACTATGGTTTTGCCCGGTATGAAGGCAAGAATCATAGCTTAAGTAACTTGAGGGGATTCTTATTGCAAATGTTTGGATAATTACGATAATGTTATCATTGAAGAAACGAAAGTGCTTAGGCGGTTTGTAAGAGCAGACGAAAAACTCAGGTAGGGGGCTTTTGAGGGTCAAAAGAAGTTGAAGGGAGAAGGATATTCATAGAAGGGACCAAAAATGAAAAAATTTGTTCAACTTATACTGGTTTGGATGCTTATTTGTTTGCTGTTGGTGCAAGCAGGTTGTTTGGAAGAAGCACAAAAGAGGGCAGTAAATGAATCGGCGAGGGATATCCCCGTCGCTTATAATGTGGACGTCGTGGTTGTCGGCGGGACAACAGGTGGCGTTGCTGCGGCTGTCGAAGCGGCACAACAAGGTGCGAAGGTTTTTCTTGCGGCCCAGCGGCCATATCTCGGCGCGGACTTGTGCGGCACGTATCGGCTGTGGCTTGAGCCGGGTGAAAAGCCTACGTCATTGCTCGCCCGCAAGCTTTTTATGCAGTCACCTGCGATGCCGATGCAGGTCAAGCGCACGCTGGATGAGGCATTGCTCGAAGCGGGGGTACAGTTTTTGTTTGGCTGCTATGCGACGGACGTACTTCGTGATGATGATGGGAGGATTGCAGGTATTGTTATGGCCAACCGTTCGGGGCGACAGGCGGTCAGGGCCAAGGTCGTCATCGACGCGACACTGCGGGCAAGCGTAGCGAGAATGGCCGGTGCGACCTTTAAGCCATATTCGGTGGGCAAACAAACCTTTAAGAGAATCGTTGTCGGTGGTGAGGTACGAACCGGTAAAGACATCCAGGCTCGAAAGTTGCCCTCGCCGATATCAGTTTCAGGTGGCTCAGGGAGTGAGACTATTGAATATACGCTTAAAATATCGATGAAAGACGGTTCCTTCGAGTCGTTTGCCCAGGCCGAGCAAATCGCTCGTGACAAAACCTGGCATCCCAGCCAGGCAGATTCGTCGGAGAGGCTCTTTCAGGTACCGCCTGACCCAATGAAAGGAAAGAAAAGTATATCCGGGGCCTGGCCCGGCGCTGAAAAGGTCGATATGGATGTTTTCCGACCACGGGATACTAAATGCCTGTTTGTGCTTGGCGGCTGTGCTGATGTATCACGCGAGGCTGCAGAGAAGCTGCTTCGGCCGTTGGAATTAATGAAGGTAGGTAGTCGTATCGGCGCTGCGGCAGCTTCGGAAGCTCAAAGTGTGCCGGGGCCACGTAACGTCAGGTTAGGCGGCAGGGTGGCAGTGCCTGTTACTGCGGGAGATGTTCGAGAGAATTTGAGCGGGATACGTCGGACATTAACCGAACCTTCAAGGATTCACGCGGATAAGCGGGCTGTTCCCATTCTTGGAGAGGTGGACGTAGTTGTTGTTGGCGGAGGTACCGGCGGAGCACCAGCCGGCATTTCTGCGGCACGGCGGGGGGCCAAGACACTTGTGTTAGAATACCTGCACGGACTCGGCGGAGTGGGAACGATGGGTCTTATCAGCAAATACTATTACGGCTATATAAAGGGCTTTACTAAAGAAATCGATGAGGGCATCGCTGGTTTCGGAGCCGATGTAAAGCGCGAGGGTGGGGGATGGAATATCGAGAGGAAGAAGGAATGGTATCGCAGCGAATTGCGTAAGGCCGGCGCGGAGGTATGGTTCGGCGTGCTCGGTTGTGGTGCGTTCGTTGAAGGTGGACGTGTCAAGGGCGTAGTTGTTGCAACACCAGAAGGGCGCGGCGTGATACTTGCGAAGGTGGTTATCGATTCGACCGGCAATGCCGACATAGCCGCTGTGGCCGGGGCAAAGTGCACTTATACCAATGGTGCGGGTGTTGCTGTCCAGGGAGCCGGGCTTCCTCCGTATGAATTAGGTACCGGGTACACTAATACGGACTGGACCTTTATCGACGACACAGACGTTGTAGATGTTTGGCGTGCATTTGTTGTTGCCAAGGAAAAATTTAAAGACGTTTATGACTTAGGCCAGTTAGTGGATACGCGTGAACGGCGGCGGATAGTCGGTGACTTTGTTATGTCGCCGCTCGATATCTCCAATAATCGAACGTATCCCGATACAATTGTGATAGCCCGGAGCAACTTCGATACACATGGGTTTACGATACATCCGGTGTTTATGCTAAAGCCGCCCGACAGAAAAGAGATATTCGTGAACGTACCTTATCGTTGTCTGCTGCCAAAGGGTCTGGACGGCGTTTTAGTTACAGGACTTGGTGTCAGTGCCCACCGCGATGCAATGCCCGTTATACGTATGCAACCGGACATCCAAAACCAGGGCTATGCCGCAGGTGTTGCAGCGGCAATGGTGGTCGAGAGCGGTAGGAGCGTTCGTCAGATTGACATCAAGGCGCTTCAGAAGCATCTTGTTGAGAAAGGTAATCTGCCCGAGAGTGTACTGACGGATAAAGATTCGTTCCCGCTGCCGAAAGAAGAAGTTGCACAGGCGGTTGAGCGAGTTGTCAATGACTTTGACGGATTGGAGGTAGTCCTTGCACAGTTGCAGGATGCGATGCCGCTTCTTAGAAGAGCTTACGAAGCTGCTGATAGCGAAAAGGCCAAACTTGCTTACGCCCATATTCTCGGGATGCTGGGTGAGCCTGTCGGTGCTAACACTCTGGCCGAGGCGGTGGAGTCCAGAGATTGGGACAAGGGCTGGAATTATACGGGGATGGGACAGTTCGGGACGAGCTTAAGTGAGCTTGACAGTCTTATTATTGCTCTGGGCCGTACGCGCAGCGAACAGGCATTGGACCCGATTCTTGAAAAAGTAAAACAGCTCGATGCCGGAAGTGAGTTCTCGCATTGCCGTGCCGTAGCGATAGCGCTTGAGACTCTGGGCGATACCGCTGCTGCCAAATCCTTAGCTGAATTTCTGAAAAAGCCCGGCATAACAGGCCATGCTTTTACCAATATCGGTGCAGCGAGGCGCCGGACACCACCTGGTTCAAAGGATACTTTGACACGGAACCGGTCGCTGCGTGAGCTGGTTCTGGCCAGGGCCTTGTACCGTTGCGGCGATTACAAAGACATCGGCAAACTAATTCTAACAGAATACGCGCGTGACCTTCGCGGCCACTATGCCCGCCATGCAAGAACTGTGCTTAGAGAAAAAAAAGAATAGGAAATAGTGACTGTTAGCAATTTATTGTTAGCGACCAGAGAAATAATAAACACATTGTACGTGCTTTAAGGAGAGATAAAATGTCCGGGAAATATCGTTTTTCATTTGGTCCGTGGAATATTCACGAAGGTGCCGACCCGTTTGGGCCGACGGTTAGGGATAGTATCGGATTCGGCAAGAAGCTCAAGATGTATAAGAAACTCGGCTTTGACGGTGTGCAGTTTCACGATGACGACGCAGTGCCGGGTATGGATAATCTGAGCTTTGTCGAAATAGTCAAAAGGGCAAAAAAGGTTCGTTCGATGCTTGAAGGAGAGGGGCTTACAGCGGAATTTGTTGCGCCACGGCTGTGGGAGGATGAGCAGACAATCGACGGGGCTTATACATCGAACGACCCGGCGGCTCGGCAGTACGCCAAAGACCGAAGTCGGCGGATGATTGATATCGCTGAAGCCCTTGATACGAAACTGGTCGTTCTCTGGCTTGCCCGCGAAGGTACGTATATCCGTGAAGCAAAGGACAGCAAGCTCGCCGTTGAGAGAATTGTAGAGGCCATAAACGATATGTTGGCCTACAATCCTGATATCAAGATTGCGATTGAACCGAAGCCGAACGAGCCGATGGACCAGGCCTATATCCCGACAACCGGACACGCTGTTGCTGTGAGCTATCTTACAAGTGACCCGGAGCGTGTCGGTGTCAATATTGAAAGTGCACATGTGGTTCTTGCCGGGCTGGACCCTTCGGACGAGATGGGTTTTGCCCTTGCCTATAATAAGCTTTTCACCGTTCATCTCAACGACCAGAACGGCCTGAAATTCGATGAGGACAAAAGCTTCGGCTCTGTTGATTTGCGAAGGGCATTCAATCAGGTGCGGATACTCGACCAATACGACTACGGCAAGAGCAGTGAATTTGTGGGTCTGGACGTTAAAGCTATGCGCACCCAGAAACCGGAAGTAGCTACAAAACACTTACGCAACAGCAGGGAAATTTTCCTGGCACTTGTAGAGCTTGTTCGAAGCCTGGACAAAAAAAAGGTCGAGAAATTGAAGCGAGAGCGGGATTATGAAGAATTAGATATGTTGATAATCAACCATTTAATGGGTAAATAGGACAGCCAAGAACTTTCAGAAAGTGTAGCTATGAGAAATGATAAAACTGTATTGAGTCTGGGTGCTCACCCGGACGATGCCGAGTTTTTCTGTACGGGGACACTGGCACTGCTCAATAAAAAAGGCTGGCAGATTCATATTGCGACGATGACACCTGGCGACGGCGGAACGGTCGAATACAGCCGAGAAGAAATCAGCAGGATTCGCAGGGCTGAAGCCGCTAAAGCAGCCGGCATATTAAACGGCATCTATCATTGCCTCGAATGCGATGATATATTTATCTTGTATGATAGAGCGACACTGCTTAAAGCCATTGAGCTGGTGCGGAAAGTTCGACCGACTATTGTCCTTACGACAAGCCCGGTGGATTATATGGTTGACCATGAAATGGCCAGCAGAATAGCTCAGACGGCCTGTTTTGCCTGTGGAGTTGTGAATATCGAAACTGCCGGTGCCGAGCCGTTTGAGCCGGTGCCGTATCTTTACTATATGGACCCGGTGGAGGGCAAAGACAACTTTGGCACTGAAGTAAAAGCTGGGACAATAGTTGATATAACCGGTGTGATGGACATTAAGGAAAAGATGCTTTGCTGTCACGAGAGCCAGCGTAACTGGCTCTTGAAGCATCACGGCATAGATGACTATGTTATTACAATGAAGAAGCTCAGTGAGCAGAGAGGCCGGGAGATAAATTCGAGCTTTGCCGAAGGCTTCAGGCAGCATTTGGGACATGCCTACCCGCAGGACAATATCCTCAAGGCCGAACTCGGCGAGCTGGTAAACATTGTACAAGGAGAGTAATAATGGCACGAAAAATCAGTATGTTAGCACCGCAATGGTGGGATTTTACCACGCTTGATGACGAGATTCTCAACGACGCAGCTAAACTTACGGCTGAGGATATGGCAGGTTTGAGCAGAGAAGGTTTTAAGGTCGTGTTCTATGACAGTCTCGAAGATTTCTATCTTGCCGAAGCTCTGGAATACATCACAGCGTGGAGACAGGCCACGGCTGACAATCCGGCGGGCATCTGTGGGCCGATTGGGCCGACCGAGCAGCTTCCACTTGTAGCACGGCTTGTAAATGAATTGAAGCTGGACCTTAAAGACGCCCATTTCTGGGGGATGGATGAATGGTATATGGACGGTAAAGAAGTGCCTTATTCGCATCCGCTGTCTTTTGCTAAGGCTGATATGGAGCTTTGCTTTAATCGAATTGTGGACGAGTTAAAAATGCCAGCGTCTAATATCTATTTTCCGAAAGCTGATACGACAGAGTACATCAATAGCTGGGAAGGTGTTCGCTGCGTAGTAATGCAGGGCGGTCAGGGTGACATAAAGCACTGGGCATTCAACGACCCGGTCAAGCGGGAAGGTAAATATAAGGATGAGCCGCCAACGCCACAGGAGTATTGCCTGCTTACAACGCGCGTTGTCGATTTGCATCCGGTTACTGTGATGCAGAACGCGCGAACCAGCGCCGGTGGCGTGGTTACAAGTGTGCCGACTAAAGCGATTACGGTTGGGCCTGTCCAGACGTGGAAGTCGGAGAAAGTCTCAATCTGGCAGCCAGGCACGCACGACAATCCTTTCGGGATGAGATTAACTACTCTTATGCTAAGTAAGAAAATCGCTGACAGCTCGGTGCCGATGTCTCTTTTGGCAGGGCATCCTAATGTTCAGTTCAATTTTTACAGACCTGCCATAGGTAAATGTGAAACCCAAATGCACTGACATAGTATTGGTCCGCCATTTCGGATATTGTGTATGTTTATATCGTATAGAGGACAAGGTTGGCAATAGAAAATGAAGGGCAGTGTAGTTATATTTGGTGCCGGTGCCATTGGCCGAGGTCTGATCGCGGACCTTGTGGCAGCAAATGGATTAAGCCCGGTTTTTGTCGAAACCAACTCGCAATCAGCCCAAGACCTTAAGCAGGCTCATGGTTATGTTGTACATTTGACAGGAAAAATAAGGAAGGATCATTATGTCGCCGGTTACGAGGTTCTAACCCTGGAAGAAGGTGAAAAAATCTCAAAAGCGCTGAGTAACTGTCTTTTCACGGCAACGGCTGTTGGAGGCCAAAATTTGAAAGCTGTCGCTTCTTCGATAGCATTGGGATTCAAGAAACGAAAGAAGACGCTTAATATTCTGGTCTGCGAGAACTGGCCCCACGCCGAAAACGTACTGGCCCAGGCTTTGCTGGATTTGGGATGTTACAAAGAAAATTTTGCTTGTATCCGCTCTTCTGTAGAACGCATGGTCCACAGGACACAAAATAGTGTTGATCTGGTCACCGAAGGTGGTCAAACACTTTACGTGGACTCTCGCACCTGGAAAGGAAAGAAACCTTGTATTGAAGGATTGATATTCAGTGACAACATTGAGGCCATCTATGCCCGTAAGCTTTATACGAGTAATGCCGGTCACGCTGCGTTGGCATATCTGGGCAATCTTTCTGATTGTAAATTCATATATGAGGCTTTGGAAATACCAGGAATAAGAGAAAATTTACTGGAACTGCTGAATGTTGCTAAGGAAGCATTGAGCCTGAAGAATTTAGAATTCAGAATTGAGAATTTAGAATTATGGAGGGCCGAGCTGGAGCAGCATGTTGATGATCTTATTACCTGGCGTTATTGCAATCGTGATTTGACTGATACAGTTGAGAGAGTTGCTCGTAATCCGTTGCGAAAGCTGGGAACTGAAGAACGGTTAGCTGGATTGGCACACTTATTGGAACACTATGCTCTTGCAACCAAACCAGTGAGCCGTGTTATTGGTGCCGCAATGCACTATCGTGATCCGGGAGATATGGAGAGTGTTAAACTTGGAGAGATAATCACCCAAAAAGGACCAAGTGCAATTTTGGAGGATGTGTGTGGCTTCAGGAGACGAAAAAGATGCTATAAGGAATGCATCGAATTTTATAAGTATTATTCGTAAGAAAGGGGAAGTTTTGTGAGTAAGCTTCGAATTGTTTTGGATACTGCCGATGTGTCCCAGATAAAAGATGCTGTAAGTACCGGCTTAATCGATGCAATTGCCACCAATCCCAGCAAGGTAGCCCAAGCCGGCAAGAGCTACCGTCAGGTGGTAGAGGAGATACGCAAGTTTTTTGAAGGGCTGATAATGGTCCAAGCGGTTGGTGAAACAACCGAAGAGATTTGTGATTGCGCGCGTCGGTTGCATCAGATTGATCCTTTGTTGATGATTAAGATAACCGCCAACAAAATGGGGCTGGCGGCAGTAAAAATCGTGGTTCCTGAAGGGGTCAGGACCAATGCCACGCTAATATTTAATCCGACTCAGGCACTTCTGGCAGGTTTGGCAGGGTCAACTTCTGTAAGCGTCTTTGTCGGTCGGGCAAGAATGTGCGGTTACGATGGTATCGAGACTATCCGTAAAGTACGACAACTTTTCGATGCCTTTGAGCTTAAAGACACCGATATAGCTGCTTGCAGCATAAAGGATGTAGAACAAGTAATCGACTCCATCATCGCCGGTGCTCATACCGTGGCGGTACCATTGAATGTTTTCGAAGCTATGTGTGAACACCCACTTACCAATAATGGTCTGGATGCTTTTATTGAGGATTACAAAACTATTCCCAAAAGCTGAACTATCAGAGAATCGTAAACAAGAAGTGTGGTAAAAGGTCGAAATAATGTCAGTAGATGTCTTAATCTTGAATTCGGGGGTGGCGGATTTAAGAAGGCCGGATTTTATATTCGCCGATAAGCTGGTTGGCAAAGGCGGATTGGCCAAGTGTAAAACTAAAGATATGCCGAACTACTCGCAGGAGCAGTTGAGAGAATGGATAGAGCAGGGTTTTGCAACGGCGGGCGGCCCCGGCAACACGGCTCCTCTGATTGCGAGGACCGGCCTGAAAGTTGCAGTTGGCGTCAACCTTGGCAAGGGTGATTACGACGGCCTCGATGCCCAGGGCAGGTTTTTCCACGATGTGATGACTTCGAACGGTATCGATATGTCACCAACTCACATACATCCCGATTTTTCGACAGGGACGACCTTTATTCATAGCACCTCCGGCGAAGACAGGGGCGGCATTGCGTACTTTCCCAACGCTAATGATGATTTTGATTTTGAAATATTCAAAGGGGCCGTTGAAAAATTAAAACCCAGTATAGTTTACTATATGTATTCCGGTCTGTCCGACAGGGGTGATGCCAACGGAGGCCGAGATTTAGCTGAGTTTATTAAATGGTGTCGCAGCAATGGCGCTGTTACGATTGTTGACAGCCATACCTTAACAGGCAATCCCGGCGAGCTGATTAAAACAGGTAAGTCGATAAAGGAGTACCGGTTTTTAGAGCCGCTTTTACCAGAGGTCGATTTATTTTTTACGTCCTGCGATGAGGCAAAGCTGACTGAAAATACGCTTGCGCCCGGACGCCAGTGGGAACGATTTACAGAGCATGAAAATAATCTGCACTTTCTTGACTTATTGACCGAAAAATTCTGGCGAAAAGCCTGTCCCGAGCGCAGCCGAGGGGATAACAGAACAAAACTGTTTGGCGTTACCGTTAGTGATGGAGCCTACGAGAAACATATTTGCCCGGATGGTCGCCTCGGCGGGCCGAACAAAATCGAATCGTGGTTTATGGGAGGTGAGATAGTTGACCTCGTTGGAGCGGGGGACGCATTCAGAGCAGGGCTTATTACATATATCGGGCGCAATCTGGACCGGTTCAGGAACGGCTCTATAGATTTTGCCGAAGCGTTGCAGATGGGCAATCTGTTCGCATCACTTTATATAAAAGCGCCGCTTGACGACAGGTACGGCAATATTAAAACTTATGATAAAATGTTGAAAGTAGTCCGCAGCGATGTGGCTTATCCAAGTTTTGAGGCATTGCGAAATGCTTTGAATTAAGCGGAGTAATAAACAAGAAAGGAAGTACAAATGGCCACGAAGGACATTGGATTTAACTGGCCCCTTAGGGGCTGGCAGGACAAAGTTAACAATTACGCCCAAATCGGAGGCATTGAAACCTCTGTTTTGGATAACGGCCTGGGCAGAGGAACACGAATCGCCTGGGTGAACACCGGGGCCGGTCTTCGATATAAGGTCGTTATCGACAGAGGGCTGGATATCGTCGACGCCTTTTATAATCAATACAGTCTTGTCTGGCTCAGCCACGCCGGTGTAACTGCTCGGCGGCCCGATGCCAACCACGGTCTGGAATGGCTATATTCTTTCGCCGGCGGTTTGTTGACAACGTGCGGGCTAACTCACGTTGGCGGGCCTGAAAGCGACGAGTTCGGTGAACGTGGTTTGCACGGACGCATCAGTAATCTTCCGGGGAGGGTCGAATCGATTGTGCAGCCGGAGCTGGTGGCAGGAAAACTTCAAATGAGTATTACGGCAGTGGTGAAACAGTCGCGCGTGTTCGGGCCGAATCTGGAACTGAGACGTACTATATCGAGCACCCTCGGTGAGCCGACGGTTCGAATTCACGATGTCGTTAGCAATCTCGGTAATACTCCGACACCTCATATGATATTGTATCATTGCAACTACGGCTGGCCGCTGGTTGATGAAGGGACAGAGATTGTATGCAAAGGCAAATGGGCGTCGCGTGGAATGGATATGGACAACGCGGTATTCAACAGCAGACGCAATTTCCGAAAGTGCTCTAAGCCGCTCGACAGCCATAGAGGCGGCGGCGAAGGCTGCGCTTTTATAGATGTGGCCGCTGATAAAAAGGGTATTTGCACCGTCGGTCTTTACAATCGAGGACTCGGCCTTGCGCTTGTTTTGAAATATAAGAAAAGACAATTACCCTGGCTTAGCAACTGGCAGCACTGGGGTCCCGGCGAATACGTTACCGCTCTGGAGCCGGGAACGAACCCGCCAATCGGCCAGAGCAAAGCCAGAGAGCAGAAAAAACTAATTCACATCGCGCCGGGAAAAAGCAAAACCTACGACCTTGAAATGACAATCTTAACGGATAAAGAGAAAATCAATCGCTTCTTAAAGGCCGCAGGTCAATAATTATGACAGAGCACATATTTACCGGTTTTGGATTCGGGCCTATCCAGGGCGGTTTGTTTGCCAAGGAAGCATTTCAAAGCGG
>JAIVYN010000127.1:0-10702 GCA_048635425.1 Candidatus Aegiribacteria sp.
CTGGCGGCGGCTCTGATTCCGAATCCAGACCTGCTTTTTCTCGATGAACCATTTGAGGGCGTCGATGCCGTTGCCTCGCGCGTGCTGCGTGACACATTGAAGCGTTGCGTTGAGCGCGGTGCGACCGTGTTCCTGACATCGCATATTCTGGAGATTGTCGAAAGGCTCTGCACAGACGTCGGGATTATTGTCGAGGGCAAGCTCGTGCATCAGGGCACGATGGATGAGATTCGCGCCGGCGGATCGCTGGAGGAAAGGTTCCTGGAGGCCGTCGGCAGCGATCACATCGAGCGGCAGAAGCTAAGCTGGCTGGAGGATTAGATGGACTGGAGCCAACTTCGCACAATCATCTGGCTGCGCTGGCGCTTGACCCGAAATCAATGGTCTCGCAGCGGTCAGTTGAATGCCGTGCTGATAATGATCGTAGCCGTGGCTGTGCTTGTCTTGGGTTTTATGAGCTGCGTTGCCGGAGTGCTGGTTGGTTTCTTTGTGCTGGTCGAAGCGTCGCCTCTGCGTTTGCTTCTTATGTGGGATATGTTCATTGGTGTGTTTCTGTTTGCCTGGATGATTGGAATGGTTTCGGAGATCCAGCGTTCAGAGACGATCGACATCAGCCGGATGCTGCACCTGCCGATCTCGCTCAGAGACATTTTCCTGCTGAACTATCTCACATCGCACCTGACTATTAGCATTATTCTGTTCCTGCCTTTAATTCTGGGTCTTTGCCTGGGATTGCTCCTCAGAGGGCAATGGTTAATGATCTTGATGTTTCCGCTAGTGCTCGGTTTGGTCTTCATGATCACGGCGTGGACTTATTGTCTGCGCGGCTGGCTGGCCGCGCTAATGGTGAACAAGCGGCGACGCCGCGCCATTATTGCCGTGGTCACCTTTTCATTCATTGTGCTTGTACAACTTCCAAATATCATTAACAACCTCATGCACGATCGTAAAAAGCACAGACCCGACACGACGAAATCGGCACCATTGGACGAACAGACGACGAAACGCCCCGAGGGCCGGGAAGGCAAGCCCATTCCCCATGCGGTCTTAGTAGCGCATAAGGTTGTGCCCTTCCTGTGGGTTGGCAACGGTGCAATGTCGCTGGGCATGGGAAATGCCTTGCCCGCCGTGTTAGGTGCGGCCGGCGCGTTCGTCATTGGTGGATTGGGTTTGAGAAGGGCCTACCGCTCGACCATTCGTTTCTACATGGGACATGCAACTGGAAGGAGGTCGAAACAAAGACCGAAAGCCGAGAAGACCCTCACTGTCAGGAAGAACTTCCTTGAGAGGCAGCTACCCGGTACTCCCGACGAAGCTGCGGCGCTGGCGCTGGCCTTCTTCCGTTCCCTGACGCGGGCGCCCGAAGTGAAGATGGCGCTGGCTACTAATTTCATCTTGCTGCTGCTTTTTGGAACTATGTTCTTCGCGCGGCGTATGTCCAACCTCACCGACAACTTCAAATTGTTCGTCGCCGGCGGCCCCGTCGTATTTACGTTTCTCGGTATGAGTCATCTCATGTTCAACCAGTTCGGTTTCGATCGGGGCGGATTTCGTCAACTCGTGTTGCTGCCGGTGCCGCGAAGACAAATTTTGCTGGGAAAAAACCTTGCACTCCTGCCGATTGCCATAGGAATTGGATTAACTTTCCTCTTGCTTATTAAAATCGCCCTGCGTATCTCGTTTATCATCATATTTGCCGCCGGCTTGCAGTTCGTGGCGACCTTCTTACTGCTCTGCATAGCGGGCAACATGATATCCGTACTCGTTCCTTATCATATCGCCCCGGGGACTATGAGGAAGACTAAAACCTCCGCCATGACGAGCTTCCTGATTTTTATATCGCGATTGTTAATTCCAACGGCTATGGGTCCTATGTTTATTCCACCAGCAATTGGTCTGCTCATGTCCCGCTTGGGCTGGCTGCCGGCCGGACCGGTGAACCTCGTGCTCTCAATCGTAATATTGGCCCTCCTTATCTTCTTTTACAAGCTCAGTCTGCCCAGCCTCGGAAAACTATTGCTGCGACGGGAAAAACAAATCCTTCAAGTGGTCACCGAAAAAGTTGAGTAACTTAAAAGCATCACGGCGATCAGAAACATATTCATTTTTTTTAGTTGCTAAATAATCAGCATTGCGTCGCCATAGGAATAGAAACGGTATCGCTGCTCGATAGCGTGATTGTAAACGGCGAGGATATTATCCAATCCTGCAAAGGCGGCTACCAGTGCGAGGAGGGTAGATTTGGGCAGATGGAAGTTCGTTATCATAGCATCGGTGATTTTGAATTTATAGCCGGGCTTTATGAATAAACTTGTTGTGCCGGCTACAGCTTCGATTTGTGAGGCGGCGGCTATTGTTTCGAGGGTCCGCGTCGAAGTTGTACCGACGGGGATTATTCGTCCGCCTTTGCTCTTTGTTTTATTTATTATCTGCGCATTCTCTTCATCTATACTGAATCGCTCCTGATGGATTTGGTGGTCTTCGAGGTTTTCCGTGTTTAGGGGTTTGAATGTGCCTGTCCCGACGTGCAGTGTTATGTATGCAAAACCGATGCCGGTTTGTTTTAACTGCTCGATGAGGCGGTCCGTAAAGTGCAGTCCGGCGGTGGGGGCCGCGACGGCGCCGGTATGCCGGGCGTAAACCGTCTGGTACCGCAATTTATCCATTTTGGCGAGGGCCAGGTCGTCATCTCGTTTTATATATGGGGGCAGTGGTGGAAAGCCGATTTTATCGAGGACGGTTTCTGTGTCTGCCTGTGTCTTTAGCCTTAGCAGGCATCTGCCCTGGGGTAGCTTTTCGAGCAGTACGGCTTTGCAAAAATCGGCCTTTTGTTTGTCTTTTAGAATGAGAATCTCGCCGGGATTTAGTTTGCGAGTACCTTTTAACATTATATCCCAGGTTCTATCAGTATTTTGGGCGAGGAATAAACCTTCGAGTTTTCCACCGGTAGTTCGACGTGCAAAAAAACGAGCGGGCAAGACTTTCGTATCGTTGAGCACAAGGCAATCGCCGGGCGACAGAAAATCTCCAATATTGCTGAATCGGCCGTCGAGAATTTCACGGGTAGCGCGATTGAGAACCAGCAGTCGCGAGTCGCTTCTAACAGCAAGAGGGTGCTGGGCGATCAGCTCAGATGGTAAGTAATAATTTAGCTTTTCAGTTTTCATAATCAAACGTTATCAGACGGTCGGCAAAATGACAAAAAAAATTTTGCTGAATAATACACTAAATCAAAGGTTTAGGCAGCAGTATAAAGATTCCTGCAAAAGTGGTTCGATATGAGGGACGATACTAATACTAATAACACGAATCCAGCTTATGAGAATAGTTTTTCAGAGGTGAGGGTTATGTCTTCAAGAAAGTATTTTGACAGAGAAATAACTTCAATCACAGCTTTGGGCCGGATTGAGCTTACGCGACGAATCAGAGGTTTCAGAGGCCGATTTAAGTTGGATTTTACGGAAGATTACCTCAGCAATATCAGCGTTGACAGGTTGAGACATATCCTTTTGGCAGCGTTAATAAACGCAACGCCGCATAGTTAGGAAACTATATTAATACTGCTCTTAATACCACACGGTTGGGGTATAGCCTAATTTCCCCCAACAACCCCCCAACAACCCATCTGCGCCCATTCCAAATCCTCATTGCCCGGCTGGGACACACTGGCATAGTCGGGATTCGCACCCTCATTGGGCGGCAGCAGCAAGGCAAGATCCCTTGTACGCTTATCCACCCACTTATGGTAGTCACTATGCCCATCTGCAAAAGACCAGTTCGTCCCATTACTGTGTCGAATCGAGGGGATATCCCACCACATCGGCTTATCATGCCAAACATTCCAGGGGCCGCAGGGGCCGCACGCCCACTGGCCTTCGTCAACAAAAACTAACCTTTCGAACGGCTTACGAATCTGCAACCTGTTTTTAAAACACAACTCCTTGGGACGTTCCCCGTCAACCGGGATGCTGCCCCACATAGAGCTAACAATGGAGTACGTTTGCAATTCTCCGCGAACACCGGCTGGGCACTTGTAGAGTTTGATATTCTTTATGTATGGAAACAGCACTCCGGATTCCATAGCCTCTATTTGCTTAGCCTCAGGAGCATTGCGGCCGGCCATTACCCAGGAATACTGCCTGCCAAAGTGGGCCGTACAAATCTTGTCGTTGTTATCATCTGCGTACATTATCCACCCAAGCGTCAACTGCTTTAAATTGCTAAGACAAACCGCGCGTTTACCCTGTTCTCTGGCAGCTTGCAGCGCAGGTATTAATATCGCCATCAATAAGGCAATGATGGCGATTACAACCAGAAGCTCTATCAGGGTAAATGCTTTTCGTTTGTCCATAATGATACTCCTTCCATATTTTTTGTTACTTTTGTAGGTTTAGTATAATCTTTTGTGGGTTTTTGTGCAAGGTTTTTCTATAGTACTCCTTGCGCATAAAAAAGGCGGACATTGTATCCGCCTGTAATCCCAAACAGCTATGTTGTTGTCTGCTTAGTGGAAAAACTAAGTACGCTTAGTACCACACGGTTGGCTCATAGCCCAGTCCTCCCCAACAACCTTTCTGAATGTAGTGCAAATCCATCTTTCCCGCATCAGATGTCGGTGAGTAATTGTTTCCTGGGTGTCCCCGTTGGCGGTCCCTGCCCATCTTTATGGTATCGATGCCTCTCCATTTATGGTAGTCAGCATGGCCGTCCGCAAAAGACAATGTTACGCCGTCTCCGTGTCGTACCGGTGGGTCGTCCCACCATTGCTCATTCACGTAATGGACAGCGAAGCTGACAGAAGTTACCCAGCCCTCGTCAATGAAAACGATTCTTAATGCGTGTGAGCCCTGGATATCTGTTGTCCTTTTGAGGAATACACCCAGTTTTCCGGTACCGGTTTGCTCCTTGCCATTGACGGCATTCGTACCAGCATACGTCAGCATTTCTCCGCGAGTACCGGTTGGGCAGCGATAAAGGTCTATGTCCCTGACATACTCCCAGAGCGCGCCGTCTTTGATAGCTTCTACTTGTTGTGCCTCCGGCATCTGTCCGCCGGCCCCATAGTCATCAGCCCAACACCTACCGACCCAGGGTATTTCATATGGCGGATTGCTGAGGCTGCCGCGGGTGGTACCTGCTTGGGCGCTGACGATTTTACCGTCGTTTTCATCCGCATACATAATCCATGCGAGTGACAGTTGCTTGAGATTGCTCAGGCAGGCTGCACGCTTGCCCTGCTCTCTGGCCCTTTGTAGTGCGGGCATCAATATTGCCATTAGAACCGCAATAATGGCAATTACCACCAGCAGCTCTATCAGGGTAAAGGCTTTTCGCTTGTTCATAATGATACCCCTTATGTATTTTTTGTTGGTCGTTTTTTTGCGATGTTGTTTTATACACCCAGTATAATCTTTTGTGGGTTTTTGTGCAACTGTTTTGGAGAATATTCCTTGCGCATAAAAAGGCGGACATTGCATCCGCCTGTAATCCCAAAGAAGCCAGGTTGACTGCTTAGCCGAATAAAAATCTATAAGCCAAAGAATTATGCTTATCAATTAGTTGGTGTATAACCCAATCTCCCCCAGGTGGCCTTCTGCATCTTTTGCAAATCAGCCAGGCCCTCGTTGGTAGTAGGCGCATATTGATGCGGCGGGTTTGCCATCTTGCCGACCTTTAGCGTCTCTGCTCCTCTATACTTCCAGTAATCGCTGTGGCCATCAGCGAAAGAGACGTTCGTGCCGTCACCATGTCGGACGAACGGTGGGTCCCACCATTGGGGAATAACGTAATGAATAGCGTAACTATCCGGAGTTATCCGTCCTTCGTCAAGAAAAACGAGTCTATATGCCGGAGCGGGGACGGTAATCTCTGTTCTCCTCTTAACCATCAACACCGTTCTGCCCACTCTGGCCCCCTTGTTACCAGAATAAGTTCCAGCTGCATCGAAACAACCATTCATACCATAACCTGTGGTGTACGTGCGCATCTCTCCACGAATACCGGTCGGGCACCGGTAAAGCTTTTCGTTTTTGCAGTATGTAAATAGCGCTCCGGCTCGGATAGCTTGTATTTGTATGTCTTGAGGTCGTTGTTCTCCCTGCATGAAATTAGAGGCGCAATCGTTGCCTACCCAATAGCGCTCGCCCTTATGAGGACCAGATGTGGGCACGGGTGCAGCGGGGTCGGCGGTAGGGGACCAATAAGCTTCGCCGTTAACAATCCTGTCATCGTTATCATCTGCATACATAATCCATGAAAGTGTCAGCTGCTTTAGGTTGCTCAGGCAGGCGGCGCGTTTACCCTGCTCCCGGGCCCTGTTCAGCGCGGGCATCAGTATCGCCATCAAGATGGCAATAATGGCGATTACCACCAGAAGCTCTATTAATGTAAAGCCTCTTGGTTTGCCCATGATAGTGTTCCTTGCATATCTCCTTGTAGGAGAAGGAAAGCAGGCCCAGCCAGACCCTCCGGGTGGGAATTGCTAGGGGACTTGGACCAACATTTCCCGGATATTCCCAGAGTGTTTCCACTCCTTCCTGCTTCCCTTTCAGAACTACTTTACTTTTGATAATCCTGTTTTATAAGTATGACAAAATCAGAACTTCTTTGCCTGCTTTCGTGCAGTGGTCGTTCTTTTCAGTAGTCCTTAAAATTTCTCGTCCAATCCGCCGGTTGGTCGCCCCACCGTCCGGCGGCAATCCCCAAAGCATGTCACCTGGATTGCCCGCCGAAAATAAATAAGCACAAAAAGGTGCGGTTCTTAATACTTGTCGAATAACCTAATAACCCAGTCTGCCCCAGATAGCCTTTTGCATCTTGTGCAAATCCTCGAAATCATCAGGGCTTTCAGGCTGCATCTGGTGCAAAGGGTTTGCATCAAGGTAGGGAACAGCGGCGAGCTTGCCGATCCGTAGCGTTTTCTGGCCTCTGTACTTCCAATAATCAGAGTGCCCATCTGCAAAAGAGACGTTCGTGCCGTCACCGTGTCGGACAAAGGGTGGGTCCCACCAGCGCTCATTAACATAATGAGTGGCATAGCTGTCCGGAGTTATCCGGCCTTCGTCAAGAAATATTAATCTATGCGCTGGGCCAGGACTGATAATCTCCGTCCTATTCTTAATCCACAATACTGTCCTGCCTACTCTTACCCCCACCTTATTATCATGGTGTGTCCCACTCCTGGGAATACCGTTCATAGAATCGCCTATGGTGTAGGTCCGCATCTCTCCGCGAACACCGGTCGGGCATCGGTAAAGCGTTTCTTTCTTGATATATGGGTATAAAGCGCCGTTTCTAATAGCACTTAATTGGATTTCCATGGGCAAATGCTCGCCGGCCCAAAAATCTCCACAATCGCCTCCAACCCACCACTGCTCACCTTTATGTCTGCCACTTGTGGGTATAGTGGCCAAGCCATTTCCACCGCCGGCTGCTTCGCCGTTGACAATCTTGTCGTCGTTCTCATCTGCATACATAATCCACGCAAGTGTCAACTGCCTGAGATTGCTAAGACAAACTGCCCGCCTGCCCTGCTCTCTGGCCCGATTCAGTGCCGGCATTAATATCGCCATCAATATAGCGATAATGGCAATAACCACCAAAAGCTCTATCAGGGTAAAGGCTTTTTGTTTGTCCATAATAATACTCCTTGCTGTATTTTTAGTTAGCTTACTTTTTAGGATTCTGTTTTTATGACGGTTATGTTTTAATAATCTTTATAATTTCTCATCCATATCGGCCAGTCGCTCGGACTGACACCGCCTCCTTTGGTCCATCGGCCGCTTATGTTATAGCTTTTATGCCATTTTAACGTCCAGAGCTCCTTGAGTCCAACCTTTCTGACAGAATAATCGCAGAACTGAGCGTTTAAGAATCCATCGTGCCGGTCGACGCAATTGCGCTCCATTTCGTTTGTGTTCGGTCTGTCAGGCGGTCCTCCTGGGATTTCGGAAGGATTGTCATTCTCTCTTGGCCAGGCATCGACCCACCAGCTACCGGTAAATAACGGTATATTACTCGCACCCGGCCACTCGGGCTTCCTCCAATGGTCTGAAATGGGGCTGCGTCCCCAGACACTACCCGATGGGTCCGTCGAGCGAGGATTACACATCCACCCGTTTGGTCCGTAGCTGCCTATCCATTCACCGGTTTGCCAGGCTTGACTTGAAAAGTAACCTATGCCCTGGTGAACACCCTCGCCCGCAGATTTTGTAGCCTGTGGGCAGCAGCGCATATTCTCTTCGATCTTGTAAGTCTCCAGCATCGGCTCGAACCACCACCTGCCGCTGCCGCCGCCTGCGCCGCTAAGCCAGTATCCGTCGTTATCATCACAATACATTGACCAAAAAAGGCCCCATTGATTGAGATTGGCCATACAAGCAACAGCCCTGGCCTGTTTCTTTACTCGATTTAACGCAGGCATAAGGATTGCCATCAGAAGCGCAATAATGGCGATTACCACCAGAAGCTCTATCAGCGTAAAGCCTTTTCGCCTGACCATAATAATACCTCCTTCTTATGTTTTAATTGTTTACTTTTGCAATTGTATTTAATAGTTGGTCAAAATCCTACTTTTTTTTATTTTTTGTAAGATGTTTGTTCTAATAATCTTTAAGATGCTGCATCCATTCGGGCCAGTCGCTCGGCTGGACACCGCCGCCGGTTGTCCAGGGACCGGCTTCAATGTACTTTCTATGCCATTTGAGGGTCCACAGCTCTTTTAGCCCGACTTTCCGGGCCGAATAGTCTAAGAACAAACAACCGGCGAATCCATCGTGACGGTTGAGGCAATACCGGCCCATCTGCGCGTTGTCGTTCCACTGCTCGCCGCTATAGCTGGGTGGCGTGTCTGTGTGTAACGGCACGCCGTTATAACGCTGTGCCTCCAGGAACAATGGCACGTACCCGGCTCCCGCCACCGTGGGCCCTCGCCAGAGGAAATCCGGAGTTCCCCGCTCGGGATGGGGTTCCCGGCCTGGCTGGGCATCGACAACCCAGCCGTTGATGCCGTAACTTCCCTTCATTGGCTTTTTCCAGTGTCCCTGGTTCATGTAGCCCCAGGCCATGGTCACACCTACACCTAAACTGCTTCCTTCGGCACCCGAATTTACCCCATATTCATCCACCCACGGCTTGTACGCATTCGGACAACAGGTAAACTCGTCATCCCATTTATAGTAGTCCCCAAGTGCATAGACCCACCGATTGGCTGTAGGTTGGTTCCTAAAGCCCCCCATGAATCGGCCGTTGTAGTCGTCGGCGTACATCGCAAAAAATATGCCCCACTGCTTGAGCTTGCTTAGGCAGGCAACGCCCCTGGCCTGCATCTTTACCCGCTGCAGCGCCGGCATCAGTATCGCCATCAGTAACGCAATGATAGCGATTACCACTAAAAGCTCTATTAGTGTAAATCCTTTTTGTTTGTTCATAACGGCCCCTTTTTGTTTGTTCATACTGGCCCCTTTCGCTGTTTACCTGTTGGGATGCGCAAAAACAACTTTATGTTTCGTTAATTTTGTATCCCTAATTGTTAATTTAGGCTATTTTGCCAAACACCGTATTATACACCCAATTTCGATTTTCCGCAATAGCAAAATAGCTCAAATTCAGGGATTTTTTATCGGTAGTACAGGACAAAGCCGGTTAATACCGGCATTACGAAACAGTGCCGTGACGCCTCATAAGTAAATATAAGATACGGTTTTACAGACCACCGCCTGTGCAAATTGTCGAGAGCATGAAAAACATCTGCGTTTTAGATACATTTTCCTTGAAGTGAGCCATAGAATTTGATATAAAAAAATAAGATAAGATTTTGAGCTTGTTAGCCACTTTTTTTGTATTTCTATTTGTGGTTGATGTCGTATTTTTGAAGGAAGGAGGTAGTGTCAAGTCGCGAAGAAATACATTAGCCGAAACATAGGTAGAGCTTAGTAAGTGCAAAAATTATTATCGGTCGTTTTTGTTTTAACTTTAAGGCTTCTGTAAAATTACAGGTTAGGCATACTTTGGAAAGAAAAAAACGTTTTTTTTTGTTTTTTTCTTTTCAAACAGTAAGCTCTTGCACAATGAACAGTTACAAGATTATTTAAGAAAATCAAAAAAACAATTTTCTTAAATAATATATGCCTAACCTGTAATTTTACAGAACTCATTTTTAACTTTTTTGAAGGAGGACTATTATGTCTAAGAAATTGATTTATTCAGCTTGTTTTGTTTTAGCGCTGAGTCTGGGCGCCGGCGTGGCCGTGGGAGGGGTCGAATATGCAGACCCCCTTGATGGATGGACGTACATCTATACCGGTGACCAAGACACCGCTGGGGACCATAGTAGCGATACTACTTCTTTGGATGGCACGTGGGGCCACAATAACGGCTCGGACCAGTTTGACTGGAGCGATAACAACTGGGAAATCGGCCAGGGAGATCCTGGCGGAATCAAGGCCATAACCGAAGGTGATGTGACATTCCTGCGGCTGCAGGACTGTGGAGACCCCAGGGATCACGGCATGGATGACCCCAGCAACCGCAAGATTGTGTTCACCCACCAGCTTACTCAGGATCCGGGTATCGACGAGGCGACGGCGGACCAAATCCTCACGGTAGTAGGCGTTACCCTCTCATTCCGTGCGCGTTTATCCACAACCGGGCTGTTGGACGACCAGTATCCAGACTCGGGCGGTGAGAACACCGACATCGCGGC
>JAIVYN010000128.1:0-10716 GCA_048635425.1 Candidatus Aegiribacteria sp.
CAGGGCTGGCCTTCTCAGGAGTGATTTCCTCAGGTTCGATATATACAGTTTCAACTTTATCCGTCTCGATTTGATTGGGCCCGCTCGGAGCAGGTGTAACCTCAACAGACTCAACTTCGGCAGGCTCAACCACAGCAGGCTCGATTTCATTAGGTTCAGCCTTAGCAGGTTCAAGGTTAAGGACTTCGGTCTTTGCAGGCTCAACAGGTTCAGACTCTATCGCCGGACAACCGGCAATAAAGACCACTACCATCAACGAAGCTATAAGAACAACAAGGCGTTTAGCCATTTTCACCTTCCGAAAAACAATTGCGAAATCATTCAGCTGCAAAAACCACCCAATTTCGTTTTGTGTTAACATAAGGCATCAGACAATAAATGTCCAGCACCAATCCCAACTCCAAACCTGGAAATCTTATCACAGCCCTTCGGCTCCGCTCAGGACAGGCCTGGACACAACGGGATTGGTGCTGGATTGTTGTTTTTATGGTATTTTTGCAGAGAATTCTTGACCCGGACTTCCCAAATTGGATTGCTTTTATTAGTTCCGAAAATAGAATTCTTGCCGCCAATGTGTTGCACTACCACGACCGTTTGTGTTATAATAATGTCAGACAAACATACCAGCGAAACTCATTATCTCTGTTTGAATGAGAAGAGCAAAATGTCATGCACAAGCAACACGGCTTTACTTTAATAGAGCTTTTGGTGGTGATTGCCATCATTGCCTTGCTGATGGCGATATTGATGCCGACGCTACAACGGGTCAAGGAGCAGGCGAGGGCTATCGGCTGTCAGTCCAACTTGAAGCAGTGGGCCCTCATATTCTCTATGTACGCCAACGAGCACGATGAAAAGTTCCCCGGCTGGCTTGAATCAGGCGAACCTTGGCCACGCCAGCTCCAGTCCCTGTGGCCCCACCACCGCGATACCAACGATTTATTCGTGTGTCCGATGGCAAGAAAACCGCAGAGTGAGTTCCTGGATTCGAGCAACTGGCATCTGGGCAGCACGTTCTCTGCCTGGTCTCTTCGTAGTACGGCCAGCCGCGTGCGAGTCGACTGCAGCTACGGCCTGAATATCTGGGCCCAGTCTATGCCGGAGCCCGGGCCCGATTCCAGGTATTGGCAAACTGTCCCTGGCAAGGGTGCAGCCAACATCCCTTTGTTGACCGATAGCGTCTTGTGGTGGGCGTGTCGGTCGAGCGTAGGCAACCCTCTTGAATACGAGGACACCTGGACGGACAGCTCGCTGCCCTGTTGTATGAACCGACACCATGGATTCGTAAGCGGTATCTTCATGGATTGGTCCAGTCGACCGGTGGGCGTAAAAGAGCTGTGGACATTGAAGTGGCATCGCGAATACAATATCCAAGGACCATGGACCAAAGCCAGCGGCATCCAGCCAGAGGACTGGCCACAGTGGATGAGAAACTTTAAGGACTACTGAAAATGAACGCAGAGGAAAAACACAGCATAGTGTGCAAACGAAATGCGTTTACCCCGTTAGAGGTAAGACGTTGTTTTCTAACGGGATTTACGTTAATAGAGCTTTTGGTGGTGATTGCTATCATTGCCCTATTGATGGCGATATTGATGCCGACGCTGGCCCGGGTCAAGAAACAAGCAAGGGCAACAGCCTGTCAAATGAACCTGCATCACTGGGCTGTTATCTGGTCGATGTACACCGGAGATTACGATGGCTCCTTCCCTGACGGGACACGCGCTGAGGCCGGTAAGCAGGTAGGTCACTGGCTGTTTGCAGCAGAGCCATACTACAAGGATGAAGAAATACGATGGTGCCCAATGGCCAGAAAACTTTGGGGACAGGGACAGAACCCTTTTGTAGCCTGGGAAGCAACTAACGTAGGAGGCGGAGATGGCTTTTACACCAGCTATGGGATAAATAACTGGCTTTACGACCCGGCGGGAGCAAGTTTGTGGGGCTATGAGGCCGAGAACCACTTCAAGACCATCAACGTCAAAGGTACGGACAGAATACCGCTCTTTTTGGATTGTTTCTACCTTGGTGGGCACCCGCTGCCCACCAATACGCCTCCGGAGTATAATGGTCAGACAGAGAACGCAGGGGGTATGTGTATGAGGCGTTTCTGCATTGACCGGCACAACGGGCCGACAAATATGGTCTTTTTAAATTTCGCTGTCAGAAAAGTCGGACTCAAGGAATTGTGGACGTTGAAATGGCATCGCCGGTTCGACACAACAGGCTCCTGGACCAAAGCCGGCGGAGCAGCAGCCGCAGACTGGCCCGAATGGATGAGAAAGTTTAAGGACTACTAAAATGCAAAAAAAATATCCTTGTACCTGATTAATTCGTAATCGTACCAAAATATCAAACGAGTTCTACCCTGTATCGGTCAAGGGATTACAGGCAAAAGGATGTGCGAGGGGCGTTCCATGTCGTGATAGATGGTTTGTGTTGCCTTTATTAGCTCAGTACCCGTACCAAACGGTTCACCCGTGTTGAGATTTCGGTCAAAACGGGGAAAATTGCTGCTGGATATCTCGACCCGCATCTTATGACCAGCTAAGAAAACATTACTTGTTACCCACAAGTCGATCTCATAACAATATATTTTTCCAGGCTGAATCAACGTTGGATTCTGGTTAGACTCCCTGTAGCAAGCACGCATGATACCATCGCAAAGATTGAACGGACGACCATCGGGGTGGACATCGACTAATTTGGCCGTCCAGTCGGTATTACACGCAGAGCTGGCGGCATAGAGAATAACCTTTACCGGTCCGGTAACTTCTAAATCAGCTTTCAGCTCATCACTTGTGAAAACGAGCACATCTTTTCGATTTTCCGCCTTGGTCTGGTCCCGTGGCCCAGCCGGACACCCAATCAGGTTGCATCCACCAAGTGTAGGAACAGGGTCATTTGGGTCATATACAAATCTCTCGAAGGGTTCATTACCAGGCTTAGCAGTACTTAATCTCCCATCACCTTTAAGTGTGTTTGCAGAACCTTCGCCGTGAAAATAATATGGCGTATATCGTGCTTGCTTTAAGGGCCAATGCTGCTCGTTTCGCCACTCGTTACGACCCATAACAAAAATACGAAAAGGCGGCCACTGGTCAGCGCCGGTATTTCTACCCTTCAACCAGTAATCAAACCATTGTGTCTGTATCTCACGCAGGTTAATTACAGATTCTCTGCCAAAATCCAAGTCACCCACCTTGCCGTCTTGACTTATCCCATGTCCCCAAGGCCCCATCAGTAAGTGTTGGTGCTTTCGAGCGTGTTGGGAACGCGACATTGACCTTACGGCATTGATGTGTTCGAAGACGCTCCTGGCGAAGATGTCGTACCAGCCTCCTACAACACAGATCGGCACAGTGATATCCTGCCAGCGGTTGCGAACGCCGCGTCTGGCCCAGTAATCATCAAAATGCGGATGGGCTACCCAATCCCGAAGGTACTGGACCTTGCGACCAATCGCACGGTCCCACTCAACAAGCGGCAATGTTCGAAAGGCCTTATTCCAATCCCCCTCGTGCCATCCGAGCATAGCAATTTGTTCGCCAGGCCGGAACGACACAACACTACCCCAACCCATCATCAGAGCGAGATTTAATGCTCCATCAGTGTAAACACCATCACCGTAGGCGTCAACCAACGGTACTACCGGAAACATAGCCTTTAGATGTTCGCCGGCGTTCGGAGCAGATATCCATTGTGTAAAGCCCACGTATGAGCCACCACTGGTGCCGATGCTGCCGTTGCACCAGGGCTGTTCCAATAACCACTTCCGGGTATCCCGGCCATCGTTCGCCTCATTTGCAAATGGTTCCCATTTGCCTTGGGAAGCCCCCTTTCCGCGGCAGTCCTGGCTGACGAGAACGTACCCACGGGCAGCATAAAACAGGCCGTCACCATATTTTTCATTACCCTTGCCATACGGAGAACGAATAAGTATGACAGGAAATTTTTCCTCTGATTTTGGTAGGAAAATGTTTGCTGAGAGCAGTGTCCCATCTCGCATCGGAATCTTAACATCTGTGCGAACTTCAACTTCAAAGACATTTTCTGCGGCAAGAATTGTCAGTGGTGATATGAAAAAGGACAACAGAATGGATAAAGAGATAATACAGAATTTACATTTCCCATTTAACTTGTTTAGAAGCATTTTTCCACCTTTCAATTTCACTATATAGTGCTCTCGATTGAAAATTCCCGTTTGTGCGCGGGTAAGTAGCTTTACAATAATCCAGCACCAATTGAAGCGCTTTCATTACCAGACAATTGGTGCTGGATGTTTTTACTCGCGGGAATTTACTACCCTGAAGGGTATAATATCAAAATATTCCTCGAATTGCTACCATCTGAAGTCTCTTTTTACAAATCCTGCCGCAATCTGAAATGTCACATACATCGAGTGTCTTAGGTTCTCCTATTCACGATGACCGAAACTTAAATAAGTCCGTTCGACAGGACCTATACCACCAAATATGAAATTTGTTGGATTTCCTTATATGGGAAATCCGGGCTTAACCCTTTAAGACGGCTAAAGGGACCATTCGGGCGACAGCCTTGGCCCAGCCGCATTCGACGACAATTCGGACGACCTCATCGATATCTTTGTAGGCGTCCGGTGCTTCCTCTTTTATTTTGCTTTTATTGCCGGTAATGAGTTTTATGCCCTCCATACTGCGTTTGAACTGCTCATCGCTAATCAAAGCCGGCGTAATAATCCTGCCTTTACGGGCCTTTCCACGAGCGGCGGTGCGACTCATCACTCTACCTGCACCGTGGTTGACCGAGCTCAAAGACTCCTCGGAATCACCCGTTCCGACAAGTAGAAAACTTGCAGTGCCCATTGAGCCGGGTGTTATTATAGGCTGGCCCGTCCGGGCGAAAATACTCGCAGCCATCTGCTTCGGACCGAAAGCCCGTGTCGCACCTTTGCGATGGACCCAAAGCCGGGCGCCGCTATGTGTTTCGAGCTTTGCCATATTGTGAGCGACATCGTAAACGAGCGTAAGGGGCGTTGGGCCAAACATCCTGTTAAAACAGCGCCTTACAAGCAGAGCCATAATGTGGCGATTGGTAAATGCGAAGTTTGCGGCGGCGGCCATTGCAGCGATATAGTTTTTGCCGGCACTGCTCTCGGTCGGCAGATATGAGAGCATTTTTCTGCGGCCGGCATTCTCGGGTCTGCGGGCGGCGATATTCATATATTCATCGGCGATTTCATAGCCGAACCGACGCGAGCCGGAGTGTATCATTACAACGAGCTGGTTTTTGAAAAGCCCGAAGCCCTTTGCTAAATCAGGTTCAAAGACTTCCTGGACATACTGGATTTCAATAAAGTGGTTTCCACCCCCGAGTGTGCCGAGCTGATTGCTCCCTTTTTGTATTGCGTTTCTTGGCACCGCCGCCGGGTCGGAGGGCAGGTGGCCGTTTTCCTCGATTTTTTGGAGGTCATCTGCGAACTGGTCCGGGTCAAAGGCCTCCCAGGCCCGGTGACTGCTTCTTTGCATAATGGACGGTACGGCGGCAACACCTTTATTTATAACGGCTTCGATTCCGGTTTTGTTTAATTGCAAATTTTCCCTGCCCTCGCCGAGCGGAATGTCACGGGCTATATCGACGGCGATTTTGTCGGTATCAATGTCGCCTCTTGAAAAGGGTGTGCGCAGCAGCCGCATTCCACAATTTATATCATACCCGACAGCGGGAGGCATAATTGCACCATCCAGTCCCAACACCGCCCCGATAGGTATGCCGAAGCCAACGTGTATATCAGCGGTGGCCAGAACCTTTTTGGCCGGCGGAAGTGACGCTGCATCACAAAGCTGACGGACTGCATCAGGTTCGAGATTGACGGCTTCTGAGGCAAAAATGGTTGCATCGGTAACCATCTGCCCGCAGCGTTTCATACGCAGCCGATATGGGTCAATGCGAACAAGTTGTGACGATGACTCGGGCATTCTCGCACCTCGTCTCTCATCAAATGAAAAACAAACTGTTTCTCTTTTATATCCGGATTCGTTAGTTAAGGGAAAATCAATTATACCATCGGCATTTTTTTTTCTACAAGAGAACCTTTAACTACCTGCTTCAATTGTCGCTAACAGACGGATTTTTACGATATTACGCCAATTTTACCAGCTTTTGCAGAAAAAGCTAATAAGGAAAACGGCAATCGGCCAAAGGCCATATTTTTCGGCTTTTACTTCGGGGACAAATTCACTTGACAAAGCCTGGATTAAAAGTTAAACTGGGGGTGTTGGATGTAGGTATATGCTGGGGATTGTCTAATCCAGAACCGGCAATTTTTAGGGTGTTTACAAAATGAAGATAAAATGGTTGATTTTCGCTGTTCTGGTGGCGTTTTTTTTAGTTTTGCTGATGAATTCGGGCTCCGTAGCCGTCTCTACCAGAGAGGTTGACAATGTACGCAAAAAGGCGGTGCTCGATAACAGCGATTTAAAAATTATCGACGATTTTCTTGCTCAGGCGATACAAGAATTGGTCAGAACGAGGGATTTTACCTCAATAGCAAAGATTCGTACAGTCATCCTCAGCAGGCAGAGCACCCAGGGCCAATACGCTCAACAGTTTTCTGAGTCGGCCCGCAGACATATCGCCACAGGCTTTCGAGATGCTCAACAATTAAGGCGACCGGAGCGGATAACCAGAGTAACGATTAACCTTTTGATCCTGATGGATGGCCTGCAGGACCTGGGTTTGGCAGACCAGGCTATGGCGATGCTAAAAAATGAGAATATGGTTATTCGTTACTGGGCTGTACATTGTCTTACCAATACTAACATCATAACCCAGTTAAACGCCGCGACAAACTCAAACCAGACATCGGCTATTGCCACACAGCTTAAAGGGCTTATCGAGAACAGCACACCTGAGATAGTAGTTTTGATAGCTCAATTTGCGGCCGGCGTGGACATCCCGGAAGCTGAACAGTTACTAATCCAAATAGCTGATTTGCGAATTAAACAATACGCCGACTGGACTGTGAAGTATGAACTTTATGATAGTGCCCTCTTGAAATATCTCAGCAGCAAAATACCGTTACTCTCCGAGTCTCCGGTTGGACTTCTGCCGACAACAATTGATACAAAGCCTGAGATTGCTCGGCGCTTTGCGCAATTGTATTCTTACGCGATACAAAGGTACATCAAGGGCGCTTCTATTTTGAACGATACCCAGAAAAGCCATTTGGCTTCGGTACTGGTCGATACAGAAGACAAGTGTATCGGCCGGCTTCTGGGCAATCCACAACTGACTATAAGAAGGGCCCTTGAGCGGCAAAATGCACAGGCCATTATGGCCGAGCACGACAGATTACTCGGCACAGCAACAACACCAGGCCAATTACCTACGACCCTGAAATTCAACTACGGCTCAACCGATAACAGCACACGCACCGTGCCACTGCCTTTGCCCGACCCACCCAGAAAAAAATGATTATTGATTATTGACGATTGATTACTGATAATTGATATTCGAATCCGCACACGGCGAAACGATATACAATAAACAGCTTAAAGCAAAAGGGACTTTGCCTTGAAGTTTGTAAGAATTATATCTGCCGCAGCCACGCACCAATTGAAGAGACACTACCGGTTTCGTATGTCAGTAAGGCCGATACTTCTTGTAACGATAATTTGTGCGGGATTGATTATTGCAGGATGTGACGGCTCAGGGACGGTTGAAGAGCCAAACGAAATGGTCCTGCATCACGTGCTTTCGGTCAAGATAAAAGGCCTCGACCCCGGCAATATGCGAGACGTTTATTCCGTTATAGTCGCCAGCCAGATGTTCGAGCCGCTGTATCAATATCACTTCCTGAAGCGTCCTTACGAGCTTGTGCCTCTATTAGCTGAAGATATGCCGCAAATCAACGACGACTTGCTCACCTATACCATAAAAATCAAAAAAGGCGTTTACTTCCAGGACGACCCGTGTTTTGGTTCCCGCAAGGCGGGCTCTGTGCCAGACAGTAAAGGACGCGAGCTGAAGGCTGAAGATTTTGCCTTCTCGCTCAAAAGAATCGCAAATATCAAGTATCTGAGCCAAAACTGGTCTATCTTTGATAACAAAATTGCCGGGCTCGATGAGTTTCGTGAATATACAAAAACTTGCAAAAGCGAGGCGGACGTCGATTATTCACGGCAAGTTCAAGGATTGACAACTCCCGATGACTACACACTGGTTATCAAGCTCAAGAAACCCTGGCCCCAATTGTGCATGGCCCTGGCGGATACAGCAACAGCGCCCGTAGCGAAAGAGGCAGTCGATTATTACGGCAGGGACATTATAAGCCATCCCGTAGGTACGGGACCGTTCCGGTTGAATGTATGGCGCCGCGGCAGCTACATCGAGCTTGTCCGCAACCCGGCTTTCAGGGGCGAACTTTATCCGAGCGGGGGTGAACCCGGCGATGCCGAGGCCGGCTATCTGGATGATGCAGGAAAGCCAATACCTTTTGCCGACAGAGTCGTCTGGACCGTAATCGAAGAGCGCCAGCCGGCCTGGCTTTTATTTTTGCAGGGCAAAGTCGATGCCACCGTAATCCCCAAAGACAACTTCGATGAGGTTATGGGCGGGGCCGGTGAATTGACGCCGGCAATGAAACAACGCAACATACACCTGAAAACCTTTAAGGACCCGTCAACCTACTGGCTTGGTTTTAATATGGCAGAGCCTGTATTCGGTAAAAACAAACCGCTTCGCAGTGCAATAAGCAACGCCATAGACCGCGAGAAGTTTATAGAGCTGTTTTTCAACAATCGACACCTGATTGCCCACGGTCTTATACCACCGGTAATGCCCTCTTACAATTCTGAGATAAAAGAAAAGGGATACGCCCAATATGACCTGGAAAAGGCACAGGAGCTTTTGGAAGAGGCCGAGAAAATTCACGGCGGCAAACTGCCCACGCTCAAAATAACCCTGCCGGGCACAAATACGTGGTACCGTCAGTACGGCCAGTTCCTCAAACGTAATTTGAATGCCGTCGGTCTCGAAGTTGAAATGGAATATATGGACAGGCCTACTTATCTGGAAAAGGTCAATACCAAAAGTGTTCAGATGTTCACCTCCGGCAGCAGCGCAAGCACACCCGATGCGCAGGATTTTCTGGCAATGTTTTACAGCAGATACCATGCCCCGGGACCAAATAAATTCAACTATTCCAATCCGGAGTTTGACAAATTATATGAAAAAGCGCAGGTGATGCTCGACTGCCCCGAAAAACGTCGGCTGTATAGAAAAATGGAGCTTATAGTTCTGGAAGATTGCCCAGCGGCCTTCTTAAACCATCGCGTTGCGTATGTGCTGCATCATGACTGGTATAAGAATTACAAGCCGCACGCCTTCGCATACGGGCTGAGCAAATATCGCAGAATTGATTTGGCCAAACGCGCAGCGTATAAAAATTGAAGATTTTCAGCACCCCCAAACAAGCCTTCGACGAACTCAGGCCGGGGTTTGAGGGTGCCACCCTGGTTTTTTTCGTAGTGCAAAGCTCAATAAATGACAGCATACATAATAAGGCGGATTCTATATACCATACCGATTGTATTCGGCGTGCTTCTGCTGACCTTTGTATTGTTCACTCTCGTTGGCGGTGACATATCCATTGAAATCGCCGGCAAAGGCGCCACCCAGGAAACAATAGACGAAATCCGTGAAGAATACGGCCTTAACAAGCCCTTGTTTTTGTCGTGGGACAGCCAATTCATAAACCACTTCAAGAATGCGCTGACATTTAATTTCGGCAGGGCCCGCGACCGCGAACCCGTTATCGACAAAATCAAACGAGGTCTGGGGCCTTCTCTGGCTTTGACGGTGCCGATATTCTTTGGGGTCGTAATAATTTCGGTAAGCCTGGCACTTGTGGTAGCATTTGTTCGCGGTACAATTTGGGACATATTAGCTGTAGTTATTTGTGTTGCAGGGATGAGTATTCCGTATCTTAGTTTTATCCTTTTCGGCCAATACTTTCTCGCGTACAGGTGGGGTCTTTTTCCGGTATTCTTTTCACCGGAATTGAGGATGGCCCAATACGTAGCCCTGCCTGTGTTTATCGGTATAGCAGCAGGCCTTGGAAGAAACCTGCGCTTCTTTAGAACAGTTATGCTTGATGAGATTCGAAACGACTACGTTCGGACGGCTTTTGCAAAAGGGCTTACAGTTAGGCGTGTGCTGTTCAAACACGTCTTGAAAAATGCAATGATACCGATTATTACGCGGGTGGTTTTAGCAATACCGTTTTTGTTCTTAGGGTCGCTGCTGCTCGAGAGGTTTTTCGGCATTCCGGGATTGGGATATCTGATGGCCGAGGCAATCAATTCACGTGACTATTTCGTTATCAGCGCTATGACTTACATAAGTGCGATACTTTTTGTGGTATTTAATCTTATAACAGATATTTGTTACTCGCTTGTTGACCCGAGGATTTCTCTTGAGTAAATCTCAGCGGATAATAAAGACAGAGCCGCCGAAGGGCACAAGTCTGTGGAAGGACGGCGCCAGAAGGCTTCGCAGGCGCAAGTTAGCGATGCTTTGCCTCGGCGTGATAGTAATATACTTTCTGCTTGCCGGTTTTATCTACTTGGCGGAGTTTTTTGATTGGCGAATTGGGCCGACACTGTGGGCCGAACAGGCCGGACAATCTTATGCGCCGCCCAGCTCGAAAAATATAGTCGGCACCGATATATTCGG
>JAIVYN010000129.1:0-10686 GCA_048635425.1 Candidatus Aegiribacteria sp.
GGCAAGCAATTGTTTTTTGCTCAGTGAACGTTTGCCGAGAAAGATGCGATCAAGATCAGATTGACAACAATCACGCAAAAGCTTGTTAAGTTCATCGTAGTCTTTGACCTGTGGCACGGGGACCATAAAGTTGAGCCTGGAATACTTGACACTGCCCTCTACTATACCCTTTTCGTTGGGCCTTCTGACATTGCAGAAGTGAGGCTCAAAAAGATAGTTACTGATCAGCCGTTTAAACTCAGCGGTGTGCTTACGCTTATGGCCAGTCAGTATCTTTGTGATTGCAATGCGGGTATTATCGTAGCTGATGCGTTTGGGGACACATCCGAAAAAGTCGAATGCCCTTACATGCGCTTCAAGGAATGCTTCTGTGCATTCACGGGGAAACGACATCACAAACATCGCATCGGAATGAACCATGCTCATTACAAAAAATGATACCTTTTTCAATGTGCCGTTGAAGTTTGCAAGTGCATGACCAAAGTCTACCTGGGCCTCGCCGGGACGCTGACTCAAGGGCATAAATACTTCTTTGGAAGTCTTTTTGATCTCACGAACAGCATCCTTGACAATGGTATAGCCGCCTTCAAATCCATCTGACTGCAAAATCTCCAATATCTTTTTAGCTGTGTGTCGCTGCTTCTTAGGCATCTGCTTATCAGATTCGATGATTGCTTTTATACGCTTGAGATAGGGGCCTATCTTGGTTTTTTCGATGGGGTTAGCTCGCTGATAGCCCGGCGGCTGGCTGTTGTCCCTGATTTTGCGTAGTGTTTTCCTGTGAATACCGGTTTCTCGTTCCAGCTGACGCAGAGAAACATGCTGATTGCGGATTTTACGCCTTAATTCGATCCATTGGTCCATATTTGTGTACACTCCTGTAATCTCCTGTAATAACGACTGTAAAACTCTTTAAATGACGTTTTACAGACAATTATCACAGCTTTTCGGTTACAGTGGTACACTTTTCAACCGTCCGCCAGGTGGTACACTTTTGCTCCGTCGTTTACAGTTGCAATGAGAATTGCTTATCTTCATGCCATTCGTGACTGTCGTTAGTTTTCAGCTATTATTTCTTTTGACAACGTATAATCCTTCATATATACTATTCATCGGACACAAGGAGCTTCCTGGTGGAAAGCATTATAGTATCAGTGATTTCCCATTATTGTGAAAGGTATAGTTATGTTTCAATGTCGTCTCAGTCATGTTGTCTCTTTGGTTATTGTTATCTTTTTGGCCCAGAGTGTGCTTGCTGAAAATTGGCCTCAGTTTCGAGGCCCGGGTGGATTGGGTATTTCTCAGGAACAAGATTTGCCTATCACCTGGAGCGAGACGGAAAATGTCGTTTGGAAGACGGCGATGCCCGGTTATGGTTCGTCCAGTCCGATTACATTAGACGGCAAATTGTATGTTACCTGCTACAGCGGATATGGCATAAGAAATAGTCCGGGTCGCATGGAGGGCTTGACGCTTCATGTCTTGTGTGTTGACGGTAAAACCGGAAAGATGGTCTTCGACAAGCGAATCAATCCGACTCTTCCTGAGTCGAAGCGCGTGCGCGATCATGGGTATGCCGCCCATACGCCGGTGACTGACGGTGAGCATCTTTATATCTTTTTTGGAAAGAGCGGCGTCTTTAAGTTCGACCTGGACGGGAATCAGATTTGGCGAACCAGCGTCGGAACGAAAACGCATGGCTGGGGCAGTGGCACATCGCCCGTATTGTACGAGAACCTGGTCATCGTCAATGCAAGTGTCGAGAGCAAATCACTTGTGGCTATCGATAAGGCCACAGGCAAAGAAGTGTGGCGTGCCGGGGGTATGGATTCTTCGTGGAATACGCCTCATCTTGTTGAGGTCCCCAATGGGAAACATGAGCTGGCCGTAACTGTGAAAAAGTGGATCCTGGGATTCGAACCCAAAACGGGTAGTGAACTCTGGCGCTGCGAAGGTATTCCGGACTATATTTGTCCGAGCATCGTATCCCATAAAGGTGTTTTGTATGCCCTGGGAGGCCGTTCTTCGAAGGCCATTGCCTTACGAAGCGGTGGCCGGGGGGATGTAACGGACACACATAAGGTTTGGCAGGCCGATGTCGGAGCGAATGTTTGCTCTCCGGTCGTACATGATGGTCACCTGTACTGGGTAAGTGATCGCAATCGAACAGCTTATTGCCTGAGTCTGGCTGATGGTTCAGTGAAATATTCTGAACGGGGAGGGCCCCAGCCTTATGCATCGGCCCTATTGGCAGATGGAAGACTTTATGTCGTGACACGTAACGGCGGTACTTTGGTATTGGCTGCGAGACCACAATTCGAACAATTAGCTTTAAATAAACTTGAGGATCGAAGCACGTTTAATGCCAGCGCGATTGTGTGCGACGGCACATTGATCTTGCGCAGCGATGAGAACCTGTATTGCATCAAGAAGATGAATTAGATGCTTTTATCCGCATACACTTTTCATTTACACTTTTGGCGGTAGCAGCATTTCTTTTCCTCCACTGATATCTCGTGACCTTTAGTTTTGGGTAATGTTTGCGTTCTTGCGTTATAGCTCGTGGTTCATTTCTGCCCCAGATGGTGGCCGTCCCCGTCAGGCACAAATAGTTATTCTCGACTTGCGAGACATCTCATCCAGCCTGACGGCTTCAATTGGGCAATTCGGCTGGCCGGGTGGGTGCTGATGCGGGAAGCACTAAGCATTAGATCCGAAGCTCTCAACAAGCTTGTCCCTTCGACTACGCTCAGGGCTACGGCTAATTCAGGGCAGGCTTCGCTCAGGACAAGTTTAGGGCTTATTCCTGGTTCCTGCAAAAAATTCTCATTTATGTAAATATCTCTTGTTTTCAAGGCCTCGGCGTGTATATAATCATATTAGCAGTGAGGAGTTCCAAAAACACTAATGGAGGTGCCCTGATGAAACGGCAGTCAATTCTTGTGCCGGCAGCGATATTCGCTTTAGGTATCTTCGGCGTTGTTCCGGAAAAGGCAGTCGCCCTTGTTACCTTTGACGACGGCCAAATCCATAACATCAACTACCAAATCAATGATGACGTATGGGTTGATTATGCAACTTCGGATATTACTACAACGTTAAACTGGCTCGATGGCGGGATTCTGCCCCATCCTTACAACCTGGAAGCATACCACCAATCTGTAGTAAATATCTATGATGGGTCCATAGGGGGCTTGTTAGTCGCTCATGAGCAGAGCCAGCTTACAGTCTTTGGCGGAGCAATGGTAGACCTATATGCTTATCACAACAGCCAAGTCACTATTATGGGCGGCTCTATATCAAGGTATCAGGCGTACTATAACGGCCATATCGATGTCTACGGTGGCTCTGTAAGCCGCCACATAACAGCCGGTCTAAACGGCACTATAACGATATACGGTTCAAGTTTTGCAATTGATGAAGTTGCCTTTGGTTATAGTGAAGTTTCAAGCATCTATAATAGCACGAACTATTATGTGGAACCCGCAAGGCGTCTCACCGGCATTCTCGCCAGCGGAGAAGTAATTGATGTGAACTTCTACCTTGGTGACCAATCAAAAATAATCCTCGCCCAAATTCCCGCTCCCTCTGCTATCCTGCTCAGCACCATCGGCATAGGCTTTGTCACTTGGCTGCGCAGACGCAAAACACTGTAAATTAGCTGCTCGGCTTGGGTGAGGTGAGGGTGAAGGGGAAGGTTAGGCTGTTCAAGGTTGTCGCTTAAATGAGGTTTACCGGGGAAGAGAACGCAACTTATATGCAATTAGTTTGTCGAATTGCCCAAAATTAAGTGATAATCCAAGGATCATAACGGTTGAGTACACCGTTGCCTAAGTCAAATCCCTGTATTAAGCGAAAAGAAAGCACCTATTAACCGTAAGAGCTGGTTTTTCAGGAAGCCGAGCCTAATTTATGGCCGGGGCCTACGGTGTATAGCCGTTTCTTCGGCTCGGTGTTGATATGAGATGTGGCTACTCTGCTGGCGAAGATGATGTACCTGTGGCTTCAATCCAACCAACATATTTGTATAGTAAGACCGATGCTATCACAAACCATATAACCGCAACCATAAGAGGTAGGATGGAAATTATGTGTTGTTCCAACGGGCCGACCAACAGCAGGTATACATCAATCGCGGTTAAGAATGCAAACATATAATTATGTACAGCCGTATTGGAGAACAAAGGTATCCATTTTCGTTTTACTTTCCCTCTCTCTTTCTTTGCAGCTGTTTCAAGCGACACATTGCGAAATGCTCTCTTTAATGATTCGTCAGAGTCGCAAAGCGTCTTGACGTCGGAAAGGATTTTCTCAGCGCGTGAGAAATGTCGGCTGAACTCGCCGGACACCTTTGCTACTGATATCATGATCAACATACCAACAACGAGATGTGAAAGCAATGCAATAATCCAAAAGCTTGTGAACGATTCCGGTAAACCCGACACGTCCAGCGGTACCTTCCAAATAACACCAGCATAGACAAGGCCGGTAAAAGTAAAATACGCGGCAACCATCCATCCTCGCTGCGTTTCTTCAAAACGCGCATGGATTTTATGGTGTTCGTATGCTTTCACTATCAAGTCGCAGATCAGTGTTCTATCCTCTGATTCCATTTTTTGCCTCCTGACTTAAAGGAATAATGTTTTGGCCTATCGGCAAACGACTTATTGAATTTGGTATTATTCAACGATTGTTAATTCATAAGCTAATTATATCAGACAATACCGCATTTGTCAAAGACCACATCTAAAAGTAAAATTAGATTGGACAGGAAAAAGTTCCATCTTTTTACGAGACAGAGCCTAATTTATGGCCGGGGCCTATGGTGTATAGCCGTTTCTTCGGCTCGGTGTTGATATGGGAGGAAACAATCTTGCCGACAAAGATTATGTGGTCGCCGGCGGGCATCTGCGATTCCAAAGTGCATTCGAAATTGGCGACGGCATCACTTAGCAGCAGCGAATCAATGGATTTGGCAGATTCGGTTTTGCAGTCGAACTCGGCGAATTTGTCGGTGTTGCGGCCGGACTTTGAGCCGAAGAATAAAGCCGCATCGGCCATCTCCGAGGAGGGGAACGCAATCGTAAAACATTTTGAGTGCGTGATGGCTTCTATCGAGTAATGCGTCTTTGCAACGGCTATTGCCATCATTGACGGGGAGCCTGATACAATCATTGTCCAGCCTAATGTGATAGGATTAGCTTTGCCGTTTTTGTCCTTGGCGATGGCGATTACTACCTGTTCGGGATATTTAGTTTTAATAGCATCGGAATATTCAGTTTCTTTTTGCATTGCTTTTCTCCGTAACTGGTTTTATATTTACCGCAGAAAAATACTCATAAGATTATAAGCTCTCAGGTTAAGTCTAACAAGGAGAAAGAAGTGGGTACGATTGGTTTTGTCGGCAGCGGGAATATGGCGGAGGCGCTTATAAAAGGCGTGATAACCGCCAACGTTTATTCGTCTGAAAATGTTTTCGTAAGTGATATTCGGGCCGAACGGCTTAAATTCCTTGCTGAAAAGTATAATGTTATTGCCTGTGAAAAAAACAGTGAGCTGGCGGCAAAGGTTGAAACGGTCGTCTTAAGTGTTAAGCCGCAGAATATGACCGAGGTCTTAGAGAGTATAAAAGACGCCATAGGCACCGACAAACTTGTTATATCTATCGCCGCAGGTATAAAGGTCGCAAATATTACCGCCATCTTAGGTGATATTGCAGTAGTTCGTGTTATGCCCAATACACCGGCCCTGATTGGCGAAGGAGCCAGCGCATTGTTCGCCAATGATAAGGCAAAACCGATGTTGGAGAAGGCCATGGCCATTTTTTCAGCGGTGGGCAAGGCCGTGGTTGTTGAGGATGAAGATTTGATTGACACGGTAACAGCGGTGAGCGGCAGCGGGCCCGCTTATTATTTTCTTTTGATGGAAGAGATGATAAAGGCAGGTGTAGAATTGGGGCTGCCTGAAGATGTGGCGAAAGATTTGGTTCTGCAGACCGCTAAGGGAGCCGGTCTGCTTGCGGTCGAGGCGGACAAGAACGGTGAAAGCCCCGCTGAGCTTCGGCGGAAGGTTACCTCCCCCGGCGGAACAACCGAAGCGGCGCTTAAGGTATTTGCGGAAGGCGGGATTAGTGAGCTGATATCGGCAGCTATTACGAGAGCGCGCGACCGGGGGAGGGAACTTGCAAAATAGTAAACGAGTGGGCTGAGCCCTCATTTGTAGGATAGGTTCGCATGATTAAAGCTGAAAATCTAAAGAAGCGATATAGGAACATTGTTGCGCTGGACGATGTGAGCTTCGAGGTGGACAAGGGGGAAACCTTCGGTTTGTTAGGGCCTAACGGAGCGGGTAAAACGACCACAATTCAATTGCTTTGTGGGCTTTTGAAGCCGGACGGAGGAACGGTGGAACTTGACGGAAAGACCGACCCGGGTCTGGTTGAGGTTCGTTTGTCTTTGGGTGTGGTTCCACAAGCGTTGGCGATATACGAGGAACTTTCTGCCGAAGAGAATCTGCGTTTCTTCGGCAGGATATATGGACTTGGGGGAAAACAGTTAAAAGAGCGCCTCAGGAGATGCCTCGATATAGCGGGGCTGAGAGAGCGAAGCAAGGGGCGAGTCTCGAAATACAGCGGTGGGATGAAACGCCGGCTTAATATGGTATGCTCTTTTTTGCACGAGCCGCCGATTTTATTGCTTGATGAGCCTACGGTTGGAGTAGATCCGCAGTCTCGCAATTTGATATTCGATACAATCGAGGATATGAAAAAACAGGGCAGGACAATCATCTATACAACTCACTATATGGAGGAAGCCCAACGTCTTTGCGATAGGGTGGCGATTCTTGACCATGGCAGGATTTTGGACATGGACAGCGTTGAGAATCTTATTGTTAAGCATGGAGGCCCGTCCCATATTGAGGCCGAATTCGAGGAAAAACTGTCAAGTCCTGATAAAATAAGGCCGTTTATTGATAGTAAGAATATACAGTTTGAAGAGACGAAGATTAGGTTCGCGACCAGCCAACCAATGGAGTCTCTGGCAATGCTTAACCGCAGCGGTGTGCGTTTTCGCTCCCTAAAAGTTCAGACAGCCAATCTTGAGGACGTTTTTCTTAATCTGACCGGACGGAGGCTTCGAGACGGATGAACAAGGCACTGTTACTTGCCATCAAAGACCTGCGTGTAATACTCAGTGATAAGGGCAACGTTTTCTGGGTTTTTGGTTTTCCTGTTTTGATTGCTTTACTTTTTGGCGCCATATATTCTGGGGCCGGGAGTGAACCGTCAGGGATAAAAATCGCACTGGTGGACGAAGATACATCGGAGTTTTCAGGCTCCTATATATCAAAATTAGAATCTTATGATGCACTGGAAATAGTGTACCTGACCCAGGATGAGGCAATTGAACAGGTCAGAAAGGGCAAAATAGCCGCGGTTGTTATTCTTAAGGAGGGTTTTGGGGACGGATTTGAAGCATTGTTTAACAGCGATGAGCCCAGATTAGAGATAGCAAAAGACCCATCGCGAAAGATGGAAAGCGGCTATCTTCAGGGACTTCTTGCCAAGGCACAATTCGAGACCCTGGGCGATCAATCTGTTGACAAAGAATGGATGAGTCAGCAAGTTAAGCTCCTGCGAGATGATGTGGCGAACGATAATGGACTCGACGCGGGGCAGAGGAAAACATATCTTGATTTTTTTGACTCTTTCGATACTTTCCTGACGGATATCAATGACCAGACCTTCAGCGCAGGCTTCAAAGGAGATTTGCTGAACTTTTCACAAAAGGACATCAGCAGAGAATATGAAGGACCCATTACATCATTTCAGACTACATTATCACAGGCTATACTCTGGGGGATGCTTACGTGCACAGTGACATTTGCAATTTCGATTGTGAAAGAGCGCACACACGGTACTTTTGCGCGTTTGCGCATCGGTCCGCTCGGAAATGCTCATATTCTCGGAGGCAAAGGTCTGGCGTGTTTCATAACATGCATCTTTACAATATGCATTCTGTTTGTTATTGCAAAGGCAATCTTTAAGACACCCATAGTCAACCGATTTCTATTCGTTCTGGCGGCGCTCTGTACGGCGTTGTGCTTTGTTGGTCTTATGATGTTCATATGCACATGGGGTCGTACTGAGCAGAGCGTCGGCGCAGCAGGCTGGGCTACACTTGTGATTATGGTTATGCTCGGAGGAGTTACGTTTCCACTGGCTTTCATGCCGTCATGGTTACGCCCGTTCAGCCACTTCAATCCGGTGAAATGGAGTGTACTTGCTTTTGAAGGGGCTATCTGGCGCAACTTCAGCCTTATGGAAATGATAAGTCCGTGTCTAATCTTACTTGCAACTGGAATTACGGCCTTTTCGCTGGGTGTGGTTATGTTGCGAAAACAGGAAAAATAAATCCTGGCTAAGGTAATAATAATATATAGTTTGGAGAGACGAGGATTAGATTTGAAATTAACCACCCTATGGAGTCTTTAGCGAAGCTTAACCAAAGCGGCCTACGATTTCACTCGCTGAAAGTCCAGATGGCCAATCTTGAGGATGTTTTTCTTAATCTGACCGGACGGAGGCTTCGAGATTAATGAAGAAGTTATTATTTCTTGCCGTCAAAGACCTGCAGGTACTGCTCAGTGATAAGGGTAATATTTTTTGGGTCTTCGGTTTTCCGATTATGTTTGCCCTGTTTTTTGGCACTATATATTCCGGCGCCGGCAGTGGGCCGTCCGGGATGAAAATCGCTGTGGTGGATGAGGACAAGTCCGAGTTTTCAAGCTCCTATATATCAAAGCTGGAGTCCGACGAAGCATTACAAATAGTCCCCCTGAGCCGGGAAGATGCAATTGAGCAGGTCAGAAAGGGTAAAGTAGCCGCGGCGGTTATTCTAAATAAGGGCTTTGGAGAGGGGTTTGAAGCGTTATTTAACAGCGACGAACCCAAATTAGAGATAGCAGCGGACCCGTCACGCAGGATGGAAAGCGGCTATCTTCAGGGACTTCTTGCCAAGGCACAATTTGAAGCCCTGGGCGATAAATTCGGTGACCGAGAATGGATGAGAGAGCAGGTTAACCTCTGGCGAGAAGATATGGAAAACGCTAACGAGCTCGACACCGAACAGGCTAAACTATATCTTAATTTCTTTGACTCTTTTGATACTCTACTAATGGATTCCAATGAGGGGAGCTTTAGTGCAGGCTTTGAAGGAGACTTGCTGAACTTTGCACAAATGGATGTCAGCAGAGAATATGAAGGCCCTATTACACCGTTTCAGATTACATTTCCGCAGGTTCTGCTCTGGGGATTTCTTATGTGCACGGCGACATTTGCAATTTCGATTGTGAAAGAGCGAACGAACGGTACTTTTGACCGTTTGCGCATCGGCCCGCTGGGATACGCTCATATTCTTGGCGGAAAAGGCCTGGCGTGTTTTTTCACATGCATCTTTATAATATGTATTCTGTTTTTTGGTGCAAAGGCAATATTCAAGATGCCCGTAGGCAACCTGCCGCTATTTATTCTGGGCGTGTTCTGTACCATACTGTGTTTCGTTGGCCTTATGATGTTTATATGCACCTTGGGACGCACTGAGCAGAGTGTCGGTGCAGCAGGCTGGGCAATACTTATGATTATGGGCATGTTCGGGGGGGCTATGATGCCACTGGCTTTCATGCCATCGTGGTTACGAACGTTCAGTCATTTCAGTCCTGTGAAATGGGGTATACTTGCTCTTGAAGGTGCTATCTGGCGCGACTTCAGATTCACGGAAATGATTAGCCCGTGTTTGGTTTTACTGGCGATTGGAATTTCGGCCTTTTCGTTAGGCGTAGTTATGCTGCGAAGACAGGATAGCTAACTCCAGGTTTCAGTAACATCGATAACAGCAGGCCGAAATAAATACACAGAACACAAATTGTTATCTGTCCCTGTCGATAATTATTTCATCCGACAGATTCTGTCCGTGGTCATTCAACGATGATTGCCTCGACAGGACATTCTTCAGCGGCCTCCTGAACGGCGTCCTCGTACTCTTCAGGAACATCATCGACGATTACCTGGGCCATCTCGTCGCCCAACTCGAAAACTTCAGGGCAGGTATCCACACAAAGCCCGCAGGCAGTGCAGGTATCTTCAATTTTGACTTTCATAATAAATCCCCTTTGTAATCGATTCCGCCCCAGGCGGCTTCCGCCCGGAGCGAATCTTTGACTTCGATACGCCTGTTAGTCCTAAGGACTCCGCCGCAAGGCGTCCCTTACGGGCCTTACGGAGAAGCGTATGTATCCATATTTATTCCGCTAAAAGACAGCGGTTCTGCGATACCGACAACCAACTACGGAATTTACCATTGCCGGAAAAAATGTCAATTTAAAAATTTTGTGGAAATTGCCATTTTTTCTACTATACTACGGACGTACTGGAGCACGATAAGTAATCGATAATCATTAATCACTAATCAATTGAAAATGGCTTATACTGTTCTTGCAAGAAAATACAGGTCGCAAACGTTCGATGATGTCATCGGCCAGGATCCTATCGCTCAGACGCTTAAGAACGCCATAAAGACCGACAGGGTCGCGCACGCTTACCTTTTTACGGGTACCCGCGGCGTCGGTAAGACCACTATGGCGCGGGTGCTGGCAAAGGCGCTCAATTGCCTTGCCGTCGATGAGCCT
>JAIVYN010000130.1:0-10638 GCA_048635425.1 Candidatus Aegiribacteria sp.
AATTCTTTGTCTAAATAAACCCCCTTTTGTGAAAAAGATGCAAAGATTTTTTCTGTTTCGATTTTCATTTCAGTTATGATTAACTATTTTTTACTTTTTATCGCAATTGCCAATATAACACCAAAAATGATTATCGCCACTCCAATTATAATCGCAGGTGTTGTATAATCCTGTTGTATCCGGATGGTGATTACTGTTGTAGTTGTTGTCGGAGTTGTCGTCGGAGTTGTCGTCGGAGTTGTCGTCGGAGTTGTCGTTGTCGTCACGGTCTGCATACTTATCTCAAAGTCTACTCTTTGCACATAGCCTTCACCTACATAAACTGTCCGGGAAGGATTCACTTTACCTAACCGGACATATATGTCATAACTGATGAAAAAGATTTTTGTAGTAGTAATTTGTGTTTTGATTTTCACGCCGGCTGTCTTAGGGCGCCGGCAAGAGCTCCTGGCCAATGCGAACAAGGCAGGTCTATACTCAAGGTCAATTGAACAAGTACTCCGGCTAAAAGAAGATGATGTTGATTTGGCGACCGCTGCTTTGATTGTTTCCGAGCGCTGGAGTGACATGGTGTACGGGCGAAGATGCTTAGCAACGCTGGATGATATGGCTTTGGAAATCCGTGAAAGGCTCAGAAGCGCAAGGCTGAAGGCAACCTACAAAGCGATTCCGGTGATAAACGCGTATTTGTTCGATGAGCTGGGCTTTAAGTCGATTTCAGAAGCAAGTGACCCGAATGACTTGTTCCTTCATACTGTGCTGGACAAGAAAAGTGGATATTGCCTGAGTCTTTCAATTCTTTATCTTTCATTGGCGGAGCGGCTTGGTCTTCCCCTGTACGGAGTGGTTGTTCCCGGGCATTTTTTTGTTAGATACGACAACGGCCGAGTGCGATTTAATATTGAAACGACGAGCAAAGGTGGAAGTGCTCCTGATGAGCACTATATAAATAAGTTCAACGTGCCGGTAGGCAACAACAGCATCTATATGAAGAACCTGAATAAGATTCAGACGTTAGGCTGTTTCTTTAATAATCTTGGGAACAGCTATGACGATGTCGGCAATATAGACTCTGCCTTGTTAGCACTTGAAAGAGCGGTCCAGATAAATCCGACATTATCCGAGTCCAGGACAAATTTAGGGAGCATCTACCTGAAAAAGGGTCACGTAGTCGATGCGATATCCGAATACCGCGCGGCCCTGAGAATCAATCCGAACGACGCCAAGACTCACAATAACCTCGGAAATGCATACATGGAACGTGACTGGTTGAACTATGCGGTTTCCGAGTACCACCAGTCGATTAGGCTGGAACCCGATTTTACAGATGCATACAAAAACCTGGCCATAGCTTATTGCAAACAGGAAAGATTCCAGCAGGCGATATCGCAACTGAAACGGGCAATCAGTTTGAAGCCGAAAGATGCCGACTGTTACAGCCAGTTGGGCGGTGTTTATAACCAGATGGGCAATTACAGGCAGGCAATATCTCAATATAAGATAGCATTGAAAATTAAGCCGACTCTGGCTGAGGCCTATTACGGTTTGGGGCTTTGTTACAATAAGCTGGAGCTGGTTAATGATGAAATTTCGGCATACAAGATGGCTTTAGCTGTTAAACCCGATATGTTCGCTGCTTTTGTAGGTCTGGGCAATGCGTATTTCGGGCAGAAGAAATATGGTTCGGCTATCGAGCAGTATAATAAAGCTGTTCTGCTAAATCCCGGTGAAGCTATGATTCATTACAACCTCGGGGCTGCGTATTCCAATAATGATAATTACCAGCAGGGGGTAGCTGAATATTTAAGGGCGGTCGAGATTGACCCGGAAATCGGTGATGCGCATTACGGACTTGCTTTCGGGTTTTATCAGTTGAAGAAGTACGATTTGGCCTGGAAGCATATACAAATTGCCGAGAAATTGGGGGTGGAGGTTTCCAAAGACCAGCTCAAGGCCATCAAAAGAAAATTGCGATAGAGCAAACCACACGTAAAGTCCACTACCAAAAGCGAGATTGACCCGCCCGGCATTACTTCACCGTGTCGGCGGCTGACCGATGCTTTATCTGTGTAGAATACCCCTGTCGGATTAGTTTACTAATACCTGAATGGAAAAGGTTTTTACAGGCTCCACACCTTCTTCCCAGGGTCTATGATAGACCAGTTGGAGAGTCATCTGGCCTGCACTAATTGCCTTGAAACGGAAGATTTCCCAACCGCCCGCGCCTACAAGCGGCGGTCCACCTGTGTCAGATGGTTTGAACTCCGCCTCGCCCATCTGCTCCAGGATAGACTCCTGTGTTTCAACTACCTCCCATCGATACCCGGTGGTGGGATTTGATTCCAGTGTGACGACAAGAATCTGGCCCTGCTCAAGCTCAACCTGGCTGCCGTCATCTTCCTCATCGACATTGACCTCTTCAGGTTCAACCGGGGGAATTCCCTCAAACAAATGCTCGGCAAGTACTATCAGGTCCTGAACATCCACGATGCCATCGCCCCAGGGCATCGGGCCAATATCACAAAATGGCTCATCCGTACCCCAGTAGTCCACCATGATGCACATGTCGGCAGAATCGACAATTCCGTCCCCGTTGAGGTCAACAATGGGGATGATTGGTACTTGCCATAGATCCTCACCACCATGTCCGCCTGGCCGCGGGCTGGGCCAGTCACAAAAATAAAGCCACAGTCCATCCGCTGAAATGCTTGGGGAAAACTCCGAATAAGCCGTACTCACCTTTGGCCCGAGATTTACTGGTAGTCTCCAGGCGTCGTCTCGCGTTTTCCGCCTCGTCACCCAAAGATCACCACCACCATAGCCTCCAGTCCGTTGGGAGGGAAAGAAAAGCATCAGGCCATCATACGAGATTTCAGCGCTAGCTTCATTGGTTGAACTATTTACAATGGGACCCAGATTGACCGGTTCACCCCACGGATCTTCTTTTGTTGCCCGCATCGTCACCCAGATATCATTAACTCCAGATCCGCCGGGCTTATCCGAATTGAAATAAAGCTCTAATCCATCGGCTGAGATGCATGGATCATACTCGGCCTGTGAACTGTTGACGGTCAACCCGAGGTTCACCGGCTCTCCCCATACATCGTTTGTTGTGGTACGCCTCGCCACCCAAAGGTCGGAATTGCCATAGCCACCGGGGCGATAGGATTGGAAATAGAGTTCTAGACCATCCGCTGAGATGTCGGGGTTGGCATCTTCCCGCGAGCTGTTTACCGTCGCCCCAAGATTCTCAGGGTCTTCCCACTCGTCGACTGTAGTTTCCCGAGTCGTAATCCATATGTCCGGGCCTCCCATCCCGCCGGGCCGATTGGAGGTGAAAAAGATTGTCAGATCATCGGCTGATATGCTTACTCCGGAATCACTACTACTCGAATTGACAATCGGCCCCAGATTAGTGGGAGTACCGAAGGTGAAATCTGCCTTCGCAATCTTCACAGCCAGGCATAATGCCAAAACCAATGCGAGTGAAATTGTTCTTTTCATCTTACTGCCCTTTCAAAAGTTGTTAATATTTTTTTCACCACACTCTTTGCGCACATTTAGCGGCTCAGGTTTATTTTAAGAAACATCTCCTCATTAAACGCCATTTTGGACTATCTCCTCCAAAAGGATTACAAAATACGAATACTACAACATAACATAACCTCAGTAAAATTCAAGAGAAAAACCGAAAAACTCGTGAAATATCCGTCGGCTAAATATTGGGAATAGTTAGATTTCACTTGACAAAGTGGCGCTCGTTCACTATTTAAGCTGTTTCTTTAGTTTTTGTATTTGGTGTTTTTTTGAAGATTTTGTGGAGTAATTGAGAATGTTACCTAAGAAGAAGACCAGTAAGTGCAGGACACGTACTCGTCGCAGCCATCATCGTCTAAAGGCTGTGAACTATTCGGTCTGTATCAAATGTGACCAGCCCAAGCTGCCGCACGCAGCGTGTGAAAACTGCGGCTACGTTAACCCGAAAATCACATTGAAGCTCGGCGAGGAATCCTAATAAAGGCGGCCACAAGATGCGAATAGCAATTGATGCAATGGGAGGTGACAATGCACCGGATGAGATCATCGCCGGTGCGCTGGAATCTATTGAACCGCTGTCTGAAGACGACGAGCTGATACTCGTCGGTCCCGAGGAAATAATAGAGGCACAGTTGCCCTCATTGAAGTCGCGCCAAGGTGCGATTAGTGTGGTTCACGCTCCCGATATTATTGCTATGGACGAGGTGCCGATAGAGACCCTTAGAAAAAAACCCAAAAGCTCAATCGCTGTTCTTGCGAAATTGGCTAAAAGGGGACAGACTGATGCGGTAATTTCCGCTGGTAATACGGGAGCTTGTGTTGCCGCCTTCCAAATGAGGATGCGGAATCTGTCCGGTGTTAATCGGCCGGGGATAGCGGTTGTATTTCCCACTCCTGGAGGCCCCGTAGTAATATGTGATGTGGGCGCCAATATTGCCTGCAAGCCGATACATCTTTATCAATATGGTGTTATGGCAGGCGTATATTCAAAACATCTGCTTGGGATTAAAAAACCAAGGGTTGGGCTTATGAGCATCGGCGCCGAAGACGCAAAAGGTAATGAGGTCGTAAAAAAGGCGCGGGAGCTGATGAAATCCGATTCGAATATGAACTTCGTCGGGAATATCGAAGGAAGAGATATTTTCGATGGTACTTGTGACGTTGTAACTTGCGAAGGTTTTGTCGGCAATGTGATTCTAAAACTTACCGAGGGCCTTGTGGATGGCCTGTTTAAGGCGATAAAGTACGAGCTTATGGAGGAGAAACTCCGGCTTGCTATGAAGTTTAAGCATGTGATGAAAAGAATCTATAAGAAGTACGACTATAATACGTATGGCGGTGCGCCTTTGTTGGGCGTTAACGGCACAGCGCTAATTTGTCACGGCGCAAGTGAAAGCAGAACCATAAGAAATGCGATTTGTGCCTCTAAAAGGTTCTACACGGAAAAAATAAATGATAAGATCGTTGAATATCTTTCGGAAACTTGCGTAAGGACCACTGATGAATAAGCGGATTAACGGTCAGACCCCCACCTATCGCACAGTCATCACCGGTTATGGTTCATTTGCACCGGCGAAAACACTAACGAATAAAGAGCTTGCAAAGATGATGGATACCTCGGACGAATGGATTACCACACGTACCGGCATCAAGGTTCGACATATCACTGCCGACAATGAAAGCACAGCATTTTTGGCCACGGAAGCGGCCAGAAAAGCTTTGGCCGAGGCAAACCTTGACCCCAGCGACCTCGAAATTATTATTGTGGCTACTATCACGCCGGAGATGGTCTTTCCTTCGACAGCGTCTTTTGTACAACGGGATCTGGGGGCAAATAAAGCATGGGTGTTTGATTTAGCCGCTGCCTGCAGTGGTTTTGTGTATGGTCTGTCAATTGTGCAGCAGTTTATAGAAAGCGCCCGATTTAAGAATGCCCTCGTAATAGGCGCCGAAACTTTGACTAAGATTACGGACTGGACTGACCGGACAAGCTGTGTCCTCTTTGGAGACGGCGCCGGAGCAGTAGTGCTTGAAAAAAGTGGTGACGGACGCAAGGGTATTTTATACAGCACTATGCATTCCGATGGAAACCGCTGGGAAACATTGAATTGCCAGGCGTACGGTTCTCGCAACCCTGTGAGCAGACAGTTGGATGACCCCAAGAAAATCTATATGCAAATCCGTGGCAGAGAAGTCTATCAGCAGGCTATTCGGCGAATCGTTGAAACTGTTAACCACTGCCTGGACCATTGTGATTTGACCCTTGATGATATTACGATGCTCATCTCACACCAGATGAATGCAAGGATTATTGAGTCTGCGGCAAAGCGGTTAAACCTGCCGGATGAAAAGGTCTTTTTAAATATCAGCGAGTACGGCAATACCTCAGCGGCCTCAGTGCCAATCGCTTTTGATGATTGCGTCAGGAAGGGAAAAATCAAACGAGGCGATATTGTCATTTTAGTTGCTTTCGGCGCGGGATTGACATGGGGAGCAAATGTAATTGAGTTTTAAGCTTCTCGAATGGAATATTTTGTCTTATACTGCGAGCAAATCCGGGTTTTCGGCTCTCTGTGAGGCACAGGAAGCTAAGATAATAACATAAGTGATAGAAGGAGCTTGACAATATATGAATTTTAACAAGATGCCGGCACTGCGAATAGGCGCTTGGGAAGTTGACGTACCAATTATCCAGGGAGCAATGGGCGTTGGCATTTCCTTATCAGTTTTGGTAGCAGCCGTTGCAAACGCCGGTGGTATTGGAGTTATTGCCACCCCTGGAATCGGTCAGTTCGAACCCGATTGGGACGCAAATCCCAGCAAAGCAAACAAAAGGGCCTTGCAAAGAGAAATAAGAAAGACAAAGGCCAAGACAGGCGGGATTATCGGCGTAAATGTAATGGTGGCCCTTTCAGATTTTGATGACCTTGTGCAATGTTCTGTTGATGAAGGGGTGAATATGCTCTTTCTCGGTGCAGGACTTCCATTAGGGCTTCCTAAGACACTACCGCTCGATAGGCTGGGTGAGCTCGCTACGAAGTTTGTCCCTATAGTGTCTTCCGCCAGGGCGGCTAAGTTAGTATTTAGAGCCTGGCAGAAACGATACGCCCATGTGCCCGATGCCGTGGTTGTAGAAGGGCCATTAGCCGGGGGGCATCTCGGCTTCAGAAAAGACCAGATCGATAATCCTGACTATGCGCTGGAAAAAATACTGCCGGAAGTGATCACTGTCTTAAAGCCTTATGAAGAGCAATTCAACAAAAGCATTCCGGTCATCGCCGCTGGCGGAATATATACAGGTGCTGATATTCATAGATTCATGGAGTTAGGAGCCCAGGGAGTCCAGATGGCGACCAGGTTTGTTGCAACTTATGAGTGTGATGCCTCCATGGAATTCAAAGAGGCGTATCTAAACTGCAAAAAAGAGGATATTGTCATAATTGACAGCCCCGTTGGATTGCCTGGACGAGCCATACGGAATAAGTTTCTTGAGCGGGTTTTTTCGGGGGGCAAAGAGCCTTTCAAATGCTCCTGGAAGTGCCTGAAAAGTTGTGATTTTAAGAATGTGCCATATTGCATTGGTCTTGCATTAACCAACGCCAAGAAAGGAAAGCTTGAAGAAGGATTTGCTTTCGCGGGAGCTAATGCCTATAGAGTAGATAAAATCATTTCCGTTAAAGAGCTTATTGGGACGTTAGTTGAAGAATATATGGCCGCAGCAATGCAGCGTTCAACGAAAGCCGAATTGCCGACATAAACGGTTAGGCAAATCTTGAAGGCCGGAAAAAAGGAACTCGAAATGAATATCTATGTGGGGAATTTGTCACGTGAGACAATTGAAGACAGCTTTTTTATTTCCGGGACAGGGTGCTCAGGTTGTAGGGATGGGAGTTGAAATCGCACAGTCGTTTCCGGTTGCGGTAGAGATTTTTCAAAAAGCTAATGATATTGTCGGGTTTGACCTGAGTGGAATTTGCTTTGAAGGCCCCACCGAGCGATTGAACAGCACGACAATTTCGCAGCCTGCGATTTTTGTAACTTCCGCAGCCATATTGGAGGTTCTCAGGACAAGACCTGCCACAAGTACTATAAGAGCAGATGTAACAGCGGGTCTTAGCCTTGGTGAATATACCGCCCTCTATGCCGCTGGGCTAATTAGTTTTGAGGATGCGCTTGTACTTGTGCAGAAGCGTGGTCAGGCGATGCAGGCGGCGGCTGACGCCACCAAAGGGACAATGGTCAGTATTATAGGCCTTGATGAGGAAAAAGTCCGTCAGCTTTGTACCGAGGCCGCCGAGGGCGAATTGCTTACGCCTGTTAATTTCAACTGCCCCGGACAAATAGTAGTGAGCGGCAGCGAATCGGCCTGCGAGCGGGCTGAACAATTGGCAGAAAAGTACGGTGCTATAAAAGCTGTCCGTTTAGAGGTGGCAGGCGCTTTTCATACGGAAATGATGTCCAGTGCAGCCGTGGTCCTTAAAGAAGCATTGTCTAATTGTGAGATTTCAGAACCCTCAGAAATCAAAACTATTGCCAATATTAATGCTGAATATTACGAATCAAGCCCAAAAATCGCAGAAGGCCTGATAAAGCAGTTGACTTGCCCTATTCTGTGGCAAAAATGTATGGAACGGCTTTTGGCTGATGGTGTTGAAAAGTTTTATGAGATTGGTCCGGGCAGGGTTTTGACGGCACTTTGCCGAAGAATCAACAGAAAAATAAAGGTTGTCAATGTAAGCAGTTTGGATTCTATAAACGAATTGTTGGAACAAATCTCGCGTGAAAACCCCGGGTAAAACCCGGGGCTAAATACGAGATATTCGGAGATTTTAAGGATGTCGGAAAAAAGACTGGCTGTTGTAACCGGTGCCGCCCGAGGGATAGGCCGGGCGATAGTTCTTGAATTACTCAAGCAGGGCCGAATCGTTGCAGGCCTGGATATAAATGCCGAGCAGCTTAGCGCGCTTGAGGACGTTGTAAAAGAGGCCGGCTTTACGGTCATAACTAAATGTGTGGATATAACTAATACGGAAGAACTTACGGAGGTACTTGAGTCTCTGGCTTCCGAATACAGTGGAATCGGAATCTTAGTGAACAATGCCGGCATTACTCGTGATAAACTGATGATGCAAATGAAAGAAGAGGATTTTGACAAGGTCATCAATGTCAACCTTCGTGCCGCTTTTATAGCAACTACTTTTGCCATCAGGTCAATGGTCAGAAACAAATTCGGCCGGATAATAAACTTAAGCTCCGTTGCGGGAATAATGGGACAGGCCGGCTCAAGCAACTATGCGGCCAGCAAGGCTGGGCTTATCGGCATGACCAAGTCGGTCGCACGGGAAGTCGGCAAAAAAAATATTACTGCAAATTGCATCGCTCCGGGATTTATCATGACGGAAATGACAGAAGTGCTCCCGGATGCGGTTAAAGACGCTGCAAAGCAGATTATTCCGGTGCGACGGTTCGGTAAAGTCGAAGATGTTGCCAGAGCGGTCGCATTTCTTGCCAGCGACGAGGCCGGCTATATCACCGGCCAGGTGCTTTGCGTGGACGGCGGTATGGCAATGTAAAAAAAAATAAAAAAATGTTTGTAGATGGGTATTTTTGTATGTAATATACCCGCCAATAAATACAATTGACTGTTAGTGGCAGTTGTTGTTAATGAACTCTGTTCGGAAGTTTACGGAATAAATTCCTGTTTAATTAGGGAGGAAAACAAGTGAGTGCTGATGAATTAGATGTTCAGGCAATTGAGGATAAAGTCATCGATATAATAAGTGAGCAGATGGGCGCAGACAAGGCTGAAATAACCCATGATACCTCATTTATTAACGATTTGAATGCCGACTCATTGGATACGGTTGAGCTCGTAATGGAATTTGAGGACGAGTTTGATATGAGCATTCCGGACGAGGAGGCCGAGAAGATCCAGACCGTCGGCGCCGCAATTGACTACATCGTCAATATTGCACAATCCAAAAGCTAAGAGTAGCGAACAAGTTTAGTATGAGTAAACGGCGAGTTGTTATTACGGGCTTAGGTTGTGTAACCGCCTTAGCCGAGTCCGCTGATGAGCTTTTCGCTGCGCTGTGCGAGGGTAAAAGCGGCATTTCTACTATCGAATCATTCGATACCGGTGCATACCCGGTTAAGTTCGGAGGCGAGATAAGAAATTTCGACGTAACGAAATACGTTGACCAGCGCCAGAGCAAGCGAATGGACCGCTTTACTCAGTTTGCTGTGGCAGCGGCAAAGCAGGCTGTAGTTGACAGCGGACTGGACTTTTCCAAAGAAGACGTTTTTCGTGCCGGTGTCATTGTGGGCACAGGAATAGGCGGTATAAAGGAAATTGAAGAGCAGCACAAAAGACTTTTGAAAAAAGGTCCGAATAAGGTTTCTCCTTTCTGTGTTCCGCGGCTTATGTCTAATGCCGCCAGTGGTAACATTGCCATTCGTTATGGCGTGCGTGGGCCTAATTTTTGTGTTACAAGCGCCTGTGCTTCGGGCAATCACGCTATTGGAGAAGCATTTTCCAACATCGTTGCCGGGCGAAGCGATATTATGATAACCGGCGGTGCTGAAGCCGCTCTTACGCCGATAGGATTGGCTTCATTCTGTGCTGCCCGGTCACTAAGCACTCGAAATGACAATCCGCAAGCAGCATCAAGACCGTTCGACAGGGACAGAGACGGATTTGTTCTTTCCGAGGGTGCCGGAATTATGGTTCTTGAAGAAGAAAGCCACGCTAAGAAACGCGATGCAAATATATACGCTGAGATTCTTGGTTACAGCGCAACTGATGATGGTTATCACATTACCGCCCCCCTGCCGAACGGAGATGGTGCCGCAACGGCGATGAAGCTGGCATTGATTGATGCCGGCCTCGAGACAGACAAAATAAGTTATATCAACGCCCACGGGACAGCTACCGAGCTAAATGACATTGCTGAAAGTGCAGCTATTAGATTCATTTTTGGCAAACGTGCATATAAGATACCTGTCAGCTCAACCAAAAGCTCTCTCGGGCATATGCTCGGTGCCAGTGGTGCCGTTGAGCTTATAATATGTGTAAAAGCCATTAATGAATCGACCATACCC